>JBCDMA010000009.1:0-28149 GCA_038744645.1 Pseudomonadota bacterium | reverse complement strand
TGCGTTACTGGTGCAGTGTATTTGTTCAAAGATGATGTTAACGCGATTCAGTATGAATCCGTTTTATTTGTTGAACAAATACCTCCATCCTCAAATCAAATGCCACTGTCGGAACAATTGTCAATAGCTAAATTGTCGACAGAAAGAGAAATCAAGTCTGTGACTTTGCCAGAAGCGCTAAATCAAACCACGGCGTTTCAAGTGAAAATGCCTGGCCGAGCCACAAATGAGATAAGAGTTGATCCTTATTCTGGAGAGGTTACGGGGCAGTTCGAACAAAAAGAAACACTCATGTTTCTTATCAGAAAGTTACACGGTGAGTTGTTACTTGATACACCAGGCACGCTTGTTGTGGAATTGGTCGCCAGTTGGTTCTTGGTGTTGTTGATAACAGGGGTCTACTTATGGTGGCCTTCCCGAGGAGGCAAAAGCGGGATTTTTACCATTCGCATAAGAAGTGGCAAGCGCACCTTTTGGCGCGATCTTCACGCCGTTGGAGGTTTTTGGTTTTCAGTAGGTATGATTGTTATACTCGCTGGCGGCATGCCTTGGACTGACGTTTTTGGAGACAACCTTAAATGGGTTCAAGCGCAAACTGATACCGGATATCCTGCCCATTGGCGCAGTTCAAAAGGTCTCGCTTCTGAATCTAGTGTGAATGGACAAGACGCACTCACCATGGACCAGGTTGCAAACCTGGAGGCCGTACGCCAACTAAAAGGTAAGATCACCATTACATTACCTGAAGGGGAAACCGGCGTATATTCTGTAACGAATCAGAGCTTTTGGTTAAAAGACCAGCAAGTTCTTCACATCAACCGGTTTACTGGCATTCCCATTAAGCATTTAGATTGGAGCGATGTCGGCGTTTTGATGGACTTGCGTCAAGTGTTTATGCGTGTTCACCAAGGTGAATATGGACTGGTCAATTGGCTTATCGTAATGACGTTAGCAGTTTTATTTACCATAACGACCATCGCCTCCATTGTGTCGTATTTGATCCGTAAACCTAAATCTCATTGGGGCTTACCTCGCACTCCTAAAGGTTTCAAAGTTGATGCCGCAGTTATCGGTATCATTGGCTTCTTGGGCGTTCTATTCCCTCTGTTTGGATTGAGCGTTATTGTCATTGCGATCGGCACAATACTCAAATCAAAACGCTGGCAAAAGCGCCCTATCTACCCCTAGTGTACTGCGTTTTATAGTATCAATGGAAAGCGCCTGATTTGCCAAGGAACGGCGAATCAAGAGGTTTGAAGCACGTTACGCGAAGGTCAAATTCGATCTTCGTTATACAAAAACTCACTAGTAACCAAGTCGCAAGGGCTTAATGTAGCCTTTTCGAGCGAATGTCGTTTCAACCAACTTAAAAACGTTTGTATGTTGTTTTCATCCATTCTCCCCCAAGTGCTCTCATTGCCTAGATGACCTACCGAGAATTCGATTGATTTAATTAAGTCAATGTTTCGCTCACTTTCTGGAATGACATCTGCCAGAATTTGCGCAGCCTCTTGTATATGATCAGCAGCGTATAAATAGCCTTGTTTTGTCGCTTGGATAAATTGCTTATATTCCTTTTCGCGTGACCTATAAAGCAAATCGTTTCCTGCAATGACGGGGGAATATGAGTAAGGAATATCGAAGTCATTCATTCTAAAATAAATGAATTCTTTCTCGTAGTTTTGCGCTTGAATTCCCTCCCAGTTTAAAAAGATCCAAGTAGCATCTGCTTTACCATCTACCAACCGCTCCCAAATACCCAGTTTGTCTGGATATTCGACTAAAATGGTTCCATTTCCACCATCGTTTTTTATCATCTCTTGTACTATTTTGTCCTCGTATCTGGCTTTGTAAGACGCATAGACTTTACCGTCTAATTCCTTTGGGCGACTGATACTTGACTCCTTCTTAACAGCAATTGCGCTGAGGTCTTTTTGAAAAATCGTCGCAACCGCAGTTAACGGAAATGGTCTTGATTTTGTCCGATAACTGATAACGCTTTCCATAGGACAAATCGTAAAATCGGCATTACCCAACTCAACCTTTTTTGCCGGAGTGATTTGATAATTATCATCTGCTGGCGTGATAAAACGCACGTCCAGTTGGTTTTCTTTATAAAAATCCATTTGTTGGGCAACAAAGAATCCAATGTGGTTTACGTTGGGGGTCCAATCAAGTGCAAGCGTAATAGGTGTCATTTTATACTCGAATTATTTAGGAATTACTGAATGTTTTTTAATGGGTATTCTTACTATGCGAAAAAGGGCTATCTTGATTTACTATTTGTGCGATTTTTGAATTGCTCAATACTGAAAATACGCTTGATCGATTTGTTTTTTTGAGTGATTTTTAGGCAGTGAGTCACTTTGATTTCGCCTTAGTTCTGACAAGCTAAAAACGCCAGAATAATTGGTTGATAATAGGTTGTGTATCCTTATTCTTATTGTTTATCATTCATTGTGTTTTGCCATTAACAGCGCAAATGAGTGAATAGCGCTGCAATCTAAAAAATAAAGACGTGAGAAAACGGAAATAGGACAAGTTTATTGACGTTTTTCACTTCTAATTATCAAAATCATCCCTATATCAAACGGGTATTTCAGACGCCAGTTATTAAATAAGTGAGAATAAACTTGATGATCGAATCCACCATTGCCAAGGAATTAAATGCAAGTGTTAATCAAGTCGATGCCGCCATCAAATTGCTTGATGAAGGCGCAACCGTTCCATTCATAGCGCGATATCGAAAGGAAGCAACAAATGGGTTATCCGACACACAATTGAGAACGCTAGAACAGCGATTAGTGTATTTGCGAGAACTGGCAGCTCGGCGACAAGTGATACTCAAATCAATAAAGGATCAAGACAAGCTCAACCCAACGCTTGAACAGGCTATTCTAAGCGCTGCAAATAAAACGGAACTTGAAGATCTATACCTTCCATACAAGCCAAAACGACGCACTAAAGGCCAGATTGCAATTGAAGCTGGTTTGCAGCCGCTCGCTACTGCCATTCTCGATGAAACAGACCAAGACCCAGAAGTGCTCGCGATACCTTACATTAATGAAGAAAACGGTTTAGGCGACGTAAAATCTGTTCTTGATGGCGCCAAATTTATTCTCATAGAGCAATTTGCAGAGAATGCTGACGTCTTATCTAATTTGCGAAATCACCTAACGAAACAAGCGCACCTTACTAGTAAAGTTATCGAAGGGATGCAAGAAAAAGGCGATAAGTTTACGGACTACTTCGACTACAGCGAGCAGTTTATTAAGATCCCAAGCCACAGAGCACTTGCCATGTTTCGTGGACGCAACGAAGGCTTTCTCTCAATTTCACTCGACCCTAGCCCTGAAACGGAAGATAACAAACACAAAGTATGTGAAGACATCATTCATCGCACGCTGCAGTTAAAACAGGGGTGTAAGAACCGCGGACACTGGTTAAATCAGGTCATCAACTGGACTTGGCGTATTAAGTTGTCACTCCATCTAGAAACCGAACTCTTTGCGCAGTTGAGAGAGCGCGCTGAAATTGAAGCGATCGATGTTTTTTCGAAGAACTTAAAAGACCTTCTTATGGCTGCACCTGCTGGGCCACTGGTCACGATGGGACTTGACCCAGGCTTGAGAACTGGAGTGAAAGTAGCCGTCGTTGATCAGACAGGCAAAGTCGTAAACACAACGACAATCTACCCGCATGCTCCGCAAAAACAGTGGGATAAATCTGTACGCACGTTGGAGCAGATATGCAGACAATACAAGGTTAAAGTGGTCAGTATTGGGAACGGCACTGGCTCGCGCGAAACGGACAAATTGGTTAGCGAACTGATTAAATCTGCCAGCGATATCAAGCTACAAAAAATTGTCATAAGTGAAGCGGGCGCCTCGGTCTATTCAGCGTCTGAGTTGGCATCAAATGAATTGCCGGACCTTGATGTATCTTTGAGAGGTGCAGTTTCCATCGCGCGGCGCTTACAAGATCCGCTGGCAGAGCTCGTAAAGATTGAGCCCAAAGCTATCGGTGTGGGTCAGTACCAACACGATGTCAATCAAAGCCTCTTGGCAAAATCACTCGACAACGTCATTGAAGATTGCGTAAACGCAGTGGGCGTCGATCTCAATACGGCATCGACGTCTTTGTTGGCTTATGTTTCTGGATTGAATAGAACGCTAGCTAACAACATCGTTGCAATGCGAGATTTAAACGGCGCGTATGCATCGAGAAGTGCATTGAAGAACGTAGACCGCTTGGGACCAAAAGCATTTGAACAAGCCGCTGGATTCTTGCGCATTGCAGATGCGGAAAATCCTTTGGATGCAAGCGCCGTGCATCCAGAAGCTTATGTTGTTGTTGACAAGGTGTCCGAAAACACATCGCTCCCCATCAACGAGCTTATCGGCAATGACGGTATTATCGGTGCACTGGACCCCAAAGATTACGTGGACGACGCCTTTGGTTTACCGACAATAAAAGACGTGTTTAGTGAATTAATAAAGCCTGGCAGGGATCCCAGACCTGCATTTAAGACGGCCAAGTTCAAAGAAGGTGTCTCGGAAATTAGCGATCTTAAAGTAGGTATGTTGCTTGAAGGTGTGGTGAGTAATGTCGCGAACTTTGGCGCATTTGTTGACATTGGTGTACATCAGGACGGCCTAGTACATATTTCTGCAATGACTAATAAGTTTATCAAGGACCCTCGTGAGGTCGTGAAAACTGGCGACTTGGTAAATGTGCGTGTCACAGACGTGGACATTGCACGCAAGCGCATTGCATTAACAATGAAGCTCGATGAACCAGCTGACAAAGCAAACAACAAGCCGCAGAGACAACCTACTAAGACCCGACCCGCGGGCAAAAAAGTCACTCAGAAACCGCAATCTGCAAACGCAGCAATGGGCAATGCATTTGCCGAAGCTTTTGCCAACGCTAAGAAGAAAGGCTGATTGGTTGCGGCAAATTATGCGAAGGTACTAATGGCGTTACTCAAACTGTCAGCTGATACCTCGCTGTATGCCTGAATTGCGGCTGCATTTACAGAGGTATCTGTTCCAGGTGGTGATGTTTTTGCGTTGTCGTTGTCTTTAGATTGAGAGCCAAAATCACTTTCCTTGTTTAACTCAGCGCGTGCCTGTTGCTCTTTTTGGGTCGCTGCTGCAGCAACTTTGTAGTCTTGAGCAGACGGCTCAGCAGGTGCCATGGCAGCACGCCTCACAATTTGCATTTTTTGAATGGTTGCTTGAGGGTCTGACTCTGCGCTGATATCGATAGATACCTGCCCACCAACAGCATATCTTCTTCCGTCCGGACCCGTTTGATAATCGTATTGTGGCGAACCTGCGTACTGTCCGCCGACAGCAGCATGCGCTTGCTCATGAGCGCGCACTTCTGCGTCGCGTTCCTTTAAATCTTTAACAACTTGCTGTTCTTCAGGGGATAAGTCATTGGATTTGCCAATGTCTTCACTTGATGTTTTGTTAACTGAAGCGTTAGCGTTGTTCTCAGTGCCAAAACTATTGCTCTCGTTATTGGCGTGTGTGGATGGTGCCAACTTCGCGGATGGCAGCTGAAAAGGAGTTGAGGTAAAGCCGGAAATGTTCAACTGGAGTATCTCACTAACGCATTAAGCATAGGTGTCGATAATTGTACCAATCAAACCGTCTGCGCGTTTAATCACCTCTGCTGAGACTTTCGTTTGTAATTCACCGGAAATAAGGTTGACCGCTGCGCGATTCAAATCGATATTGTGCGCATTAGATTGAGCTAACTCGGCGCTTGCCTGACGTATTGTTTGTTGGCCATTGGTCAAGCCTTCATAACCTGAATAAAATGCACTTTGTAAGCTGCTACCTTGCTCAGAAACCAACATAAACCCTCCAATACTATTATGGCTATTGGTGTTAACGGCCCAAACTTAAGTTTCTTTAATGTTTTTTGAGGATTGTTTATGGATTATCTACGAATTGTTGAAGCGTCTGCAAAAAACTCTCTGGATGCGATAGAAAAGGCGCATGTGAAGCTTTATCAAAAGTAACGACTTGCATGTTTTCATTTAATTCGGCGATTTTTGATATAGCTGCCTTCGGCACAAGGCTGTCTAATTTTCCAAATACTGCAAGATGAGGCACATTTATTTCTGCTGTGTGACTGCGAACGTCTTCTTTCTCTAAGATCAAAAGCCCATTTTTTAACACTTCATTAGACGGAGGTTCATGCTTAAACACATGTTTCACTATTAGCTTATTTTGCACTAGTGCATCTGCTAAACCCATTGTTTGTATCGCGACAAAACGCCGTAGAAGTTGATTGTGATCAATCACCAACTCTTCAGCAAAAAAGCGCAGCACCTTTGACTTCATCCCAACCCAGTCGTTGTCTTCAATGAAGAATGGTGATGAACAAACCGTAATTACTTTTCGATACTTTGCTGGATTTGAGTGAGCAAGCAGTTTTGCGACCAATCCGCCAAGTGACCAGCCAAGGATGACACATTCCGTCTTTATGCATCGATCGATAAACTTGGCCATAGACTGGAGAGTTTTTGATTCATTTTCATACTGCCTATGCTCGCCGTAGCCCGGTAAGTCAATCGCAATAGTCTCAAACTGCATGTCTTGCGCAGAGTCAAAAAACGGCTGCCAGATATTTGCATTCATCCCCCAACCGTGCAAAAAAACCACTGTTTGCTTCGGCTTCATTTCTTTGTGAGCTCCTTCGTTGATATTTCTGCACCTCCGTACAGATGCATTAATCGCTTACAAATGAGATTGTAGCGCGCAGAACGTATAATAAAGATGTGTACGAGAAAAGACTAGATTGCTTCGACAACTCAAACAATACAAAATTCATCAAGGCCTCATAGACATATGTCGAACCCTGTTTTTCACACCTACATGTTTGCTCTGCCGACAGACAAGTGAGGATATTATCTGCAGCTATTGCATTGACGATTGCGATCTATCGACATTTAGCTCGCCAAGTGAAAACTTACTTGAATTACCTGCAGTCATGGCAAATAGAGCGCCTCCGCTTTTTCATCAATTGCATGCCATTGGCTGGCACGAGGGGATCCTCGCAACATTGATCAATCAGATGAAATTTGGTCGACAGCCGCTGGCGGGAAAAGCACTTGCTTTGTTGTTTAATCAATATGTACTTTATCGGCTCAGTCAGATTGATGACTTACCCGACGCCATCCTACCCGTACCTGTTTCCAATATAAGGCTTATTCAACGTGGGTTTAACCAAGCGCAACTGCTTGCTGAGTATCTGCATCAGTACCAACCAATCAACATTTATCCCGCGATAAAAAAGAATCGTCATACCAGGCAACAAAGTCGCAAGCGACGCGAAGCGCGAATACTCGACAATCAGAATCCTTTTCAATTGGTCCAGAAACTACGCTTTGACCACATCTGTATTATCGATGATGTTTTAACCACGGGAGCAACCGTAAATAAAATAAGTGAGTTAATACTCACTAGCAATCCAAATGCTAAAATATCTGTCTGGTGCATGAGTTTGGCAAAATTCAACGCAACTCAAGACAAGGAAACAGACTAACGCGCATCAAAACTCTTCGCGAAACAATTCGTGAAGAAACAGTGCATTAGCCGTTAGCTTATTAGTACCGTCCCAATATCCTCGATGATGCACATTATCGACAAAACTGATCACCATACCTCGCTCCAAAGTTGTCACGCCAACCGCCGTTGTATCAGCAACTAACGTCTGCATTTCATCAGACGTATAGCCGCCTAGCAAGGGCGAACTGGTATACACCGCGATGTCGTCAAATGGGTTGTCTGAGCGCTGAAGAATTAAATTATTGGTTTTGAACACGGGCAACTTGCTTTCGTCGAAGCCAAAAAACAATGGGTGTGTTAAATCGATTTCAACTTCAAATACTGCACCGGCAATGCGCTTTTTCGACGCTAAAGCATGTTTATCAGCATATTTCAGGTTATCTGTTTCAAAGGGTTTGTCCATGGCAGCTTCACTCAGACTGTCTTGAGCTATCCAGTTGTTCATTTCAAACCAAAGAAGCGCCGAACGCTGGCCGATTAACACGCCACCATCTTTTAACCAATTGTCGATATTTTTAATCGCAACATTGTTCACATAGGTGTAGTCACCTGATGCAAAAATCACATGGGTATAATTCGATAAATCGATATCAATAAGATCGAACGTGTCTATCATTGTTGCAGGTAAACCGACCCTCACATCCAAGTAATGCCAGATTTCTCCCACTTCTGTTTGTGTTGTGCCTCTCCCTCCAACAATGAGGACTTTGGGTAGCTTCAGAGGTTTTGTGCTTGGGCTTCCAAGATCAATACCTACTTCCGTCATCCCGCGCGTAATTGAGAATACCGCCTGGTTAAATGCAGATTGTTTGTGCTCAGTAAGTAAACGTGCAACGCTCCTTAAGTCATTCATCGCTGCCGGAATAATCACCGCGCCAGGTGCAAATTTTTTTGCACCACTCTTGGTTGATGCAGTAAATGCTTTTCCAGCGACTCTAAGGTTCACGCCCGCGCGTAATAGATATTGCGTGAGCTTTGGCGCATCGTGATCATGCCATTCGAACGCAAATGCGACCGCATTTACATCTAGATTATTTTTTACTTCTTGTGCTAAAGGTTGCGCCTGCGGTTTATCAGAATACCGTAGTTTACGTCTGTCGCTTTTTTCAACAGTTGCATAATTAAGGTTAAAGGCAAAACCAATATTCCAGTTTGACACATCGTAAAACGTGTTATCGATAAAGCGCTTTCTCTCACTGAACAAAGAACGGATTAATCTATATTGCGGTTGATTTAGCGGGACAAAGATGGTTTGTGATGTGTTGTACTTAACGTTATCCAGCTCAGTCTCTTGTGTGAGTGCATGAAAGCGTATTTTATGCGCGAGCAGTATCTCCTGCATACGCGTAGAGCGTGTTGTGTCATTGGACAACTGCACAAGATAACCGTAGTTGTCATCCTTGCTTATCAATTTGTTGGTGTCATCAATAAACTGATTCTGGTAAGCCAGCACTGCGCTTTTATTCTTCAACGCGCCATCAAAGCTCGACAGTGAAGTCGTGACCTGATTCTTTATCGTTCGAGGAAAGCTTAGTGTGCCAAATTCGGATTTCTGCAAGTGACCACGACTGCTGGCTTGCTCAAAAAGAATACCTATCGTGCCTTGTCCATCGGGATAGGAGGAGCCTTTACCATAGTAAAAATCATCAAATAGCTCTTCAGTAAAGTACATCTGCTTTTCTTGATCTAATGCTGTCGCATGTGCGTCTGCAAGAGCATTTGTCAGCGTGACATTGATATCGGGCGTCAGCGGGTTTTTTCGGGATGGCACACCAGGCTGAAAAAAGTACGTAGTGTTAGTTCCCATTTCATGAAAGTCAGTGTGTATATGCGGCCGCCAGGATTGAAACAAGTTAACTCTTGCTCTGGATTCTGGATGCGTAAGCAACAACCAGTCTCTATTCAAATCAAATATATAATGATTGGTTCGCCCGTTAGGCCAGCCTTCGCGATGTTCTCTATGCATGGGATCAGATACGAGGTTGTATCCTTTGTGCGAGTTGACCCAGTGCACAAATCTAGCGTATCCATCAGGGTTCATCGACGCGTCTAATAGTATGACCGTGTCTTTCAACATGGCATTCACGCGTTCGTCATTTGCAGCGGCTAGATAATATGCAATTAATAGCGCCGCATTGGTGGTGGACGGCTCATTTCCATGAACACCGTACCCCATGTAGATGATCAGTGGCTCGTTTTCGTTATTAAACGTTGTTCCTTCTTGCATGGCGTTAACGCGGTTTTGACGTATTTGTTCAAGTCGCTTTCGATTGTCTTCACCTGTGATTGACAGCACCATCAGCGGTCGTTGTTGATGAGAGTGACCAATCACTTCAAGGCTTAAGCGATCGCTTTTTTCAGCCAATGTCTGTAGATACTGGACAACTTGATCGTGACGTATATGCCAGGTTCCCATTGGATAACCAAATACATCTTCAGGTGTCGGTATGGATGGATCGTAATCAGACTTCGGCAGAAAATCATAATCTGACGTTACATGAAGATTGAGGAAATCAGGCGCTTTATTCACAGTCACGTTGGGAGTGCCGGCTAAATGCGTCGTAAATTCAGTTGCGTTAATGATTTGAGAAAATGACAGGGCTCCTATGGCGAGTAAAATCTTCAAGTTATGGCTAAGTCTTAAAAGTTGATTCATCTTCAATTGCATGCAAACACCATTATTTTTATTCCATGTAATGATACTCAATAATTAAAAATTAGAAAATACTTGAGTGTTTTACTCAAGTAATTTGCTATACTCTTACATGGATTTGTAAGTGAGATAAACATGATTAGTATTTCTGAACCCGCACAGGCGCATTTTTCAAAGTTGCTTTCACAACAAACAGAAGGCACTAATATTCGCGTTTTTGTTGTCAACCCCGGGACATCAAAGGCCGAATGTGGCGTATCGTATTGTCCACCAGACGCAGTAGAGACAACTGACATTAGATTACCATTCAATGGCTTTGATGCCGTTGTTGACAGTGAAAGTGCACCGTTTTTGGAAGACGCTGAGATTGACTTCGTTACCGACCAAATGGGTTCGCAATTAACACTGAAAGCACCAAATGCAAAGGCGCGTAAGATAAGTGAAGACGCGCCGCTAGTCGAAAGACTTAATTATGTCATTGAGTCTGATATTAATCCAAGTCTTGCTGGACATGGCGGTCATGTCAGCCTTACGGAAATAACTAAGGAAGGCGTAGCAGTATTGCAATTTGGCGGTGGCTGCAATGGATGCTCCATGGTAGATGTGACCCTGAAAGATGGCATTGAAAAACAACTTTTGGAGCAGTTTGAAGGTGAGATATCGGGCGTAAAAGACGCGACAGAGCACCAAGCAGGGGAACACTCTTACTATTAGCGTAAAAGGAAAGCCCTTCCTTTTACTCTCTCTTATTCTAACAGCGTCGATTGCTCGACGTTTCTTCGTTTATAGTAAAAATGACCACATAACAGCACACCTCTCCAAGCTAAAAAGCTCAGCATAGCAAACCATAGCGCCTCGTTACCAAAACTTGCCTTCAACAAATAATAGATTGGCAGGAATCCAAAAACAGTGCTGATGAACATGGTGTTTCGCATGACTTTGGCTTCAGTAAGGCCAATGTATACGCCATCAAAGAGAAAGCACATGTGAGAAATAAGGGGCAGCAGTACTAGTATTAATCCGTAATCTTTGAATGCGTTGATGATGTCCTGCTGATCGGTAAACAGCTGTGCAAGCGTGTTTTCCGCAACAAAGAATATCACGCTATACATGACTGCAAAGATGCTCGACCAAACAATGCCTACATTGACAGCACCTAAGAGTTCTTTGCGCGCTTTTTTGCCCTTAGCATTTCCTACCATCGCTTCAACTGCATTGGCAATGCCGTCCAGCCCAAGGGCGATAAGCGCAAAGAACTGCAACATCAACGCGTTTATCGCCGCTGCTTCTACACCATAAGTTGCGCCTACCAGAGAGACAAAAGCGAGCGTTGCCTGTAAAACCAAATTCCTGGAAAGGATATGAAGATTCAGTGAAAAAAATGCCTTCACTGAGGAATACTCTGGCATTGACCAATTTAGCTTGAGAATGCTTATTCTCGATAAGCAAATTGATACGCCAATCACTAAACCAGCGTATTCTGCTATCAAGGTACCCGCAGCTACTCCCGAGACACCCATGTCTAGCCCGTAGACTAAAAATAGACTTATAATAATGTTGAGGATATTGATGGTCAGCTGCCAAATAAACACATGTATGGTTTTTTGTTGACCAATTAACCAGCCGATCAGCACCATATTAACCAGTGCTGCGGGTGCTCCCCAGATCCGGACATTGAAGTAATTGCTAGCGCTTTCTATTGCTTCAGGACTGCTCGATAGAAACCACAATCCAGCGTTGATAAATAGCGTTTGGAATACCAAGATGATTACGCTGACCGATAATGCAAAATACATCCCTGTGATTAAACGCTGCAGTTTTATATGCGGCGCTTGACTGTATGATTGCGCACTTATTCCGGTCATGGACATTTTTAAAAAACCACAAATCCAATATAATTGAGTGATGATTAAACTGCCAATCGATGCTCCTGCTAGAAAATGAGAAGCCCCCATATGCCCGAGAATCGCAGTGTCAACCAAACCGAGCAATGGCGTGGTAATGTTTGCCAGAATTAACGGAAAAGCTAATTTGAGGAGTTGCTTGTGCTGGTTGCCGTAAGTGATTTTATGGTCCGAAAAATAAAAGCTGCTCTAATATATCAACTGATCTGCAGTGTCCTGTTGTCATTCATTATTTCCTTTAACGCTGCAGGCGAAGAAAAGATAAATAACACCGAGTTTGTCATCTTAGTATACCACCACGTAAGCAACGAAACGCCGCCATCTACTAGCATTTCGCCAGAACTATTCGCCGAGCATGTAGACTATCTGTCTAAGAATCACACTGTCATTTCTCTAGAATCAGCATTAACTGCAATGGAGGCAAATACTGCACTTCCCGAAAAGAGTGTTGTAATAACCTTCGATGATGGCTACGCCAATATCTTCGAGCACGGGTTTCCTCTTTTAAAACAATACAACTTTCCTTTCACTATATTTATCAATCCAGAAGAGATTGGCAACAGAGAGGATCAGTTGACGTGGCAACAAATCGCGAAAATGCAGCCGCTTGGGACCTTCGCCAATCATACAATAGGACATCATCATCTTTTAGATCGCAAGCACAGCGAAAATGAACAGGCTTGGCTCAAACGGACTACAGCAAACATCACACTTGCAGAGAAAAAAATAAGAGAACAATTAGGTTATACAAAGCGCTGGTTAGCTTATCCCTATGGTGAGCACAACGAAGCGCTAAAGAAGCATATTATTGAGATAGATTTCACTGGTTTCGGTCAGCATTCTGGTGCAGTGGCCAGTTTTTCAGATAAAGGTGCAATCCCTCGTTTTCCCGCTGCCGGTATTTATGCTGACCTAGCATCACTTAAAGTAAAACTAAATAGCCTTGCGCTACCGGTAAAAGCAGTGACGCCGAGTGATCCCGAGGTAAAACCTGGAGAATATTTGGACAAAATAAGCCTGTATCTTTTAGAGACATCAGACATTCAACTACAGCAATTGACGTGTTTTTTTAGGAATGAGCCCATTGAACCTGTTATCGCCGATAAGTCAATCGAAATCGATTTTAAACAAACATTGCTGCCAGGCAGACACCGCATAAATTGCACAGCACCGAGTATTTCGCAAAAAGGACGGTATTATTGGCATAGCATCCCTTTGTTTGTGCCCACCGAAGATGGATTTTTCCTCGATTAAATACCGTGTTTTCATACAGCTTCGTTACTACAGTATATCGTTTATGCATAAGGTATCGAATTTAATTTGGTGAAGGTATGTCAACCTAATCATATCAGCTACAACGGCCTGGTCATGCGATAAAATATTTGATTCAGCGGCGCTAACATTTGTTCGCTTTTAACGATAAATCCCCAACGTTCGTATACTTGCAAGGCTTCATCATTGGACGCTTCAACATCTAGTGCAAGCTCTTGCTTTTGCATTTGATGCCCCATTCGAATGATGTAAGCAAGCAGTTTACTGCCTATGTTTTGACCTCGATGCCCCTGTTTTACCGAAAGATGACCAAAGCAAAGTTGATGATCCTTTGGCGGCTCAAATGTAGACACAAGCAATGGATTTATACTAACCACATACTCGAATAACTCAACAGTAAGAAACTTTTTAAGACTCGAAAAGGTCGCTGTATGGAAAGCTGAAGGTAACTCTGTGTGCCAAAGGCTAACACAACCAACTGGATTGCCACCTATGCAAGCGAAATGATGTCGATTGGCACTAAACTGACCTTCCGGCTCATTTGAGACACGTGTTAAAAAAGCAAGCGCATTTGATTGCCCATCAAAGATAAAATCCAAAACAGAAGATGCACTTTGATAAATCAAATTTGGCAATTCGTCGGCAAATTCTGCACGGCCTCGTTTTAACTCAACCATTCGCAAGTAGCAACGGAACATCAGCAAGCAGCTGATCAGCGTCGCTAATTGCCAACTCCCCCGGTACGTGTTTAGGCTTAAACCGTCCTACCAAGTTACCCTCTGGATCAATCACCGCTATCGAACCACTGTGGTCGACCAGATAGTTGGGATTGTCAGTGCTTTCAGTGATCGAATACATCATACCCATACTTCTCACGAGTGGGAACAGTACATTATGAGGGCCAGTCGATGCGACAAAGTCGCCGTTAAAATAACCGATATATTCGTTTAAACGCGCTGTGTCATCTCGATTTGGGTCGACAGAAAGGAACCAAACTTGTAAGTCGGTTTCTTTGACATGAGATTTCAGTTCTGGGTAAATCGTATTGATTTGTGCAAGAGTCACTGGACAGATATCTGGGCAAAAGGTATAGCCAACGAAAACCAACGTCCACTTATTCAACAAGTCAGAATTGGTCATCGACGCAGATTTATGTGTTTCTAATTCGAAATCAGCAAGCTTTCTGGGTTGTGGGTACCATTGCATATGCGCTGTTTTCTGCTGAATAGACTGCTCATTGAATCCAGATGGAGAGATTGTAATAGCTAAATAGACGCCGAGTCCTATCGCAAAGATAGCAAGAGGAATTACCCATTTTGGTTGCATGCAAATACCTTAAGTCACAGAACGATGTAATGATCTACCATCAAAACGATGAACAATAGCATTAAATGGAGAATTGAAAACTTAAATGTATCCATTGCTGTCGTTGGTTTTGGCCAAAATTTTAATTTAAGGGCCATTACTATAAACCATGTATTTAGCATTAGAGCACCCATTAGATAGATTGTTCCGCTCATACCAATGAGATACGGCAATATGCACACCAAGAACAGTAAAATGGTGTAAAGAAGCACACATGTCTTAGTAAAGGAAATGCCGTGCGTATTGGGCAACATAGGAATTTCAGCATTCGCATAATCTCTTTCACGATGAATTGCCAGTGCCCAAAAGTGTGGCGGTGTCCAAGTGAATATAATTAAAACCAATAATAACCCGTACGCATGCACTTCGCCCGTAACCGCTGTCCAGCCCAACAGTGGTGGCGCAGCGCCTGCCAAACCGCCAATGACAATGTTTTGCGGTGTCGCTCGCTTTAGATACATTGTATAAATCACCGCGTATCCTACCAAGCTGGCAAGGGTTAGCCAGGCAGTTAGCATATTGACATAAAAGGCAAGTGCGGCAAAACCGCCTACGGCCAAAATGAATGAGAACGTCAGTGCGCGTTTCGGCGATACCTTACCTTTCGCAACAGGTCGGTTAAATGTTCGAGCCATTAAACTATCGATTTTATGATCGACAACATGGTTGATCACTGCTGCTGCAGAAGACAATGCACCGATGCCAATGATGCCTGCAAACAAAATCTGCAAATCAATCCAATCTGGTGTTGCCAAACACATACCTACCAAAGCGGTGAGAAGTAGGAGCATTACAACTCTTGGTTTGGTCAATTCATAGTAATCACGCCAACTTGCGCTTTCGTTTATTATTTTCTTTGCGACTGCTTGTCTAGCCATGATTGGATCTCGCTATTAAAATTTTCGATAAGTGGTATAGGTGATAAAAACCGTAATCAACAGTAGGCACGCTGCTACCGCATTGTGCATTGTTGCAACGGTAAGCGGTAAAGAGTAAACAACGTTGCTGATACCTAGCGCGACCTGTATCCCCAGCACGGTCAGCATTAAAATGACGGCTTTTTTGAGTAATTGAGAACCGCTTTTTAACCACATTAATGATGCTAACCAGCAAAAATAAAGACACACAACAATGGCGCCAATCCTGTGCACCACGTGCATCGTCATTCGTTCTTCATAGTTGTGAACACCATATTCGTAGTTTTCCGCGGGCGGCAGTGAAAACGCACCTGCAAAATTTAGCCTTGACGTCCAATTCCCCTCACAAATTGGTAATTCTGTGCACGCAAGAGACGCATAATTTGCTGATGTCCATCCACCCAAGGCAATTTGGACGACCAACAAAACAACACCAATTGCTGCAAACTTAGCTACGTTTTTGACCGCTGGGTTGCCACTGCTTACACGGAAGGGTGTTAATCGTAGATAGAGCACGAACAACAGGGACAGCACTGTAAAACCACCTAAAAGGTGCGCCATGACAATGACTGGCATTAAGTTCAAGGTGACTGTCCACATTCCTAGAGCGCCCTGGAAACAAACCATTATCAGTAGGAAAATTGGGAGTTTTAGCGGCGCATTCGGTAGTTTATTGCGTCCAATAAACGCCTTTGTAGCGATGATCAAAATAAACAAACCCAGCGTCGCTGCAAAATAGCGATGGATCATTTCTATCCATGCTTTCTCCTGTTCAACAGGTCGTTCAGGAAATGCGGCATTGGCTGCTTCAACTTTCTCTTCGGCTTTTGGCACAACAGCAAAGCCATAGCAGCCAGGCCAGTCTGGGCAGCCTAGTCCAGCATCTGTGAGTCGAGTGTAAGCACCTAAGATAATGACCAAAAGAGCGAAAAACACGCAAGCAAGTGAAAGAAATCTCATGATTGTTTACCCTTCGTCTACTGCTATCCTATTCGCGACAGCTTTAGTAACTTTCGAAGGTCGGCGAGCATATCTCTACTGTCCATGATGGCTTGTTCCCTGTCATTGGTATTTGGATAATACAAGACAACGTTGTGTAACGTGTCTGCTATAAAAATAGCATTTAGGTCGACGTCTTTAAACAAATTATTAACACTTTCTTGTGACGTTTGTAACACTTCAATCCCAGTCTTGCCATCTAGTTGTCCGACAAGCGAAGTCGCACTCTTCTCGGTGGCTAAAAACAGCGCATTGACACGATTTTTTTCTCGACCTACCGCTGTGTGGAGTTGTTGAATGGAATAAATTGCGTTTTCACATTCAGACAAGCATTCACTTGGCAAAACGTATACAAAATGCCATTTGTTTTGCGCATCACCTAACAAACTTTGTGCTTCGATAATTGGGTCCAGAAGGATCCCTCTGTTGGTCGCACCCTTATTAAACCAGTTGTTGTCTAGTGCTAGCTTGGCTAACACAACGGGTATTATGAAAATGAAAATCATCAAGATAAAACTTAATCGATTTTTCTTTGTTGGGTTGTCTAGGTTCACTGTCCTCTCTCTTTCAATTCTCAACTCAGTATTATGTTTTTTGCGGATTTGCAGAGTTGGCTTTTTTGTAATAATTACCAATGCTAATTAGATAAACGGTCAGCGCAGCAATCGCAAGGCCGAACCACTGAATTGCATAACCGAGGTGTTTTTCTGGTGGCATAACAACTGCCTGCCATTCCCTCACGAAAGCTGACGGTTTTTCTGGATTGGCAAGCAAGATAAATGGAAACGTATCGACGCCTAAGTGCCTTTCAATTTCATCAACGTCAACCTGTTGCAGAACAGCAGGAAATTGGCCATAACTTGTATTTGTTTCTTTTATAAACACATTATCAGCAGGCACCGTCAGCACACCGCGTTGGTTTATCGTGCCATTGAGTGGTTCAACCGGCGGAAGCATATTTCTGTCACTGGCGTACACCCAACCCAAGTTGATTAACACATAGCCAAAATCTGTGCGAATGGGTTGAATGATATGGTAGCCAGGCTTTCCGTCATTGAGCTTATTATCAATGTAAAACAGTCTATCGTCGGCGGTTCCCGTCGTTGAAACAGAGTAGTCAATGTACTTAGACGGTTCGGATATAGCTTGTTCAAGTGTCAAAACGTCGCTTTCTGCACCCAAGGCAATCTGTGTCAACCTTTCTTCTTTTTGCTGTTTGCGATCCAACTGCCAAAAACCCAGTATCAACATAGTGACAATGCAGATGATTGATACTAGGGTAACCACTATAGGAAATGGTCTGCGCGTAGACATAGTCATGGTTACCGCTCGAGGAAAGATAGAATGTTAGCAGTAAAGATTGTTGTTGGCGGGTTACTGCTCGTAGTGATATTTAATTTGTTCAAAGCAATGATGGTGATGTTCAAAGGAGACCAAAAAGTCCCCATGAGCACATATATAGGCCGCAGACTCATTGCAACTGCTTGTATAGTGTTACTGTTGTTACTTGCAATTGCTACCGGCATTATTACTCCGAACCCTCGTCCCTATTGACCTACAGAATGTAGACAAAGAAGAACAGCATTAGCCATACGACGTCGACAAAGTGCCAATACCAACTGCCCGCCTGAAAGGCGAAATGGTTTTCTGGCGTGAAATGGCCTTTGAGGATACGTCCGAACAATACAATCAAAATAATAGCCCCAAGCGTCACATGAAGTCCGTGGAATCCAGTCAGTAAAAAGAAGGTATTGCCGTACACGCCGGATTGCAGTGTTAATCCAAGATCGACATATGCATGGTAGTATTCGTATCCTTGCATACATAAGAAAATCAGACCTAAGCCAATGGTAATTGCCAGCCACAGTACAATTTGACTGCGCTTGTTCTGTTCAACGCCAACGTGAGCAAAGTGCAGGGTCACAGAAGACACAACCAGTATCACCGTATTGATCAGTGGCAGTCCCCATCCCATCGCTTGTGTTTCGATACCGCCCGGTGTTGATATCAAAGGCCAAACAGCTTCAAAGGTTGGCCATAGGACTTCATTAGTCATTGCATTATTAGACGCGCCACCTAACCAAGGAATTGCAATCACACGCGCGTAGAATAGAGCACCAAAAAAACCCGCAAAAAACATCACTTCTGAAAAGATGAACCACGCCATCCCTTGACGGTAGGAGCGGCCAAGTTGTTCACTGTATAAACCACTCATCGACTCGTTAATTTGGTCACGAAACCAACCGGTTATCATAACTAACAAGACAGCTAAGCCACTGAAGAGCACATAGCGCGCTTGGCCACTTTCCTCATTGCTGATTTCAATAACAGTTAGCCCTGCGCCAACCGCAATTAAAAACAGTGCGACAGCACCTACGATTGGCCACCAACTCTGCGCTGGAACATAGTATTTTTGATATTCTGTTTGTTCCATAAATTAATCTCCTAGTGTCGTGTTCATTGCAACATCGACCGTTTCGCCAGCGCGTTCCGTGATGTCATAGAGTGTGTATTGCAACGTAAAATACGTTATGTTCTCAGGCAGTTGCGGATCGATGAAAAACGTCATTGGCATCAACGCTTCGTCACCTGATTGAAGCGGTTGATGCTGAAAACAGAAGCATTCAGTTTTATTCACATATAATGCGGCAGAGCCGGGGCTTACCGAAGGTATGGCTTGTGCCACGATATCTCTTCGCGCGGGATTGCGCACATAGAAGTCTACTTTACTTAATTCGCCAGGATGCACTTCGACGCGCTTGGTATTGACGCTAAACTCCCAGGGCATGCCTGACGTCGTTCGCGTAATAAAATCTACGGTTATCGTCCGTGTTTCGTCTATTTCAACGGCTTCGTAGGTAGCAGCATTGTCGTCCGTACGCCCATTGATGCCGGTAATTTCACAGAAGACCTCATACAAAGGCACCAGAGCAAATCCAAAACCAAACATGAACAGCGTCAGCAAAAACAATTTACCAACGGTTTTTGTGTGGTTTGGCTTTGCAGAAGCGTCAGTTACAGTCTGTTCACTGCTGCGCTCATCTTTGTCATTCACGATGACTTGCCTATCTCACGACCGGCGGCGTATCAAAGGTGTGATAAGGCGCCGGTGATGGAATTTCCCATTCAAGGCCCTCGGCGCCATCCCAAACTTGATCAGTCACTGGTTCGCCAAGTTTGCGACACGCTTTGATCACCAATGCCAAGAAAATTAGCTGACTTAATCCAAACGCGAACCCACCAATACTGATCCACTGATTAAAGTCGGCAAACTGCAAAGCGTAGTCAGGGATACGTCTTGGCATGCCAGCCAGACCGACAAAATGCATGGGGAAGAACAGCACGTTGACTGACACCAGAGAACACCAGAAGTGCCACTTGGCCAGCTTGATATCGAACATTTTTCCGGTCCACTTAGGAAGCCAATAGTATACGGCCGCCATAATGGAGAACACAGCGCCTGTCACAAGTACGTAGTGGAAATGCGCGACAACGAAGTAAGTATCATGGTATTGGAAATCTACAGGTGTTATCGCCAACATCAGACCGGATAGACCGCCGATGGTGAACAGGACAATAAACGAAATTGCAAACAACATGGGTATTTCGAACGTCAACGATCCTCGCCACATTGTTGCGACCCAGTTAAATACCTTCACTCCCGTCGGCACGGATATCAACATTGTCGCCACCATAAAAAACAGTTCAGCCCCGACAGGCATACCTGTAGTAAACATATGGTGCGCCCAGACGACAAACGACAATAAGGCTATCGACGCTGTTGCATACACCATGGATGCATAGCCGAACAGTTTTTTACGAGAGAAGGTCGGGATGATGTGCGAGATGATACCAAATGCCGGCAAGATCATAATGTACACTTCGGGATGGCCGAAGAACCAGAAAATATGCTGGAACATGACGGGGTCGCCACCACCTGCAGCGTTAAAGAAATCGGTACCAAAATACTTATCAGTCAACACCATTGTCACCGCGGCAGCAAGTACAGGCATTACAGCAATCAACAAGAAGGCTGTTATTAGCCAAGTCCATACAAACATCGGCATTTTCATCAGGGTCATGCCTGGTGCACGCATATTAATGATGGTTACAATGACATTGATTGCACCCATTATCGAGCTCACACCCATTATGTGTACTGAAAACACAAATAATGCAGTACTGTCGCTACTGTAAGTAGTTGAAAGAGGAGCATAGAACGTCCAGCCAAAAGAAGGACCGCCACCTTCCATGAACAATGACGCTAGTAAAATCAAAAAGGCAAAAGGCAAAATCCAAAAAGACCAATTGTTCATTCTTGGCAATGCCATATCCGGAGCACCTATCATCATAGGTACAAGCCAGTTCGCTAAACCTGTGAACGCTGGCATTACGGCACCAAAAACCATGATCAGACCATGCACGGTCGTCATCTGATTAAAGAAATTAGGATCGACGATTTGTAAGCCTGGTTGGAATAGCTCTGCACGAATTACCATCGCCATCGCACCGCCGACCAAGAACATGATGAAAGCGAACCATAGATAAAGTGTGCCAATATCCTTGTGGTTAGTAGTTAGCAACCAGCGCATTATGCCTTTGGGCGCACCATGATGATGATCATCGTGATGATCGTGTTCGTTAATATTACCCGCTGTATCCGTAATTGTTGACATGATTGTGCCTCTTACTCGCCTTGCATAACTGCGTTAACGTCTTTCGCCTGTACAACATCTCCAGTGTCATTACCCCATGCATTTCTGGTGTATGTGACCACTGCCGCGATTTCAGACATCGTCAGTTGTTTTGAAAATGATTGCATCGCCGTTCCCGTTCGACCGTTCAAAATGATGTCAATGTGTCCTTCTAAATTGCTCAAAATAAGCGGAGAATTCTTAAGCGCAGGGAAGACGCCAGGTAGACCTTCCCCGTTGGGTTGATGGCATGCAGCACACACTGCTGTGTAAGAGCGCTGTCCAGTTGCCATTAATTCTTCTTTACTCATGTTCATCGCGAGCAATCGCTGCTCTTCTGCTTTGAGATCTGCTGCGATTTGTTCTTGCTGGCTAATCCACAGAGCATAATCAGCAGGGTCTTTTGCTATTACAACCACTGGCATATACCCGTGGTCTTTTCCGCATAACTCGGCACACTGACCGCGGTAGACACCAGGCTCATTTACGCGTGTCCATGCTTCGTTGATGAAACCCGGATTGGCGTCTTTCTTCACTGCAAAATCAGGTACCCACCAACTGTGAATTACGTCATCAGACGTAATCAGGAAGCGAACTTTTTGGCCAGTAGGAATGACCAGTGGTCTATCGACTTCCAGCAGATAGTTTTCGCCTTTTGGAAACTGATTCTCAATCTGTTCTCGTTGCGTCGCAAGCACCGAAAAGAATTCAACTTCGTTATCCATGTATTTGTAATGCCACTTCCATTGCGACCCGGTGACAAGGACAGTCATATCGGGCGCGCTAGCATCTTCCATATCGATAAGGGTGCTCGCTGCCGGTATTGCCATGCCAATAAGGATCAAAAACGGCACAACCGTCCATACGATTTCGACCTTGACGTTTTCATGAAAATTAGCAGGCTTATGACCTACAGCTCTTCTGTGCTTAACAATCGAATAAAACATCACGCCAAACACAACAACCGCGATTGCTACGCATATCCAAAACATCAACATGTGCAGTCCAAAGACCTGTTCACTGATGTCTGTTACACCAACACGCATGTTTAAGTCACTTCGATCGGCTGCGATTTCTTGAGCCATCGACAAAAAAGGTAAGAAGGTTATTGCCGGAAAAACAAATTTGAATAGCTTCACACCGTGGGTCTCCCGATTGACTACTACACCTTCCTTTTGTGATTTGTAGTGTGAAAAGTGTGTAATTATTTTTATGTGAATGTGAAAATTGGTTAATATGATTAACTAATATTTAGCAATCGTCTAGTCATTTAAGAAAAAATCTACGCTATTAGTCGTGATTTTCTTTTTACACTTGATTTTTTTAGTCAATGAAAAGCAAAAAATCCAGCTCGAGAGCCGGATTTTTTAGTATTTTTGCGTGATGTGGACGGCTATTCTTTACTAAAAATTGCCTGAATCTCTTATTACACCAACCGCTAAACCTTCGATGGTGAAGTATTGACTCGCCAAGTCGACTTTGATGGGCGAAAAATCGTCGTTTTCAGCGTGTAAAATAACTTGTGAGCCCTGTTTTTCAAGTCGTTTAACGGTGACATCTTCATCCACTCTAGCCACAACCACTTGTCCGTTTCTAACGTCTTGTGTTTTATGTACCGCCAGCAAATCACCGTCCATTATACCGACGTCTTTCATACTCAAACCACTGACGCGAAGAAAATAGTCAACCTGCGGGTGAAATAGGCTCGGATCAACTTTGTAGTGCGCCTCAACATGTTCCTGCGCCAGGATTGGTTCACCTGCTGCGACACGACCAATGAGCGGTATACCTTCTTCAGCTTCATCATCGAGTGCAATATTGAGTTTGATGCCTCTAGAGGTACCGGGAAGAATGTCAATGACACCTTTTTTTGCAAGAGCTTTGAGGTGTTCTTCGGCAGCATTGGCCGACCGAAACCCCAGTTGTCTTGCAATTTCTGCACGTGTCGGCGGCATACCCGTATCAATCATCGTCGTTTTAATGAGATCAAGAACTTCTTGTTGTCGTTGTGTTAGTGGACGCATAAACAGCCTGTTTTTCTATACAGTTACCTAAAGTATAAGCCGTTTGATCGAAAACTCAAGCGTTATTGACCGTTTTGGACAAGCACACTCCCCACATAACATGCTATTATTCAATCAGTTATTCAACACCTCAAACATTATTGGACAATTGATGGACAGCATTACCAGATTACTGCGCTGGTTATTGACCAAACCCATTTCTTGGTTAGTGAAAGTAAATAGTGTGCCTGCAGATGTGGAACGCGAGTTAGGTATCGATAAAACAAAACCCATATTATATTTGATGCAAACTGAATCGTTCACTGATCAAGTCGCTTTACAAAAGTCGACAGAACAGTTGGGATTGCCTGACCCTTTCAGCCAGGTCGAATATGGCGGTAATAAAGAAAAACGTCGATATTCGATTGAGTATCCCCAAAGCTTACTGACGCGAAAAATCAAGCCAGTGGACATTGAAGATACCTTTACTCAGATGTTCACACAACACAGAGAAAATCAAGAGCTTGATCTACAGGTGGTGCCAGTATTTGTGACCTGGGGGCGTTCCGCGGGTCGCGAAAAATCGGGATTAGCGCAACTGATCGCAGTATCTGCTTCACCGAATTGGCTGCGAAAGCTTTTTATTGTTTTATACTTCGGTCGAGATAACTTTGTTAGTTACTCGCCCGCGGTATCTACACGATATCTTGCCGATCAGCATGGCAGCGACCAAGAGATAGCACAAAAGCTCATTCGTGTTGCTCGCACTCACTTTCAACGTAAACGTCAAACGTTAAGCGGACCAACATTACTCGATCGAACGACCTTGTATAACTCAGTGTTAGGGTCTGAAAGTGTCAAATTTGCTATCGAAGAAGAGGTGAACGACAAATCGATCACATCAAATAAAGCCCGTGAACAAGCAAAAGCATATGTGGATGAAATTGCGGCTGATTATCGCGAAGGATTGATTCGGTTAGGTGACCGGCTGCTGGGGCGCATATGGAATAAAATTTATGATGGTATTGATATTGGGTACTCAGAACGCGTCAGAGAGTTAGCGCAGAACGGGCATGAGATCATCTACATACCCTGCCATCGCAGCCATATGGACTATCTGCTTTTAACTTATGTCATCTATCACGAAGGCCTTGTCACGCCGCATATTGCCGCGGGGATAAATTTGAATTTTTGGCCAGCGGGACCCATTCTACGTCGCTGCGGTGCATTCTTTTTGAGAAGAAGTTTTGCAGGTAATAAACTTTATACCGCAGTGTTTAGAGAGTACCTGGAGTTGTTGTTTAACAAAGGCTATTCAGTGAAGTACTTCCCAGAGGGTGGCCGCAGCCGAACAGGTAGATTGCTCCCTCCCAAAACCGGCATGCTTGCAATGACAATGCAAGCCATCGTCAAAGGTATTAATCGGCCCGTTTCTATTGTACCGGTGTATATTGGTTATGAGCATGTCATGGAAGTGAAAAGCTACATGAAAGAGCTCAAAGGCAAGTCTAAAAAGAAGGAATCGCCAGCACAGGTATTTTCCGCAATACGAAAACTAAAAAATTATGGGCATGGGTTTGTCAACTTTGGCCAACCTATTGGTTTAACTGCATTTCTCGATACGACAGTGCCCGATTGGCGCGAAAACAAAAATGGCTCAGAACGCAAACCCAAATGGCTTACACCCGCTGTAAATCAGTTAGCCAATAATGTCATGACAAGAATTAATTGTGCAAGTGCTCTGAACGGGACTGCGCTAGTGGCGCTGTGTCTGTTGAGTTCTAAGACCATGATAATGAGCAAAAAAGAACTGGTAAAAGCAATCGGAGACTTGCTGAAACTATTTACTGTGGTCCCATACAGTGAAGATGCAACGCTACCACGCGAAGGTGCGGAAGATTTAGTCGAGCGAACCCTTGCTTTGAATCGATTTGAGCAATCTCAAGATGAATTTGGTGAAATGGTATCGCCTAAAGACGGGACCGTGGTATTTCTAACGTTTTACCGAAACAACATCATTCATATGTTTGCCATTGCAAGTCTGATTACCGGTGTGGTGTGGAACCAAAAGCGTTTAGAGAAGAAAGAAATCCTATTTTATGTTGAGCGGTTGTTTCCGCTGCTAAAGCGAGAATTCTTTATGCATCAAACAGTTGAAGAGGCACTTGCCTATTCTGAAGCCCTTATAGCGCATTTAAAGCAAGAAGGCATATTGAATCAAAAAGGCAAATTCGTTGCCGCCGCAGATACGTCACATCCAAGCTTCAACACGTTTTGGCTACTCAGTCGCACCATGCAAGAAACTTGGCAGCGCTATGCAGTAGTGCTGAGGATCCTTGAAGGTGAGACGAGCATTAGCCGCGCAACCCTTGAGCGACAATCCGTTACCATAGCAGAGCGGTTATCGACGCTCTATGGTCTGAGTTCACCAGAATTTTATGACAAGAACGTGTTGGCGACATTTATCGCAGCGCTGAAAGACAATAACCTTATCAATAGTACGGACGATGGCGCGTTGGCATTTAACGAGGCAACCTTGGATCTCAAGCAAGCAATTGAACCGCTCGTCAGCGAGGAAATCATTCAGCATCTTGAGCAAATGTAACTATAGCGTCAAATACTCATAGCCTTCATCGGATTGGTAGCTACCGTACAATTCCTGCATGGTACGGAGATTCTCGTCTATGTTTCGCTCTTGTAAGTAGGCCGCGTTATAGAGCTTTGAAAAGGATCGCTCTCCAGCATCGCAGGAGAAGGTCACGATGCAATTACCCGGCCCCATCTTTGCAGCGGCGAAGATTGCCCCGCAGACATTTAATGCGGAACTACTGCCCAATACAATGCCATCGTTGTCTCTAACAAATCGAGACAATATGACAAGGTCCTGATCGGGCAGGTTTACCGCGTGATCGAGTTTGGCTTGTTTAAAGTTTTCCACCAATCGCATGATACCGATGCCTTCGGTAAACGAGCTGCCAGAAGATTGATACTCGCCCGATTTTAAGTAACTAAAAATACCAGAGCCATCCGGATCCACCAGCCAATTTTTAATTTTTTCGTTTTGCGTTTTTAAATAGGCTGAACACCCTGCAATGGTGCCTCCCGTGCCGCACACAGAGACGAGCGCTGTAATATTACCATTCGTTTGTTGCCAGATTTCAGGCCCGGTGCCGTAAAAATGCGCCCTAAAATTGCTTAAGTTCTCAAATTGATTTGCCCACCAATAGCCTTCATTTTCTTCGCTTATACGTTTGGCTGTATGGTAAAAATGTGCTGGATCTTTAAACGGACAAGGTGCAACAAGTTTAAGCTCAGCGCCATGCAATTCGATCATCCGCTCTTTTTCAGGCGTCTGACCGCTCGGCATGACGGTTAACATGTTGAAACCCAATGCCTTTGCCACCAACGCGAGACCTATTCCGGTGTTTCCTGCAGTGCCCTCAACGATACTCATGCCGGGTTTCAATTCGCCTGAATCGATCGCATCTTGTACCATCCTCAATGCCGCACGATCTTTTATCGAACCACCAGGATTCTGGTGTTCACACTTGATATAGATGTCGCTACCTGTCAGTTTCGAAAGAGAACCAATTCTCAACAGGTCGGTTTTCCCTATCTGCTCCGCTTGATTTTGATATACGTTCATGAGCTTCTCCATCAATTCACTTTATGGTGTCTGCACTTCTTTTGCATTGAGGTCTTAAATGTGATTTGCAGGAAAAATGTAAGCTACAGAATTTTAAAGACGCATCAAGCACATCCATGTATTGCTCTGCGAAAAAGAAAACCTTAGGCATTCGCAAGGAAAAACTGATAGGCAGGATTGTCTGATTGTTCCTCAAAATCAAACCCCAGCTCTTCGAAGTAATTTAATAAAAGTGAATGCTTACTATCGTCGACCTCAAAGCCAGCCAGTACTAACCCTTGTGCGGCGCCGTGGTTTCTATAATGAAACAAAGTGATATTCCACTTCTGACCAAGGGTGTTTAAAAACTGCATCAACGCACCGGGATATTCTGGGAAAGTAAAGGAATATAATCGCTCGACTAAGGGTGATGCAGGTCGTCCGCCGACCATATGTCTGACATGGAGTTTGGCCAATTCATTTTCACTCAAATCAAAGCAAGTATAGCCTTGCTGCTCCAGTCGTTGAAGCAAGGCATCGAGTTCTGACTTTCCTCTTTTGAGTTTTATACCGACAAAGACATGGGCTTCTTCGTTGGAAGAATAACGATAATTGAACTCAGTAATAATTGCGCCGCCAAGTTGTGCGCAGAAGTTTTTAAAGGAGCCTACTTCTTCAGGTATTCTGACGGCGAAAACTGCTTCTTTTTGCTCACCGAGTTCACATCGTTCAGAAACATATCGCAATGTATGAAAATTGATATTTGCACCGCACAGAATGCCCGCAAAATGTTTATTGGTAAGATTGCGCTCTTTTGCATATTTACGCATTGCTGCAACCGATAAAGCGCCAGCAGGTTCAGCAATAACTCGTGTATCATCAAAGATATCTTTTATTGCTGCGCATATTTCATCATTGGTTACAGTTACTACTTCATCGACCACTTGCTGACACACTCTAAACGCTTCAGTGCCGATGGTTTTTACAGCTACACCATCTGCGAAAATGCCTACATTTGGTAATGTAACAGGTTCACCAGCTTCCATAGCAGCTTGCAAACATGCTGACTCGTCAGATTCGACAGCAACAATGCGAATACTTGGGTTGATTTGCTTTAAATATACGCCAATA
>JBCDMA010000008.1:0-28638 GCA_038744645.1 Pseudomonadota bacterium | reverse complement strand
CGCATCGCCATTACCACGCGCCTATCAATGGGCGGATGGAAGTGCCTATGTCAATCACGTCGAACTCGTGAGGAAAGCACGAGGTGCAGAAATGCCAGCGAGCTTTTGGACAGATCCACTGATGTATCAAGGGGGGTCTGATAGCTTTTTAGGCCCAAGGGACGACATTGTCATGCCGCAAGATGACGGTTTTGGTATTGACTTTGAAGCCGAGATTGCCGTCATTACTGACGATGTACCTATGGGTGTTGAAGCAGATGATGCGCTTAACCACGTTCGTTTAATCATGATCATGAATGACGTATCTTTGCGCGGTCTTATCCCCGGTGAGCTCGCAAAGGGATTCGGTTTCTTCCAATCGAAACCTTCTAGCGCCTTTAGCCCGGTGGCGGTAACGCCTGACATACTTGGCGATAGCTGGAGTGGCGGCAAATTGCACCTGCCACTTGTATCGCAGTTCAATGGCGATAAATTCGGCGAGCCAGATGCCGGTACTGATATGACCTTTCATTTAGGACAGCTTATTGCTCATGCAGCGCGCACACGCCCGTTGGCGGCAGGCACGATTATTGGCTCTGGTACGATTTCAAATAAACTCAATGATGGACCAGGCAAGCCAGTCAGCGAAGGCGGTGTAGGTTACAGCTGTATCGCCGAAATCCGCATGATTGAGACTATCCAAAATGGACAGCCAAGCACGTCATTCATGAAGTTTGGTGATCATGTCAGTATCGAGATGTTCGATAAAGATGGCCATTCTATCTTCGGTCAGATATCTCAACGCGTGCGTCAACAATAACCTGTAAACTCTAAATAGTTAATGATAAACAACTATGACGGTAAAACCGTCACAAATAACATCTAAACTCTCTTCAAGATGCTCGCCCACTGACAGTGGGCGTTTGTATCACAAATACAGTGCAGCATTAATTAGAAAAAATAACTGCACAAAATTTGCATAATAATCTGCATACATTTTATTCAACCAGTAACTTCAGCCGACTGTGTTCGACGCCCTATTTCATGGCGTTGTTACCCCTGGAATCAATCTATGAGTGACCAATTAAACCATCTTCAACAGCTTGAAGCAGAAGCTATTCATATCATTCGTGAAGTAGCGGCAACCTTTGACAATCCGTGCATGTTTTATTCTATTGGCAAAGATTCAACGGTAATGCTCCACCTAGCGCGAAAAGCATTTTACCCTGGCACTATCCCCTTTAGTCTATTGCACGTTGATACCACCTGGGAGTTTCACGAAATGGGTGAGTTTAGGGATCAACTCAGAGACAAACATTCATTAGATATTGCAGTACACGTCAATCAGGAAGCGCTTGATCTCGGTGTACATCCCATTGAATCTGGCTCTGTAAAGTATAACGACAACATGAAAACCATTGCGCTCAAGCAAGCGATTGATAAGTACAAATTTGATGCTGGACTAGGTGGCGCAAGACGTGATGAAGAAAAGTCACGTGCAAAAGAACGTGTTTTTTCAATCAGAAACGCACACCACCAGTGGGACCCTAAGCAACAGCGGCCTGAACTATGGTCGTTGTACAACGGTGAAATCGACCAAGGAGAAACTGTGCGGGTTTTCCCCTTATCCAACTGGACTGAATTGGATATATGGCTGTACATTCTGCATGAGAGCATCGAAATCGTCCCGTTATACTTTGCCGCAGAACGCATGAGTTGGATTGATGAAGACAGCGGGCAGATCCTGGCACTTGATGATGACCGCATGCTGCCATACCTAAAACCGAGTGAAAAAGACAGCTTAGAAAAGCGTAAGATCCGGTTTCGAACATTAGGGTGCTATCCTCAAACCGGCGCTGTATTAAGCGATGCTGACACATTGGAAGACATTGTTAAAGAAATGATAGTCAGCAAAACGAGTGAACGGGAGGGACGTCTGCTAGATAAAGACCAAACTGGCTCAATGGAAAAGAAAAAGCGCGAAGGCTATTTTTAGTACTTATAATAACTCGCAAGATTACCGATTGTGGGAAATGGCCTTCACAACACATGCAAAATGCCTCTTGCTGGTGCATTAACCTGAAACATTTTCCCATAAATACGTCATTTATTGGGTCATTGATGAGCAAGCTACTGTTCATAGGACTAGTGCTAGCGCCAATTTCGACGTCCTAATTCATACACACAAATCAATCAAATTAACACTTTGCTCCGTTCTTCTCTATTCTATTAAAGCAACGTAAGTGCATCGACATATCAGCGTTTGTTTTTATGAAATCAAAGACCTTTTCGATAATTTTACCCGGTATTCTCATCGCTGCGACGGGCGTGGGCGCAGGTGACTTAGCTACTGCTGGATTTTCAGGTAGCCAACTCGGGGTTGCCATACTGTGGGCAGTCGTACTCGGGGGAGTATTCAAATTTGCGCTAACTGAAGGCATAGCGCGTTGGCAGTTAGTTAATGGCGACAGTTTCATTGATGGATTGGCAGCCAAATATGGTGCGGTATTTATCTATGTTTTCTTAGCCTATCTTTTAATGTGGTCGTTTTTTGTAGGGTCAGCGCTGATAAGTGCAAGCGGCGTTGCCCTGCATGCCGTATTCCCGATTTTTGATGGTGAGACGGGGAAAATCGTGTTTGGCATCAGCTGCAGTCTTATCGGTTTGTTGTTAGTTCGCCTTGGAAAATTTGCGCTTTTTGAAAAAGTCATGACGGTATCTATCGGGGTGATGTTTGTCATCGTTCTAGTGACTGCATTTTTACTTTGGCCTGGCACAACCAAGGTATTGACCGGCTTGTTTATACCCACAATTCCAAATATTGAGGGTAATGGCCTGGTGTGGACAGTTGCACTGATTGGCGGCGTTGGCGGAACACTGACTATATTTTCATATGGCTATTGGATAAGAGAAAAACAGCGAACATCGCGCGACGACATTCAAACTTGCAGAACAGATCTATTGGTTGGCTACGCAGCAACCATTCTATTTGGGCTTGCCATGGTCATCATCGGCAGTACAGTCACTGTTGAAGGCAGAGGCACAGGCCTGATCATCAACTTAGCAAAAAGTTTGCAAGGTTCCCTTGGGGATATCGGCAAGTGGTTATTTCTAGTCGGTGCGTTCTTTGCCATTTTTAGTAGTTTGCTTGGCGTTTGGCAAGCAGTGCCTTACTTGTTCGCTGATGTTATGCGTCATTTAAAAACGGGGGCTCCTGCGGCTAGTGGCGAGCGGACATCGTTAGATAAGCTTGACAACACAGCTAACTATCGCTGGTTTCAAATCGCTCTTGCGTTTATTCCGATGGTCAGTTTATGGGTGAGTTTTAAGGAGGTGCAAAAATTCTACGCCATTGTTGGGACCTTTTTTATGCCTTTTTTGGCGCTCGCCCTGCTGTATTTTAATAATCGAAAAGATATGGCAGAGGACAAAAGTGGCTGGTTCATCAATCTATTGCTAGTCGCAACACTGGTATTTTTTAGTTATGTCGGGGCGAAACGGCTGTTTTTTTAAGGGTGCTGCCGCCATCCTAAACATTTTACAAAAAAATAATTCTGGATATTACATTCGATGGTATCCTACTGAAATCCACATATTTTATAGGTTGTTACACCATGAGCGTTACCAAAATGCTTGAACTCAGTCCATGTGATTACGCCGATGCACTGCCGCGTGAACAATTCGTTGATTATGCGATTAAGCCGCTGCATGAATATTGCGGCAAAATCGCTGGCCCTGCGTTTACCGTTTATTGTGAACCTGGCGATCACTTGATGTTGCATGCTGCCATTTACCGAGCAAAACCCGGTGATATCATTGTGGTACAAGCCGATGATAGCTATGCAGTGGCGGGTGGCAATGTGTGCATGATAGCTCAGGAAAAAGGTATCGCAGGCTTTATCGTTGATGGCGTAATTCGAGATCTTGCTGAAGTTAGAGAATGCAAGTTTCCTGTCTTTGCACGTGGCGTAATACCCAAGCCTGGCAAAAAAGCACATACACATCCGTTGAACCAACCCATTGTGTGTGGTGGCGTTAATGTGAACGCAGGTGATTTGATTCTAGCTGATGAAGAAGGTATCGCCGTTGTTCCATCTGCAGATGAGGAATCAGCGTATCAAACAGCATTGGCTAGAGCGCAAAAAGACGGCGGAATGACACTGCAAGAATGGGAAGCGCAACACTATGCCACTGTCGAGAAAAAACTAACCTCACTTGGCTTTGAATAATACCATAGGGCTTTGGAAGCGCTAAAGCCCCTCAGCCGATTTCAAGAAAAGCCAGTCTTGCTCTACTTGATGAGCGTATTCTTGTGCAGTTTCCATTAAAGCATCCGCATGCTCGGTCAAATAGCCGAGCATGTTTTTCTCATAATCCCACGTATACCTGTCTGCTCTGCAATGCGCTCTTGCGAGTTCCTGTCCACAGGCATTAGCGTAGAACACAAATCCACTTTCATCTGTGTTGATTTCCCCTATACCAATGTGTTCGGGGTCGATACCCACTTTTGCGTGATGCCGCGAACGAATCAACCAATGTTTACCGTCCATCATCGCATGGTCCAAAACATAATCTGAGCGGCGCTGCATACGGCGCTGACATTTTACTGTAAGGTGCGCTGAATCAAGCTTGTTTTGAGGATGCATATTGGTGAAATGATAAAGCGGAGCCGCTTCCCGCTGTTGTTTAATTTCCACAATGTATGAATGATCTAATGCATCCTCGGCCACTGAGTGCTTGGGCCCAACAATGGCATAATACCGATTCATATTTACCGAGCCAGTGCCTGCACCAACTCGACCCACAATGTCCAAAATGTCGTGGTAAAAATACGGCGCCAGTTGCGCATTTAAGTGAATTTCTAAACCGTCATTGAGTTGCACATATTTACTGTCATCTACCTTAAATTTTAACGGAAAAGAGGACAGGTCAGCGGCTTTCGCAAGTGAACTCTTTTGCTCAAACCTTTTGCCGCCACGGATGATCTGAAGTGCTTTTTTATATCTTTTCTTCAAGGGTGAAGGTGACTCAAAGTCCGAAAATGATGCATCTAAAAATGAGGGCATTTCTGCCGGCAAGGAATGACTCGATGTGTTCTTGTGTTCAGTTAACCCTTGCTCAAGTACATTGCAATAGCCCTCGAGTAATGCATCTAATGCGCTCGCAACGTCTCTAGTGGATATCACTGGTTTTTCAGAATAATCCTTTTCACTATGAAAGGCTCCAGAGACAACGCCCTTACAGTGTTTCTCAACCAAACAAATACTGACGAGTAATCGCATGATGTCCCATGCTCCATTTCCTATACATGCGTCGTCAAAATCGTTGATTGAGAACACGAGCTGTTCATCGAATGACCCTTCTTCCGTAAAGAATCCAAAATTGGATGTATGGCAATCGCCCATTATTGTCGTCAGCGGGATATGCTTTTGCTTGGGCAGCGCAAGTTTGCCTGAAGCTAGATCCGCATAGAAGAGCTGCGCGCTGCCTCGATAAAACACAAACGGACTCAAACACATTTTCTTATGCTTATTCAGGCCGTTTCCAGGTGCATGCCCGTCAATGCGTGAGAGTTCTTCGGTTATCTGCGCGCGTCTATCCAAAATCGATACTGACTCAAATTCAATATTGGCTTAGTGTAAGGTAGCTATTTGATTAATTCAAAGCTTGTCAGCGCAAGTTCAACACCGTTGATTAGCAAGGCAACCTGGTGCGGGCCATGATGATACTTTCTCGTGGTGACAACTTTGAAACTGTGGTTTTTTGTATACTCGCACACGTCATTAGGTGCCAACTTAACAGACTTCCATTTAAAAACTTTTGGTTGCAACGTACCATTGGCTTTTTGATGATAAACCACGTAGTCGATCAATAGTTGTTGCGAGCGCTGGCTGGATGAATGCAAAGTAAGCGAAAGCGCCAATGACTCTCCTATCTTTATTTTGTCATTGTCTAAGCTGAGCGTTGTGGTTTTAAGTTTTGGTGGGTGATACCCATAGAGTGATAACACGCCTGGATGTCCTTTTTTGAGCAAGGTTCTGCACGCATGCTTAATCATTTTCTGACGTTCTTTACTCGCCTTTTTAGACCAATCTGATGCTACTTCAGCGACTTTGTCAGGATGATCTTTAGCAATATCGTTAAGATTGTTAGCGACAGAGCGTCTGACATATTCTGAAGTATCGTCACGAAGTTGAGTGAGTAACGGTAAGATCAATTCTGGCGTGTTAACGAATTTCTTCAGTTGCATGCCCCAAGGTAATCTCGGCCTTGTACCTTCGCTAATTAAGCGCCTGACGTGATGACTGGGATCATTTGACCGCGCAGAAAGCGCATCCAGCGTACGTTCAGTATACGCATGCAAAAACGGCCTTATTGCAAATTCTGCTGAGAATCGCTTGGTCATGGAGAATAGCGCATTCAACGAGAAATCAAAGTTGTTCTCGTCTTCTAGTCCTTTCACGACGATTACGTCACACATTGGCATCATAGCCCAGCTATGAAGTCCAAACGTACTGTCTTCGTCAACTGCATCCGGATTTTTCATTGGCACCATTGTGCTGAGCATTAATTCGACGCTTTCAATGTAGTCCTCGGGAAGACAGGTCACTAAAGCAGCTGTGATTTGCTCGCTGCGTTGTTTGAGTTCCAGCGCGTCCAAATTGTGCATTGCCAGTGCGATGAACGCTTCAACATCAAATGTGCTGGTTTTTTGACGAAATGTGTGCGCCATTCGCTCTATCAAATGGGCAGAAAACTTTTCTTTAAACGGTTCCATAATTCCCGATACATGCGTTGAAGGACATCTGTATGATTTTTGTGGATATCACAAGGCCATATTGTGCCAATTAACACTCTAAAAAGCAGTAAAAGAGGTGATTTTCCCTCTAAAAATAGCGCTTCCCGCCGATAACTGAGAAGGTTGTCTAATTGTGCATGTGATGAAGTATTCCATAGCTATTGTACTGCTATTTATTTGCAGCGAGTGTTTTTGTAGCAATGCAATTCCTCAAAAGTTCGTTGTCCTAGATGAGAAAGGTGAAAAATTAAGCAACATTGTAGTAGAGATCAGTGCAGTATCCGCGAACAACGCAATATCAAGTAACCCTAAAAAAGCACAAGAAGTTGCTGCAAAGCCGGCGGTAATGGAACAAGCGGGTAAGCAATTTCTCCCCCACATTCTGCTTATCGCGAAAGGACAAGAAGTTGTCTTTCCAAACACTGATCACGTCATTCACCATGTTTACTCATTCTCGCCTGCAAAAAAATTTCAATTGACACTGAAGAAAGAAGTCACGTCTGACCCAATCAAATTCGATGACGTGGGTATCGTTGAGCTAGGTTGTAATGTCCATGATTGGATGCTCGGTTATATCTACGCCAGCAATGCTGATACTTTTGGACAAACTGCGCTTGATGGGGAATTGGCTTTCGACCTGTTGCCTGGGGAATACACTGTTTCCGTATGGCATCCTCGACTGGCTGAACAAGATATTGAAAAACGCTTTGGTTTTACCATTGACGCGACTTCCAAAATCCATGAAATAACGTTGACCCATCCCATCTATCCAAGCCTTATAGGATATGACACCGTTGAGGCGACGGATGCTTACTAGATTTAGTTCTAGCACTCTGTGCATGCCTTTGAAAGTCAAATTGCTCGCAAGCTTCTTTTTGATTGGGGTTGCTTTATTGATAGCCACCGCCTATTCAGTGAGTTCAGCCGCAAAACAGCATTCGATGAATTTGCTTATCGAAAACATGGAAATCTCTCAATCTGTCGTCTTTAGCCATATAAACGACACCGTAAATGTGATTGAAAATGCGGCCAATAATTTAACGTCTGATTTCAATGTCAAGTCACTCATACTGAACGTTGAAAGTGACCCTATGTCCCTTAAGGTTGCACTACGTAATTTTTCTGATCGCTTTGAAACATCTGAATTCGCGCTTACTGATGCGCACGGCAGCGTCACCGTTGCATCCGATAATTTTTCACTTCCATCTATTGAAAGCATTGATTTAGATGCCAACGAGCAATCAGTCTGGCTTTCGATGAATGATACTTATTATCTCAACATTATTGTTGCGGTAAAAAACACACCTCGATCGCGCAGTCCAATGGCGTATTTAGTGTTTTCAAAAAAACTATCTGATGTATTTAACACGCGTCTTGCGGAGTTATCGAGTTTTGAAGTCAATGCAATCACTCGACACGATAATGGCCTAAGCGCGCACAGTACATCGGGTATGGATGAGCAAGAGCTTTTAGACATTTTTAAACAGCAAATGGCGATCACTGAGCAGATTGCCAGTACGAGTATTGCAGACAAGGTTTACTTTAGCTCGATAGATTCGCTCGATAATATAAATCATCGCGTCTGGTTGATGTTAGTGACACCAAAATCTTCTGCCTTTTTATCCATTCGAACGCTTTTCACAGAATTGTCAGCACTACTGATGCTCGCGACGGTATTAGTCGGATTATTTGCATTGTATATCTCAAATCGCATCAGTTCGCCGATCCTTAGTTTAAGTGAACTTACAACAAAGATTGGTCAAGGTGAAGATATTGATATCCCAATTGGTAGTACCCGTGAAGTCAACAAGCTAGCCAGAGCAATGTTCACCATGAACTTACAGCTCAATACGCGAAACAAAGAAATACAGACACTTGCATTTGAAGACGATCTGACAAGCCTACCCAACAAAAATGCCCTTATCCGTCGCCTTGATAGAGTGTTCGACGACAAAAACTCAGATCAGTTAGCATTGATATTGCTCGATATAGCTAAGTTTACTGACCTCAATGAAGCAATTGGGTATCAAGCAGCGGATAATTTACTGCAACAGATCGCAAAGCGACTGTCTTTACATTTGGGGAATAACGTTTTTCTGGCAAGAATGACAGGCAATCAATTTGCTATTATAAGAAAAGAAGCAGACGCTATAACCGATTTTATTGCAGATATTGTGGATTGCATTCACAAACCTTTTAAAGTCGACAAACTGAATCTCGGGCTTACTGCGAAAGTCGGTTACGCAATTAAAGACAGACAAATCAATGATTCAAGGCGGCTTACCCAAGCGGCCGAAATTGCGCTGAAAGCAGCCAAACAAGGCCATAACCCTTCGGTCAAGTATGAGTCGTCGCTTTACTTGTTTGATACAAGAAAGCTTAGATTGATGTCAGAGATATCTGATATCACAGACAATGGACAACTGTCACTCTACTACCAACCGCAGCTAAATCTACAAACCAAAACGGTAGATAGCGTGGAATGCCTAGCGCGCTGGATTCATCCCGAGGAAGGTTTTGTTCCTCCAGACCTGTTCATAGGATTAGCGGAGCAAACGGGCGATATCAAGAAGATCACGCGCTGGGTCATCAAAGAAGCGATTCAGCAACACAACCAATGGAAGCAGCTAGGTTTTAACTTGCAAATGTCAGCCAACATTTCTGCCATTGATTTAGCTGATGAAAGTTTTGTGTCTTTCATTACGCAACTACTTCTCCAATACAAGATGGACGCCTCCTATCTCATGCTTGAGTTGACCGAAAGCACTGCAATGGAAGAGCCAGAGAATGCGATTGAAGCCTTGCTAAACCTTTCAAACATTGGTGTTAAATTGTCAATCGATGACTTTGGGACTGGGTATTCATCGATGGCGCAGTTAAAAAAGATGCCCGTGAACGAACTCAAAATAGACAAAGCATTTATACTGGAGTTATCAAAGAATACAGAAGATCAAAATATGGTGAAAACCTTTATCTCGCTTGCCAAAACCATGGACCTTAAAACCGTAGCCGAGGGCGTGGAAGATCAAAAGTCGCTGCAGTTATTGACTTCCTTCGGATGCACTCACGGTCAAGGCTATTTTATCTCAAGACCAATGGACAGTAGGTCAACGACAAAATGGTTTTCTAGTGCCGAACACAACATTCAACGATTGGATACCGAGTTTTCTTAACGCTTATGTCAAAACACAGATTATTCGCTCTATTTTTAGGTTTGGGGTGTTTCGATTTGTTTGCCAACGAGTTCAGTGGCCGGGCCGAAATTGGGTTGACCTATGCAGACACGTTGAAGAGTTGGCAAGATGGCGGCACAGGGATACTGCGCTTTGACGATACGTCAGCGCAGTTGTTTCAAGGCTTTGTATCTCATACATCTAGGCCATTGGCAGGACTAACGACGCATGTGGTCGCCAATGTATACGCGGATGGAGAGCAGCACATTGGATTGACACAGGCATTCGCAGAATACAAGCCACTAAGCCCAAACAAGATCAGATACAAACTGCGAACTGGCTTTTTTTATCCTCGCTATTCGGTTGAAAACACGAGTGAAGGTTGGCTTTCTCCCTACACTTATACGCAGTCGGCAATCAATAGTTGGGTCGGGGAGGAGATCAAAATCCCTGGCGTTGAAGTTGCGCTATTCAGCAACGGACGCCGTTTTAGAAGTCCTTGGAGTTGGGAAGTAAACGCTGCGTTGTTTAAAGGCAATGACCCAGCTGGCACCCTTTTAGCCTGGCGCGGCTGGTCATATCATGACCGTCAATCACTGCATCACGACAGGATTAATTTTGCGCCAATACCGACAATCGTAAATGACGTTGTCACCCCAACGTGGATTGATCCCTTTGATGAAATTGACGGCAGATGGGGTGGGTATATTGGGCTGCATCTCAATCATCAACACAAAACCGTGATGAAGTATTATTATTATGACAACAATGCCGACCCAAGCGCGATAACGGATATCAGACTTTATGCTTGGGCAACAAAGTTTCACTCTTTGGCGATTAAACACAAATTATCACCGACCTTGGATTTATTGGCGCAAGCCATGGCAGGCTCTACAGATATGGGACCCAGCGCGGTTTATGCACATTTTTATTCTGCATATCTGATGTTAAGCCATCAGCAAGACGAGCATCGGTTTGCTATCAGGATAGAAGCATCGACAGTAGAAGAAAATAATGATTTGATGCCAAATGACCAGAATGACAGTGAAACATCCGCAATCACCGCTGCCTGGCGTTACAGTGGCTTACCAAATGGTGAATTTGGCATTGAGTTGCATGCGAATCGAAACAGCGCTGACAATCGACAACAGCTGTTTATAGAACCTGATCAAAGCGACCAACAAATAAGAATTGTCTACGCGATGACGTTTTGAGTTGAGTTAGATCGCAACCTGCACCTGATTTCTACCGCCACCCTTTGCAGCATACAGCGCATTATCCGCGCGTTCTAAGATATCTGTGAGGCACTCTTTGGGTTGCTTCAGGGCTACGCCAAATGACGCAGTTACGGGCGGGATTTTTTCACCCGTTTTCTTATTAAAATAGGGCACGCTCTCTAGTTTAGCGCGTATTTTTTCGGCAATCGATTTTGCCTGATTGAGGTCTTGATTAGGACATAAAACAGCAAACTCTTCGCCTCCGAATCGGACAGGCGTTACATCATTTGGACATTCAGATAACAGCAAATTTCCAACGTATTTTAAGATCTGGTCGCCTAAAAGGTGACCGTGCGTGTCATTAAATATCTTAAACTTATCGATGTCCATGATAATCAGCGAAATTTCAGCTTCATCAGTATTCGTATCGACGAATTGTGTAAAAATCGCTTCAAAGACGCGTCGATTTGATAGCCCTGTCAACGGGTCAGTATTGGCAGATTTTTGGCTGTCGGCTAACTCTTTTTTCAGGCTTTCTATTTCAGCAAGGGCCGCGCGAATTTGACCTTTAAACTCATCGTTAGCGTCAACAATTGCAGTAGCATTGTCATTTAATGAACGCAGCACTGGTGCAACAGCCTCATCTAAATCAAATGCCTCAAGACTGTTAATACTGTCTTTCAATGCAGCAGAGTGTTGATTTGCTTGTAGTGATGTTTCATCCAATGTATTGGATAAATTACTAACGGTATTGGCGAACGCCTGTTGGAATTCAGCAAGTCTCTCTTCATCTCCCTCGTCAAACTGTGTAATGTGTTTAACGAAAAGATCCTCTCCCACTTTCTGAGGGCATGTACCGTAGCGCTTGATTGCCAGATCTAAGTCATTTTTCAAATGCGGGAACGCATTGGAAAAATAACTATACCAAAGCGTATAGTTCAATGGATTGGGTACAATATTGTATTTAACCATTGCAGGAATGGCTTGCCTTAGAAGATGAGCTGCCTGATCTGAACTTTCATCAAACTTCATTTTTTACCACCGTAAGTATGCACAAAGAACCCGCTTTTTATTGTTCGAATTAGATTAAGGGGGAAAGAAGTTAAGTTATCCAATATGGAATTTGTATCGACACCAGATGGAGAAAATTGAGTCTTTAAAGTGCCTTTTTTTTTAATAAAACCGTAATAACCGCTGAACATTACATAAAATTAACAGTTATTATTCAATATGTTGCGAACACGCCAAAAAGATGCTCGGTGTATCTACACACTTTTTAGCAGGTAATACCAACGCTTACAGGCAGCGACGAATCTCGCCAGTTGACCTAGCTGAATTCTCGATTCAATCAGTGGGATATTGATTGGACACAGAATTTCTCGCGCGAAGAGACAAATCTATATGAGGCGCAAAAATCCGGTCAAATATCAAACTTGTTTGGCTCAATTGAGGACGCGATGAAAGTTGTTCAAATGAACCTACTTGGTAACCATCGTTTTGTAATTCCGCTACAACAAAAGTAAACACATAGGCGCCTTCAATGCCCATCCGCAAGTCGCTAAAACGGATTTCTCCGTCCTGTTCATACACTCCATATAAGCCTTTAGTGAACGTCGTCAGCTGCGTCAGTCTTTTGTCCTTTGGAATGAGATTAAGTAATTCCCGCTGGCTTTCATAAAAATACATACTGATATCTGACACATCATCAAATATTGATGCATATATTTCATAATGCCCACCTGGTGTCGTTGCAACTCCGCGCCATAACAATGTATTGAAGGGCGAAGGGGTACTCACATAATCGATCACCTCTATTCCATCTGCAGACAATCGCTTAGTGATCTTCGCATCGATGTACATTTTTGCGCCAATACTCCAAGTAGCATACAGGCAACTGAAAATTAGAAAAAACCCATTAATTTTTGTCGCCAACAATCGATCGGTTTTAATAAAACTGATGACAATGACAGCCAACAATAAAGGCAGCGTATATAAAGGATCGATGATAAATAGATTGGAGACGCCAAACGGGTAGGTTGTCAAAGGCCATAGGAGTTGGGTCCCGTAAACCGTTAAACTATCTAAAACAGCATGAGTAGCAAGTATCAGGAATATTGCACAAGCCCATCGCAGTAACGATGCCGACTGTGCCCACTTCATTTTACTCATCAACCAAGCGAGTATCGGCGCAGCGACTAGGTGCACTAATATCGAATGGCTGAAACCGCGGTGATATACAAAGTTTTCAACTGCACCACCAAAATTAATGAGCACATCTAAATCAGGTAAGGTCCCATACGCAGCGCCGACCAATAATGCTTTTCTGCCGATTTTGTTTCCTAGGACTGCATAACCAACAGTACTGCCTAGCACCAATTGTGATACTGAATCCAAAATGTCCTCTTTTTCACTTGATTAGAATATTTTAATGCGTGTTTCAGTATACGTAACTGATGTTGTATTTCGCTCAAGACAAATAGTCGCGTTGGCCTAATACCGAGACCAATAAGACGCCTAAGCCAACAATATAAATATAAGCGATGGTTCGAACTCTTTATTCGGGTAATGGAATGAACTCATGGTCATCGCCAGGAATATCAGGGAACTGCCGGTTTTTCCAACGCTGTTCGGCTTCTCTGATTTTTTCCTGTGAATACGCAAGAAAATTCCATCGCAGTATCGGTTGTTTTTCTAGCGCTATGCCGCCCATCAGAAAATAACGGCTGTTTTCAACAGATTCAATTGCTTGCTCATCTTCCAAAATAACAAAGTCGCCGGCCTTGTATTCCTTATCACCTATGCGCAGTTTGCCAAAGGTTATATAACAAGCCGTTTCAGATTTACCACATGGCCTTTCATTAATCGCGCCTGCTTCATTAATCACATCTAAATAAAACATGGGGGAATAGGTTTTGACGGGCGATGTGTAATTGTATGCATCTCCTGCTATCAATCGCATTAAACTCTTTTCAGTGTGAATGTAAGGCAGTTCAGCGTGATTGACATGCAAAAAACTCGGTTCCATGTCGGCCTTATCCTCTGGCAATGCTACCCAACATTGCAAACCATTGAGCGTGTGTTCGCTGCCCCGCGTTTCGATAGTCTCTCGCTCAGAGTGCACAATGCCCTTGCCCGCAGTCATCCAATTGACATCACCTGGCAAGATCTCTTGGATTGAACCCAAGCTATCTCGATGCAGCATACTGCCTTCCATCAAGTAACTTATCGTTGCTAAACCAATATGTGGATGGGGTCTTACGTTGATTCCCTTGCCAGCAGGGAACGTCGTTGGCCCCATGTGATCAATAAACACAAAAGGGCCTACTGCGCGTTTGACAACGCTGGGAATGATTCTTGAAACAGAAAAACCACCGAGATCCTTGGTAGCCGGTTTGATAGCATATGACATAGATAGATTCCTAAATAATGTATAGGAAGTGTAGTAGTTACAAGATGTTATTCAACGAGACAAACCACGTGAGTGAATTGTCATCGTAGATGGTTGTGAATAAACTCCAAACTCTTTTCTACAGCGAATTCAAGGTTTTGCTCAAATGTCACACCAGATGATTTTCGTGGCTTGAAACTGTGGTCACCATCTGGTACCCAAGTGATGTTCCACGGTTGTTTGCTTGTAGATACTTCGACTTTCTCACTTAAAAATGCCTTGTTGCCGAAGGTATCACTCTCTCCTTGACATATCATCAATGCAGATTGTTGCTTATACAAGTGTGACGTACGCTCATCATATTTTTCCGGTTTGCCCGGTGGAATGAAAGGATATCCGTAAACCAAACAGCCCTTGATGCAACCCGCTGCAGTTTCCTCAGCATTGATCATTGTGGCAATGCGTCCACCCAGGCTCTTGCCCGCAATAAAAATAGGTACGTTAAAATCTCTAACAATATCAAGTTCAGCGCTGAATTGTTCGATTAACAAAGGCGTCTTTTGCGGGGGTTTTCGCTTGCCCCCTTCATACATCATTTGCATGTATGTAAAGTTGAAACTTGAAACGAGTATGCCCTGTTCACACAGTTGATTTGCTAATGCCACCATGAATTCATGTTCATTTCCGGCACCTGCGCCGTGTGCGAGTGCCATTGCAGCAATAGGCTTATCTGGCGCATAAATCATTCTTGCCAACCCCTCTTTTTGCACATCCATTCTTTTGAGATTCCTAAAACTGTTTCCCCCCGACCTTATTACGTTTGAAACTTCGTCGGCCGTATGCCGGTCTAGTAGACCACCTACAAGTATTGCACTATTTTTAGCATTGAAAACTTGCAATTGTAAAACGGAATAAACAACGAGATGGCAAAAAAAGTCGCACTGATAAGTGGTTGTTCATCGGGTATCGGAAAGGATATCGCGATTGAATTGGCTAAGCATGACTGGCGTGTTTTAGCTGGCGTTAGAAAACAGGAAGATGGCGATGTTTTATCAAATGAATATCCCAATATCACGCCGATCATTCTCGATGTCACGAATCCCCAGCACATTCAAGATTGTGCTGAACTACTCAACTCACAAGCCCTTCAAGTGGATGCATTAATCAACAATGCAGGTATCGCATTCGGTGGCCCTATCGAAGTGACATCAATACAAGAATGGCGAGAGGTTTTCGACGTGAACGTGTTTGGGTTGGTCGAATTAACAACCGCGGTACTGCCGTTTATTCGCAGAGCAAAAGGCAGAATCATTAATATCAGTTCTATCAGTGGATTGGTTGCATCCCCATTTATGAGCGTTTACGCATCAAGCAAGTTTGCGATTGAAGCGTTTTCCGATAGCCTGCGCAGAGAGACTAAAGCGCTGGGTATACATGTCAGCGTGATAGAGCCCGGTCCAATCAAAACAAAAATTTGGGACAAAGGTGTTGATGGTAGCATGCAGAAGTTAGATAACTTGACCGATGAACTTCGCGAAACATACGGCGATGCGGGAACTACGTTTAAATCAATTATTGATGGCGCTATTGCTGCTGCACTTCCAGTGTCAGCGACGACGCGTGCAATTTATAAAGCGTGTATCTCTGACAAACCGAGAAGCCGATACATAATCAGCAAGAACAAACGCGCCATTCAACTGCTGCGCCTGCTACCTGACAGCTGGGCTGACAAGCTTATTCTGTCAATAAGGTAGCTGCTATAAGTACGGTTCCGATTATTATTGAACGTTAAATCGAAGAGGCGTGACTTTTTCGACACACGATGTATCAAGATTGGTCTTATCTTCGTTATTCAGAAATGACTCAACCAGTTGCCAGCTGCAGTTTATCCCGTTATTCAACTCAGTATAATTTGGCGTACCATGTCCTGCATCTTCGAATAAAATCGCGTGATGTGCCGTACCATTCAATTGCGATGACAGTGTATTGAACCACGAAACATGCGCTTGAATATCCAGCCCGCCATGTAAAACCAATATCGGCAATTCTGTATTGATTTGACTAGGCAAATTGAGTGGCAGTTTCCTTGAAGGCCAGGCTCTACTATTGTCAATGTAGGGCATAACGCTGTCACCCAACAGCTTGGTTTTAGGTGATTGGAACTGGTCCAATGCATCTTGATCTGATGACAGCATTTCGGTAAAAATCTGATGATGTAACGCAATCGGATTAAACTGAAAGAGTTGTTCGTATTGTTTTTGCATAAGTTTACCTATCTCTGCCGTGGTGAGCTTAAGCATTTCGACATCTTCTGCATTGCATCTTGTCAGGCGTTTTAAAGTGAGTGGCAAGTCGTCTCGCAGCTTTGAATTGCTTGCGAGAAATCCTAGTATTTGCGAAGCAATCACAGGATTTGATTGGGTGATTTCACACTGCTGCCAACCATCATCCAAAATGAGCGCTTTTGCTACATCGTATGCAGACACATTGAACATATCAGCGCAATCTTGTTGTAGGTCACAGTGCGCCAGAATTCGCTTGAATGTATCTTCTTGATGTTCACTCACATTTTCAAATGCCGGCGAGATTTGCGTCCCACTTACCAAAATGACACCATCAATGGCTTGTTCGAATTGTTGTACAAAACGCTGTGCAACCAAGGTCCCGTATGACGTACCCATCAAAATTACAGGCACCTTGTTTGGATTGTTTGCAGCGATGAGATAATTGAGATCGTGGGCGGCTCCGATTGAGCTAAACCAGTTGAGGTTGTCACCGTACTTTTTGACCAGATTGCGCGAACAATTTTTGACAAAAACTGCATCAAACGCCTTGAGTTGCAACCCACAATCAAGCGCAGTAGAAAACCCGACACCGCGATGCGTCGGAATATATAAATCCCATCCCGTATCGTGGATCAGTTCAACGAATTTAGGATCTGAAAACGTTGAACCACTCGCACCAGGCCCGCCATCAATTACCCAAATTTGACCTTTTGACGTATCACTATTGCCTTCGTCGCGTTTGAAGGTGCGTAAAAATACATCAATGGTCTCTCCATTGCGTTCGCTCCAGTTCAACGGCACTTCATAAAGCTGGCATTGATCATCACCTGTGTGTGGCATATCACTTGGACAAGCGCGATTAACTGTCTGAACAACACCATACTCTACAGGCACTAGGCCAGTTTTTGAGGAACATGAAACCAACAGGTGAAAACTGCAGAGCACGGCGAGTATGAGGAACTTTTTTGAAAATAAATAATTCATGAAATATTACTATTAATTAATGTAAAACATTAATAAAATATCATTTTAAATTAATTGTCAAGAGGTGGATATGTCCGTCAAACACTTGAGCATACTATTGTATTGGCTGCTATTGCTGGCCATTTTTATACCTGTGGCGACCTGGTCGTATTTCATTATTGATATCCGAGGGTTTTTAGATGTTGCGGTAGAAAATGTGTCCTATCCCGTGCAATGGGAAAGTATTGAAACGTGGCAGCTCTATCTCACGTGCCTATTAAATGCCATACCCGCCATTGTAGTCATTTGGGGGATCATAAATCTCCGTCGGATGTTACTCGCATTTTCAAATGATACAATTTTCGATATCCAAAATGTTGTTTACATCAAACGTTTTGCTCTGGCACTTGTGCTAGCGCCTTGCCTAAATGCATTTGTGAAAGCATGTTCTAGTGTCGTGCTATCAATACATCATCCGCCTGGTCAAAAAACTCTCTCGATAGACCTATCAAGTGTTGATTTCTATATCGTTTTAGTGGGTTTGGTATTTTGGCTGATTGGAAAAATTCTGATCAAAGCTCATGCCCTTGCACTAGAGAATAAGGCATTTATTTAATAGGCATTGCTATGACGATTATCGTTAATCTTGATGTAATGATGGCTAAACGAAAGATGAAATCGAAGGATCTCGCTGCCCAAATTGGTATCTCTGAACAAAATTTATCACTGCTCAAATCTGGAAAGGTAAAAGGAGTACGCTTCAATACGCTAGCTAAAATTTGCGAGGCGCTTGAATGTCAGCCCGGTGACCTCTTAGCGTATTCAGATGATGAAGATTAACCTATCGTCATTGTCCTAGATCTTTATCCACCGTCCGTCGGCGCCCTCTATTTCCATTTGAGTCAATTGCTTTAGAACCTCATGAATGCTAGTCGCTGGCCGAGCACTTTGAGTTATCACATTGCGATCCTCGCTAGCACATCGCGTTAATTGGTCTGCTGTCACAAAGAGTTTTCTCACAAATAGCCCTCGTGTACTAGCGGCTGCGACAACTAACACCCTATCTCCCTTTTTGAATATGGAATGTGCGATATTAACTTGCCTAATGATGCCAAAAACGCGTCGTCCAACAACGAGCGATTGACTGGTCGATTTGTGCAAATCGACGTCTGCAACAGACCTTTCTAAATACCAATGCGTGACATCAACGATGAAGTCAAATGGCGCGTTATTAGGGTACAGCGGCATTTCAATTTCAAACACACCGTGCCGAGTGTACTTTTTCACCAGTATATTCGTTGCTAACGCTTGCATGTCTATTCTCAAATATTTCTAATGACCAAAGCGTAAACGCTGTTTGTATTGGGAAAAAGTGGGTATTATTTCAATAATTATCAAATATTTTTTTATAATAAGTTGAAAACACTCAGCGATATCCGAATATTTCTTGCGTTGTCCAAACGGCTTAGCATCTCCAAAGTTGCAGATCAGTTTGAACTCACACCAGCCGCGGTAAGTGCGTCATTAAAGCGCCTCGAAGCTGAATTGGATGTTGTGCTGTTTGTAAGATCTACGCGTAAAATGCGGCTTTCAGAGGCAGGTGTTACGTTTTTACCTTTCGCAGAGAAGGCTATTGATAGTCTGCATGCAGGTATACAGGCAAGTCATAATACACCGGCATCCTTTAAAGGCACGATTAAAGTGTCTGTGCCTTCTGATCTCGGCAGAAATGTCATTGTTCCGCACCTTGATCGTTTCTTAGTCGAATACCCGAATGTTAACTTACGACTCTACGTTAGCGATGAAAATACAAACCTCTACAGCAGCGATGTCGATTTTGCCATTCGCTATGGCGTACCAGCATCATCCAATCTTATCGCCCGGCCACTAGTGCGCGATAACTATCGCATTGTTTGTGCCTCTCCCAGTTACCTCTCGCAAAATGCATTTCCTTACAAACCCGTTCAACTCAAAGCGCATACTTGCGCAACCTTTATGCGGAACAACGCGATTTTTAATGAATGGCATTTTTACCAGGATGAACAACATCTTAAACTGAAAGTGCATTGCCAACAGGTGATGAATGACGGTGAATTGGTACGTCGATGGGCAGTGAATGGCAATGGGATCGTATGCAAATCAGCTTTGGATGTCGCAAGCGATATTGATGAGAACCGATTGGTTAGAGTATGTCCAGACTGGCGTTGTGACGACCTACCTTTGTATTTATTATATGCAGACAGACGCCAAATGACGCCGATCGCAAAGTCGTTTTATGAGAGCTTAAAACACTTGTTTGATTCAACGTAGCCGAATAATAGGCTGCGCTGCATTAACACATATGTAAGCGATAGATTCCGCTCAAATCAATTTGTATCTAAGCTTCCTGATTCATTTTTGTAATTGCTGGCACCATTGGTAAGGTTGTTACCATCTGCCCAGTCAATCTGCGCCAGCCATTGGCAACTGCCGGTCCAATTGGAGGCAATCCAGGTTCACCAACGCCTGTGGGTGGATTCTCAGTCTGAACGATTACGACTTCTATCTCAGGCATCTCATTGATGCGCAATAGCTGGTATGTATCAAAATTGGTTTGCGATACTGCGCCCCCGTCTCCCAGGCTAACTTCTTCGTGCAAGATAGAACTCAAACCAAAACCAATACCACCTTCCATCTGCGCTTTCACAATATCTGGGTTAACTGCAAGCCCGCAATCTACCGCGCACCACACTTTAGTTACTTTGGGCAATCCGTCGCTATCCCTAATGACTTCTGCTACCTGAGCGACATAACTACCAAAAGAACGATGCACGGCAATGCCTCTTGCGCTGTCTTTGGCAGGCGTGCCTTTTTGCGATAACGCATAGACTGCCTTGAGGACACCTTTATCGCGCGGATGTTCTTTCATCAGCGCCATTCTTCCTTTAAAGGGATCTTTGCCGGCTTTTTCTAACAGATAATCCATCATAACTTCAACGGCATAGGCGGTATGCGTATGACCCACAGAACGCCACCAAAGTACAGGGACCTTGTTTTCCATGGTATGCAAGGTCATTCGAAAGTCGTTCAGTTCATAACAGGGGGCCTGCGCACCTTCAATAGATGTAGGGTCGATGCCATTTTGAATCATACCTTCGAAGGGAGAGCCAGCAACAATTGACTGCGTTGCAATGGCATGGTCCCAAGCGGAAATGTTGCCCTCATTGTCAATGGCACCTTCGAAGCGATGAACCGTCAGTGGACGATATCTTCCCCCTTGAAGGTCATCTTCTCTTGTCCACATAAGCTTTACTGGCGTGCCTTTAGGTTGTGTTTTAGCAACATGCGCTGCTTCTGCAGCAAAACCGCTGTCCGGTTGCGCTCTTCTACCAAAAGAACCACCGCTTATCATAGTCGTTAAGTTAACTCTCGTCGGGTCCACACCAACAACACCGGCAATCGTACCCTGGTCAACCGTTTGTAGCTGGCTGCCTAGCCAAGCGTCTACCGTATCATCACTGTTTATTCTGATAACGGCGTCTAAGGTCTCCATCGGTGTATGCGCAAGGAACGGAAACTCAAAGGTAAATTCGTGCGTTTCTTCAGCGTTCTTAAGCGCTTTTTCAACATCGCCGGTACTTGCAGCAGTCGCTCCTAAGGTATCCACTTTCGCTCTGTACTCATCAAAGAGTGCCGCGCTGCTGCGCGTTTCAGCCGATGAAGTATCCCAGTCGATTTTAAGTGCATTCTTGCCTTTCAAAGCTGCATGGGTGTTTTTCGCAATGACAGCAACACCCGACGGGATTGGTTTAACGTCGAGAACCCCGCTAACAGCTTTTGCTGCAGTGTCGTCAAACGATCTCAGTTTAGCCCCGAAAAGCGGTGGGTGCGCTACCATTGCATAACGCATGTTTTCCAATTTGATATCTTGTGTAAAAATGGCTGCGCCAGTGCTTTTTTCTGCAGTATCAAGCTTCGGCAGTTTGGTACCAATGAGAACAAATTCACTTGGCGATTTAAGCTTGACATCTTCAGGAGGTGATAGCTTTGCTGCGGCCTCCGCCAAGTCGCCAAACGTCAGGCTAGCGCCTGTATCTAATCTGCTGATCGTGCCGCGCGTGACAGAAATCAACTCGTGTGAAATACCCCATTTGTCTGCCGCTGCATTGACCAACATGGCTCTGCATGTCGCGCCCGCTTTTCGCATTTGATCATATGAATTTGATAATCCAGTAGAGCCGCCCACACCTTGAATGCCGAAGTTTAAGTTTTTATAGAGTTCAGTATTGCTTGGGGCGTGTCGCGCTTTCATCTGACTCCAGTCGGCATCCAGTTCTTCTGCCGCTAACACTGCAAGCCCGGTGAATGCGCCCTGCCCCATTTCCAGGTGTTTGATCATTACCGTGACCGTATTATCATATGAAATCTCGATGAACGCATTTGGAGCAGCGGTTTGTTTACCCGTAACAGAGTCGATTTCCGCCATTGCTAATTTCGCTAATGGCAGATGCATTGCGACAAGCAATCCACCAGACAATCCACCAGTGACTTTTAAAAACCCACGTCGAGACATCCCTTGAGAGGCTGTGTACTGTGTAAAAGGTAATTGACCTATCATGCCCTTTCTCCTAGGTTATCTGATGCCTCGCGAATCGCTTTTTTGATACGCGTATAAGTTGCACAGCGACACAGGTTGCCTGACATGCCCGCATCAATTTCATCATCGCTCGGTGATGGATTTCGCGTCAGAAGATTAATTGCACTCATCATTTGGCCTGACTGGCAAAATCCACATTGCGGAACATCGTGCTTCTTCCAAGCTGCCATTAGCGCATCAGCTGCGGCTGATGTGACACCTTCGATGGTGGTTATTTCTGCACCTATCACTGCGCTGATTGGCATCACACATGAGCGCGTAGCATTGCCATTAAAATGGATAGTGCACGCACCGCATTGCGCTTTACCACAACCGAATTTTGTCCCTGTGAGACTCAGCTCATCACGTAATATCCATAGAAGGGGCGTATCTGGTTCAACTTCAATTGATTTTTGCTCGCCATTAAGAGTGAAGTTAACATTCATAATGCTTCCCGATGTTGTTGGTCAGTGAACGGCAAACGGCGCCGCAGTAGTATGTCTTCCGCACATTTGATATCTCTGTCGTCCAGCAGTTTGGTCGAATTTTTGGACGTTGATACGCAATGTGTAAACAGAGTGCAAAGGTATTTTTTAACTTACGCTAAGAAAATGTCTAGACGCTGTAAACTCAGGCATGTGCATGCCTATAGTTGATCTACGCTAGGGCTGATTTTTGAGTTTAAAAAAGCCCATAATTTTCGATTTTTTTCAAACTTGTTGGATGGATCTTGCTTGTACCGAGATATAAGCGATGGTCATTAGTGTAGATGGGTTTTATTGATTAAAAACGGAATATACTAAATAGACTATTAGAGAAAGCGGCACTGCAAAGTGCTTTGCTTTGCTTTGCCGCTGTTTTTTAAGTTTTAAGAATTAAAGTTTAAAACAGTCTGCGCTGGCTTTTAGGCGGCTCGCAATTGATTGAATTTTGCTGGTTGCCTGATCGACTTGTTCAGCACTTTGACTGGTTGATTTAGTCATGTCTCGAATGGACAGCACACTGCTATTTACTTCACTTACAACCCGCATCTGCTCTTCTGATGATTTGGCGATTTGTGTCGTAACATCGTTTATTCTCGATGCTGACTGCGCGATACCTGACAAGTGTTCGCCAGCCTCTGTTGCTTGTTCAACACTCACTTTTGCGGTACTACGACTGCCCTCCATCGTTGTCACAGCATCTTCCGCTGCCCGTTGCAGCTTCTCAATCATGTCATTAATTTCTGTCGTTGAATTTTGCGTTCTTTTTGCAAGGTTCCTTACTTCATCCGCAACTACAGCAAAGCCCCTACCTTGCTCTCCCGCTCTCGCTGATTCAATTGCAGCATTCAATGCAAGCAAATTGGTTTGTTCAGCGATATTTTGAATGACTTCGATTACTGAACCAATATTTTCACTTTCTTTGCGCACATTTGAAATCACTTCCGCCGATTGCTCTACTTCGCCAGCGAGTTTGTCGATGCTAGAAATAACCGAGGTAACGACTTGCTTTCCTTGTAGCGCCTGATTATCAGCTTGTTGTGTCTCTTCAGATGCTGCACTTGCACTGTCTGCGACGTTTTGAACTGACGCGTTGAGTCTATCGACTGCGGTAGCTACTTGATCGGTATCACCTAATTGTGTTGAAACAGAGTCTCGCGTTTCTTTCGCAACTTTTGATACTGCATCTGAAGCGGAAAGCACTTCATTTACAGAGCTATCTACATCGGTTACGAGATTGCTCAATGACGCACTCATCTTTCTCGACTGGCGCGCAAGTTCTGATATTTCGTTGTCGCTTTGTCCTGAAATCTCGAACTTCGATAGGGAACTAGCGGCGCCAAAGTTACCTTGACCAAGCTTGTCCATCACATCACCAATTTCAGATAATGGCTTCAACTGACGACGGATCACAAAAAGCAGAAAACCGCAGATAAGTGTCGCAGCAAGAATCATGGCTACTATCAATGCATTTCGAAGATCAGTGGCTTGCTGCGTAAACTCATCAACGTTACTCCCGGTCGCTAGCACCCAGTCCCATCCATCTATCTTGGTAAAGGCAACCATCTTGTCAAAGTGCTGGCCACTCTTATGCGACCAACGATATTCTAGAATACCTTTGTCAGCTTCAAACAAGCCGCCAAAAATCTTGTTGCCTTCAGCATCGGGGAGAGAATGCACACTTTGTCCGACTAACTCGGGATGGAACACAAAGTCACCGTGATTCTTGCCATTGCTTGCATCAACAATGTAAATATAGCCGGATTCACCTACAGTGACAGTGCCCAATCCCTCAAATAAAATATCAATTTGTCCTTGATAACCAAAACCGGTGTAGAGAATGCCGATAACTTCGCCGACATCGTCAAAAAATGGTGAGTAGGTGGTAATGTAGTTCCTACCAAATAGCTTGGCTTTACCAGTATAGGCTTTACCAGACAGTAAACGCGCATGTGCAGGATGCTCCTTGCCGAGCCATGTGCCATATGCTCTTTCCCCGTCAGGCTTGCGCAAAGAGGTAGAAACTCTCAAAAAATCATCACCTACACGCTGAAATATTGTCGCTGTGCCACCTGTCATCTCGTTAAACTGATCAACGAAACTAAAATCATTTGCGATTGTTGTACTTTCACTTTCAGAGCTACCGCTGGAACCAAAGGTTACATTTTCAAACGCGGCGAATTCCTTTTCAAATACAAGCGTTGGTATCTCTTGCTCGTTAAAATCGATTAGCTCGTCGTCATAAATCTTGAAATCACCTGAAACAAACAGTTGCTCAAACGTGCTACTGTAGCTGCTGTTTTGCTCCAACAAAGACGCATACGTTAACTCAAGGTTGAGGTCGAGCAATTCAGCCTGTCTTGTTAAATCTTGTTTTGCTACTTTGACTGAACTGTTATAGGTAATTTGTACAGCGACAGCCGTAAGACCACTTAGAATGACTATAAGCACAACGGCTACAGAGATAGTAAGCTGGTTACTTATCGATAAATGACTTATTTTCATAAAAATGCTTAATGGAATTAGGTGTTCAAATATCGGCCTAAGAACCCTTAGGACATATAAGACTATAGTCTTATAAAGAAGTATATCTACATGCCTTCAAAAGCGGTATTTATTAGTTAATGCGCTCCTTGGTTTGAACTAATCGAGTGGTATGTTTCGTTGTAAACTCAAAAGGTTAGTGGTACTCAGGTTTCTTACAATTTGCTGACAATCAGTGTGAAGCTTTCGCATACTATAAAGGTGTAGGCAGTGAATTGATGCTGCTAAAGTACCATCAATTCCCTACTGTTTATGGACTGAAACCATTTGGCAGTCACTATAGTCTGGTTTAGTTTCTAGTTAGGCGCTTTTGATTGTATTTAAGGTATTCTCTTCTTTGTAATGTCAGAACGGCATAGGTAATGAGAATATGGGCTCAGAAGATGCGTGAAATATCACGCTTGAGATTAGCATCGACTAATCGATGTTACTTCTAAACAACAACCGATAAACTGTCACTAACATAACAGTGAATTTGAAAAGGCATACACAACCCTTGCAAAACTCAACGAATATCCCCTTTTTAACGCTATTGAATTGGCTACTATTAGCCAGTCTAGTGTTTTTTGCACTGATTATTGTGAATGACTTAGGCGTACTTCCCGTGGTCATTGCTTCGGATGTGACTCGAATTTGCGCATTGGTTTTACTCATCTTTATTCTAACCAGTGTTCACTGCGGTTATCGCAGTTGGTTTATTGCCCATCAGTTTATGGCGTTATCCACACTTCAATCCGGCCTTAAAATAACAAGCGGACACATAAACAAGCGTTTAGAGGACTACCCTGAATCCCTCGCCAAACAGTATTTAGTCGCTACTCGAAATCTCGACAGTGAATCCGACGCAACACAACAAGGTGAGCTCTTGGTTGAAGGTATTCGCGGTTCACATAAGGTCGGCTGGTTTATTGTTGGCGTTCTGATCAAGCTTGGTTTATTGGGCACTGTAATTGGCTTTGTCATGATGCTGGGTACGGTATCCGATTTAGATACGTTGGATATTTCAGGCGTTAAACAGCTGATGCAGCAAATGACAAAAGGCATGGGCATCGCGATGAATACAACCATGGTTGGCCTAATAAGCAGTATCCTATTGGGTCTACAGTATTTATTGCTCGACAGAAGTGCAGATAAATTCGTGGTTGCCACGATAGAGCTAGGACAAAACGCCCGAGAAATACAAAACACCCCCTTACCGCAAAAACTAGAGCGAATTTCGTAGTGGCACTGTTTGAAAACAAGCCAGCAGCCGAAATCGATCCGTTTACCGATCTGCTGTTTAATGCGTTAATGACCTTTACCTTTTTGTTTTTAATTACGCTCCTTTTGCTTAATCCGCCAGCTAAAACCGGCATCATTGACCCCAAAGCAGAGTTCATTATCACTGCAAGCTGGCCAGATGGCGATCCTAATGATGTTGATGTGTGGGTGGAAGGACCAGAGTCTGCGTTAGTTTCATATCGCAATCCCGAGGTCGGCCTGATGCACCTGGATCGAGATGACAGAGGGTTGGTGAATGACACTCAAGTAGTTAACGGCCGAGAAATAACCAACCCATTGAATCAGGAAGTATTAACTATTCGAGGGAGACCGCCGGGAGAGTTCGTCGTTAACCTGCACTATTACAAAACAGAAACCTCAATGCCAGTGCCGGTAACGGTCTATCTGGCAGAAGTGAATCCCAAAATGCAAGTCCTTCACTACACATCTACCGTGTTAAAAAAGGAAGGTGATGAAGTCACGTCGCTCCGATTTACGATTACTCCTAATGGGAGTGTCAACGATATTAACAACTTACAGAAGAAGCTCATAGGAACCGCTAGAAAATGAATGAAATTCTATTAATACTGGCATTAGCCTATGCATTTTTTTCGGCTCTTGTATTGATAGCCGTTATCTATAGTAAGGTAACTTGGTGGATCAAGGCTGGCTTAATAGTGATTGCCGTTGGATTTTATTACGCCAGCTACCACGGGTGGCAAAATTCGCAAGGTTGGGCCAGTAAAACCGACGTACCGCAACAATTCTTGCTTCACTACGCGATCATAGAAGAACCGAACAAGGAAGAGAACATAACTGGCCAAATATTTTTTTGGTTAAGCGATATAAGAAACCAACAGCTATCTGCCAATCCTAGAGCGCATGTAGTGCCTTATTCTCGACCGCTGCATTCAAAAGTCGAGGACGCCTTACGAAAAATACGCGAAGGCACGCCTCAAATAGGGTTGAGTGAGCCGAGCAAAAAGAGGCTTGTTACTGAATTAGATCCTAGCCAGGCAAATGAAGATGAAAAAGCCATACTTTTTGAGGACCTACCGGACCTCGCGTTACCTGAAAAATAACCTATGAAGCTCTTATACATACTCCTGATATTAAGCGTTCTTCTCACCGGGTGCTCTAAGCGCATTTCGGAAAACGACTATTTCCCATTGCAAGATGGCTTGCGTTGGGAATACCAAGTATATGAAGAACACACCAACGACAAAGAAGTAAAAGTATATACGGTTGAAAACATTGGCAGCACCGCTTTTGATGGCAAATATTTTGAGATGCCAATTACCGTCAGGCGAACGGGTAGCGGCACAGACTACTTTATCCTTTCAGCAGAGGACGGCCTGTTTAGAATTGCCCAAAAGACCATCGTGCAAGCTGATCCTACGATGGATGAGCCAGAGAGAAAAATACTGCCAAAAAACGATGAAATCAGTGAAGGTCAAAGTTGGTTCGTCGAATCAAAGACCTATACGCTTAGCGGCGCTCCAAACGACAGTGTGCCAGACACAGAAGATATTCGATTCGAAATGGAGTATGAAGTAACCTCAATGAATGAAACTGTTGAGGTACCTGCTGGGCAATTCGAAAACTGTATAAAAGTGGAGGGATTCGCGGCCTTTCCTCTTTATGTTGATCCTAAACTGGGTTATCAGGACGTAGAAATACAGCAGACTGAGTGGTATGCACCTGGCGTTGGATTGATCAAACTCGTTCGAGAAGAACCTAGAAAAATCGGCTTGTTTGAAGGCGGGAACGTTACTTTTGAGTTATTGCGAATGGAAAAGTAATATTGAAATTCTAAATTAGAAAACCAAAAATCATTATCAGTGAGCGGTGTCTAAATAAAATACGTAAATACGCTTAGCTCAATTGATTTTTGAATGGATTAGAAGGGATGTTCGCACATAAATCGTTTTTG
>JBCDMA010000007.1:0-29721 GCA_038744645.1 Pseudomonadota bacterium | reverse complement strand
CCGTCTGTAAATTGGCTCAACAGGAGGCTATTGCTGTATTTGAACAGAGTGAAACTACCTAGAATGCTAGTTAATAATAACTAGCATTCTTGTTTTCTGCTTCAATTGATTATTCTATTGCGAAACAAGACTCTATTTGCATTTCAATGCTGCAACTGCAGCAGGTCAAGCCATTAGTTCAAGAGCGACTGCTGCAATTAAAAACCGTATTGAGAAGGTGCGCTAAATGATATTCAGGTCTATTCAACAGTGTACGGAAGTTTAGGCGGTGGAGTAGTAGCGAATGAGCAAAAGGGGTAGTAGATATAACGATGAAACCTCAATTAGTCAGACTCTTTCTCAAGCTGTTGATGCCCACTACTACTGGATTAACTAATGGTGCAATTTTTTGGAGATGTCACTATATGCGAAGCGGAAAAAGTGGCGCAATGATTGAAAAAAAGTAAATGAGATGAATTGATGATGTTTTTTATCGTACTCGGAGTGCTTTGCATTACTCTACGTATATCAGGGTTTAAACTGTACTTCTTCTTGCAGCGAAAAAATCTAAATACGTGAGACAAGCTCAAGAAAGGCCTTGCAAGTTACGCGTTTTTTTATTGTTTATTTGTATTGAGATTCCATTTGCTATTTTCTTTCAAACTTGGCTGAGTACGCAGTTGAACGTAATTGGTGATAGTTCAGAATCCACTACGTATCTGCTGATTTTTGGCGTTCTGGTGCTAAGCCCGTCGATTTAGAATGCAAGGAAGGACCGGCCTAAAGATTTCTAGGTACATTTGATATACAGTAAATTTTGAATCCAAAGCCTCGCAAGCACGAGGCTCTGTTCTAATGGAATGTTGGGGTAAATTTTATTATACAAATCATTGCAAGTGTAATGGATGTAAGTGTTAAGGGGTAAAATCTACAATACGATGGACACTAGACTTAAACCGCAGCTTCAAAACTCTACTGAAATTAAAAGTATTCTCAAAAAAGTGGATGTAACCTACAAGTTAGGGGATGGTCGAAATGTTGAGACACTACTAGTCTTTCTTCCTCCAGGTAGAGACGAAAACCCGCTGATAAAATTTTTCAGCGCAGTTAAAGACGGAATCATGTCAAATTTTGTTTTTAAATGCTCCGAGGTAGAGAAAAAGCTCGGTATTAGCAAATCAGGTGCTGCTGAGAAACTCTTTGAGAAAGCAATTCGAAAGCTGAGTCAAAAAACAGCGCAAGGTGAGCTAGGTGAACTGATTCTTTTCACGCTTATGGATGTATATCTCGAAGCTCCTAAGTTACTGAGTAAAGTGGCTGATAAACCTAATCCACGAATGCCAGTATTTGGCGCCGATGGTGTCCATGGGCAATTTTGTGATGGAAAGTTTCGACTATTTTTAGGGGAATCTAAACTCTACAAGGACTTTAAGGCTGCCGCGACTAAAGCAGCGGAATCTATTAAATCAGCAAAACAAGCTTATCAAGGAGAGTTTGATTTACTTGATAGCAATATGGACTTTCCAAATATTACTGCAGATTTAGAAGAGTATCTTTTGGATATATTAGACCCCTTTTCCGAAGTTGAACCCGAAGAATATTTATACTTACCATGCTTTATCGGGTTTTCTAAACCAGAGCTAATGAAGTTCTCAGGTAGCGACTTTAAGAAAGCATACATTGATCTTGCTGCTGAATATGTTGGCGACTTCTACAGAAAGATAGAGAATCAAGATCTAGATGTTCAAAAGACAGCGCTATTGATTTTACCTTTTGAATCTATTGATGAACTGGTGCGGCAATTCATTGATTTCATGGGAATTCAAAAATGAGCGAATTTGCAAACAAGTTATCCGCAAGAGTTTTGAACAGTGAAGCATACGAACGTACTAGCAATAAATTATTCGGTTCCTATGTAAGTAAAATTACCGGACAAGAGGACGAGCTCGATAGGTCCTGTGTAAAACAGCTCATTTTAATCGCGCAATATTTTTACAAGGCTGAAGACAACAAGTTTCGAAAGGAAGGTGCAGCAATATTGTCAATGCTAATCGATGTATGTGGAGACGACTACCCGGAACTTTTGAGTATTGCAAATCGTATTTTTGCTGATTCAGGCGACTTTCCAAATATAAAGCTTATTAGCAGAAGCTTCCCTGATTTGACGTTTAGATACAGTTTTTATGCCGAGGCAGAAATAGAATTTCGTCAGGAATTAAACACTGTCGTAGAATTAGATTTCCCATTGACTGATTTTCAGCGAAAGTTGTGGGGAAACCTAGCTTCTGACGAAGATGTGATTACAGTTGCTCCAACATCAGCAGGAAAAACACACATAATCCTAAGTTATCTAATGCGAAGAATCATCGAATCAGACGGTGCCTTCGCAGCCATTATAGTGCCAACCAGAGCCTTAATATCTGAAGTTGCTGGAAAGCTATATGAAATAGCAAAGGAGCAAAGATACGAGAAAAATATAGAGATATGCACTGTTCCTCAAGATCACGGATATGCAGCTAAAACTCTATTTGTTATGACTCAAGAGCGCTTATTTGATGCCCTGCAAAGCGGGGATATCTCATTTAACTATTTATTTATTGATGAGGCTCACAACATTACAGACGATAGCAGAGGCGTCTTATTGCATCTAACTATCGAAAAGTTACTAGAAGATAGTCTGCCACAAGTAATCGTTAGCATGCCTTCACCAAGCTATCAAAACTCATTTTCTACTGTATTTGAAGATGTTGAATTTAAAAAAGAGATAACTGCTCACTCTCCTGTAGCTAAGATAATTATGGAGGTTAATCCCGAAGGGAGAAATCTAGTATTGACACGGTTGAACACCAAAAATCGTCTAGTCGTTCCGAAGGGCTTTACAGGTACAAAACTTTCAGATGTGGTACTAAAGCTGGGTGGTAATAAAAGTAACATCATTTATAGAAATAGAACATCAGATTGCGAAAGGTTTGCACAAGACCTGGCAAACAAAATACCTGCCTTGGCGGTCGCCCCAGACCTCGAAGAAGCTGCCGACTATGTAGAACAATTTATTCATCCTGAATTTACATTGGCAAATAACCTTCGAAAAGGGGTAGCATTCCATTATGGGCCACTGCCTAGTTCACTAAGGATAATGATTGAAAATCTAGCCAAAGAAGGCACGATTAAGCATATAGCTTGCACAAGCACATTGGCTGAGGGTGTTAACTTGCCAGCTAAAAACCTTTTTCTACTAAATCCAATGCAACCCGTAAAATTTCTTCCATCGGAAAGATTGGACGAAGTAAAAATAAACAACATTACGGGTAGAGCTGGACGGATGCTCGAACATTTCGCGGGAAACATTTTCATTGTTGAACCTGATAGATGGCAGGTTAAAGATTACTTTGATGAGAACGAGCATGAAGAAGATAAGGTACCAACTTACTTTAAAGCTCTAAATGAAGACCTTTCAAAGGTATTACTAGCTTTGAAAGGAACCTTTCCCCATGACGACAAAGAACAGTACAAGTTTTATACTATCGCAAATAAATTGATCAAAGAAAAATCAGCAGGTAAATTACTGAGGACTTTAGATGCGCCTGAATTGCTCTTAAATCAGCAAAACAAACAAATCTTAGAAAACTCTGTGCAAGAAGCAAGCAGAAACCTAAAGGTTGCACAATTTACACTAGAAGCAAATCCAACTATAGGTTATATCCAACAAAACAAGTTGTTTAAATTTTTGAGTGAAGAGGATGATCTACGTAGTTGGGTCTTACCGCATCCCAAATCTTCGAATCTTTACGATGCCCTGTTAAAAGTGTGCGAAAAATTAGCGTTGTTTGGAGTTTACACTCCGACGGGTGATTATAGTCTTTCCTATATGTGTTTAGTTACATCAAAGTGGATACAAGGTGATAGCTTAAAAAGCATAATAACTGAACAAATTCAGTGGCTAATTGACCATAGAGAAAATGACGATGATGAAGTTAACCCAAACAAAGCAGTTAGAGATGTAATAAAAGTTATCAACAATGATATCTGTTTTAGGATGGCCAATGCCCTGCGGTGCTACCAGATACTGTTTTCAAATGCCATAGCACTGAAAGGCCTAGAGTTAACAAGTGCTAAATTGCATTCTTACATTGAAATCGGCGCTAGTGATGACCGGATGATCACCTTAATCAATTTTGGTTTGACTAGAGAGGCTGCGAGGGAGATCAACAGTAACCTTGCTACTAAAATTAATATTGACTCACTACATCAACTTTTAGAACTAATGGCAAATGGTCAGTTAGATCAAATACACCCGATTACTCGAAAAGAGCTGCGCTCTATCGGGAGAGCACTAAATTAGTGTAAGGCTACAGAGCTAGCTGCTTGTAGCTGTTTAGTGCGGCTTCTAATATTTCTTTGGCGACTTTTTCGTCGATATACTTTTGACGGGTTGCTATTTCTGTTTTGTAGATAAAAAATGCATTTCCGAAGTCAAGATGAACATTAGTACCATCGGAATTTTTCCCTTTTACTTTAAGCACCGTACAACCATCATGATTCGATAGATAATTGACAATTTCAATAACATTGTCTCTAGAAAGGCTAGTCGCGCCATCTTCGTCAATTGCAAGATCTAAAGACAATTGCATGTTGCTTTCAAGGTAAGGGGCATTGCTGAAATTCTTGATAAATTGAGGAGCCGTGTCTGATACGTCTGTTAGAGACGAAGAGCTAATCTTAAAATGTAGGCTACTGTAATCAGAAATCTCAGTGAGTCGTGCAAATTCCTTTTCTTTTGGTATAAGTTCAAGCTTAACTTTACTTTCTCTGTTATTTCTGAATAACTCAAGCAAAGATGTTCCAACACTTTTTAGGCTTACACTTGGACCAGAGGTAAATCCAATGAGAACTTTAGATTGCGGAACCACAAAGAAAAAATACGGATCACCGATAATTCCTTGATTGACTGCGATTGAAGAAATCTTTCCATCACTTGTTGCTTTAGTTTGCCATGTATTTCTCTCTCGAACTACGGTAATAGGGTATACAATAGACCCTGACTGCGATTTTCTAGCAAAGCCTTTTACTAAGTGTTTCTTATTTCTAATGTTAATAATTCGAGAGGTATTATCGTTGCCTTGATTTGCTTGGTAGTTGGATTCGAACTCATTAAAAAAAGAATCTAGCGCATCAATTGAGAAGAAACGCACAGTAATATTCTTTTTTAGCTTGTTCATAATATCCCATTACCTTTTTTCAAAGAGCATAACCTATATATACGAAACTCTTGACAAAATTCTCATACTTAAAGAATCTAGTCAATAAATGACTGTATATAAATACAGTTTTTATGCAGCAGAAACGAGCTAAATAATCAGTTGGCTTGATGGCAGGATTGAGCTTAGGTCAGCACAGTTTACGACAACTCAGAGAATAAATACGGCCGGACCTAGCGCACAATTAAAAGAAATCAAGGAAAGGTATTACGTTCATGATTTCATTCAATGTCTCGCAGTTGCCTTTAATATCCCAGTGAAAGTGAAGATGTTTCTCCACGAAACCTCGTTGAGTAAGCCTTATCACCTCATCTTTTACCACGCTGCTAGTTCAAGGCAGCGTGGCTCTCTAAGCAAGAGAAAATTTTGAACGGTTCACCTACCCTTCCGCAATTTATAAAATTCTAGATTCGAACAGCAGGTCATTAAAGCGCCAACAATTTTGGTGGGAAATTTGGCCTAGGCTTTTGTCCTAAAGTGGTACAAACATTTATACCGGTATGGTCCATACACATCCGCATTTTCTGGTAGATACACATACGCAAATAACAATCACCATAAATCTATCGGTCTCAATGGTGAGTTAAGCGTCGTTTGGTTTATTGTAGGATTTGTGGGTGGCGCTTGCGTTCAAAATACCACAGCAGGTAAATTTGATATCCAACAACCTTTTGTCAGTGGGACCGTCGGTGCAGTCACTAACTTCTTTATTTCTAATTCTAAATCAAGTTACTAAGCCTTTGCTAGGCGGTCTAAGTCAGACAGAAACCCAACCCTTCTTAATTTATGAGGAGAACAGATTTTTGTGCACTAAGGCGCGGTAAGTATTAATGTTTTCGATCGTAGACCTATTTATGAAAACTACGATTTGAACCGCCGGTCTTCATTGGTCTGCCACCGCACTTCACTGTATTTACACGCCGCTGATTAGACGAGACTAGCAAGGAAACAGCTGTTATGCGTGAAGGTGCGAGTAAACAACCCTTAGCGTTTGCTGCAAACTCTGTTTCGCTGCTGGCCAGCGAATCGACACGTTGTCAACAAGACCACATTTACAGTCAAATTCAATAGCCGACATGATATCCGTTAACACTTCAGAATTGACTTCTTTCGCAATAGCAGTAATTGCTCTTATACCGCTATAAATTGCCGGCATGTTGTTCTTCTCTATCGCTTGTTCAGTATTATTTAAGCTTTCCTGAAGCGATTCGATAAGCTCTGACAACGCTTTTGGCAATGAATCAATTTCACCCTTGCTCTGTAGATAGGGTAACAGATCAAACCATTCCGCAGGATTATCCGGCATTTCAAGCTCTTCAATATCGGGGATGCGCGCAGCCGACGTCTCCGCATTTTGACTGTATTCCTGCAATTCTTTTTTGTGCGCTTCAACTAGCTCGGTTTCTTGTTCTTCTAACTTGGATTGACTGCTTTCAAGGGCTTTTTGTACTTCCGAAAGCGCCGTTTCTTTGTCTAACAGAGCTTGTTGACTTTCTGCAAGGGCCTGTTCAAGTTCAGACATCTGCGAATTGAGTCCGTCGTGGCTGTTTTGTTGTTCCGATAGTGTCTGCTTACTTTGTGCGTATTCTGCCTGCACTTGAGCGAGTTCAGCCGCGAGAGCATCTTGACTTGATTGTAATTCTACAATGGTTGACTCTTTCGACTGCAATGCATCTTGTTGTTGTTCAAGTTGCGCCTGTAGTGCCTTTTCTTGATCTGCTTGTTCTTCAATGCGCAACTGCAAGCTTTCCGCTTCTGCGCGCGCAGATTCTAGCTCATCAACGAGTTCTTGCTCACCGTGTTTTGATTCATTTACTTGCAGTTCCGCTTGATTTAATGCGTCCAGTTTTCCTTCAAGCTGTTTTTGTAACTCTTGGTTTTGGATGTTCGCTTGTTGCAATGATTCTTGAAGTCGCTGTTTTTGCTGCTCAATTTCTTCGTGATGACGTTGCCATTGCTCTTCGTTACCGGCCATCATCTGATGTTGTTTTTCAGCTCTCGACTCGACGTCGGTGAGCTCTGCTCGCAACTGCTCTAACTTGTTTTCTTGCTCGATGCGCGCATAGCGCTCTTTATCTGCCTGGCTTTGGAATTCTTCAAGCTCATCTTTTGTTAATGCCAGCTGTTCTCTACGCGCATTGATCTCTTGTGCCAAAGCTTCCTTGTCGCGCTGCCACTGCTCATCACTTTGCTGAATGATTTGTTGCTGCTCAGCGCTTCTCTCTTCGATTTCTGATAAGTCAGATTTCAAGTTTTCAATCGCTTGTTGGTGCTGTTCTTTTTCTGCTTTGTTCTGTTCTTTGGTGTTTCGCAGTAAATCTTCAGCTTCCTGTAATTTCAGCTGTTTGTTTTTCAGCTCAGACATCAAGTCTTGCTGGGTTTGTTTCAGTGCTTGTTCTTTCTCATTCATCTGCACTTGTTTTTCTGAAATTTCACTTTCAGCAGACTGCAATTCGTTTTGTAATCTTGCGACTAACTGTTGCTGAGCTTTACTGGCGCGTTTTTCATGCTCCGACGCAATTCTTGCGCTTTCTAACTCGTCAGCGGTCTGTTGAAGCTGTTCATGCTTAGCATCCAACTCTTGTTCTAACACTGCTTGTTGCGCTTGCATGTCACTGCGTTCTTGCTGAGACATGGCTTCGAGTTTCTTAAGCTCTTCCTGCATGTGGTCGAGATTTCTTTCTTTGTTAGAAAGTTCGGTTCTTGCAGATTGGTAACTTTGCTCTAGTGCCTTTTGTTCCTGTTCAGCGGCTTCTCGCGCTTCTCGTTGACTATCAAGCTGTGATTTCAGTATTTCTGTCGCATCTTTGGAGTGAGATAGCTGCCCTTGCAACTGATCAATTTTGGCGTTGACTGAATTGATTTCCTGATCTTTTGTAGAGACCGCTTGCTGCATCTCACTTATTTCGCGTTCAAGCGCACCTTGTCTTGCTCTCTCTTCTTGTAGATGATCTTCCAGTTGTTCCACGTTGGCTTCACTTGCCGCAAGTGCTTTTTGTGCCTTCTGGTAATTAGCTTCACTGTCATTCAACGCGCGAATGATTTCCTCGCGTTGCTCGCTCAGGCCCTGGACTTGGCGATCAGCATCTTCTAGCTGTGATGTTAGGTCTTGATTTGATTGCTCAGCTGCGGCTAACAGGTCGCGACTTTGATTATACTGATTTTGCAGAACCTTCAAGTTTTCGGCGACGTTCTCATGTGATTGTTTGAGATCGCTGTATTCCTGACGCGTTTCATCGAATTGCGCTTGCACTGAGGCCAATTGCTCGACCGTATTGGCCAATTTGTCATTGCTATCCGTTAATTGCTTTTGTGTGACTGCGGCTTCTTGACGCGTCTGATCAAACTGCGCCTGAACGGATACAAGTTGCTGTTTCGTTGTCTCTAACTGATCTTTACTCTCGTTTAGCTGTTTGCGCGCTGCTTCTGCTTCCTCGCGCGTTGCATCATATCGCTCTTGCACGCTTGCCAATCGCTGTTCCGTGTTGGCCAGTTGATCTTTACTGTCAATCAGCTGTTGCTGAGCCGCCTCGGCCTCTTCACGCGTTTCAACATATCTCTCATGTACCGTGGCCAGCTCTTTTTCTGTGTTTGCGAGCTGGTCTTTGCTGTCAATGAGCTGTTGTTGTGCAGCTTCTGCTTCTTCGCGCGTATTGTCATAGCACTCAATGACACTTGCCAATTGTACTTCGGTGGTGGCTAACTGTTCTTTGCTTTCCTGCAATTGTCGTTGTTTGGCTTCTGCTTCTTCGCGCGTTTTGTTGTATTGATCTTGTACAGAGGCAAGCTGATCTTCAAACGAGGCTAATCTATCTTTACTGTCGAGCAGCTGCTTTTGTTTCGCTTCAGCCTCTTGACGCGTTCTTTCATACTCGCCCTGAATCGATGCGAGCGCACTTTCTGTATTCGCCAGTTGTTCTTTACTGTATGTCAGCTTCGCTTGCGTTTCTTCCACTTCATTTAAGGCAATACGCTGCTCTGCTATTGCTTGCTGCTGCAGTGCCAGTGCCTGGATGCGTTCTTCGTCAGCGCGTAATAGTTCTCGTTGGTCAATAAACATGCAAAGGATTGATTCAAATGCTTGATCTTTAAAGACGGGGATGAACGTGCAGTGACAAGGAAGCTTGTCTCCACCAACATGGTATTCCCACACAAAAGAATTGACCTTACCGGTAAGTACAACATGGTCGATCTCGCGCTTAAGCTCATCTGACTTTTGCTCATCATAATTAAGCGAGTGATCATATGGCATCATGGAAAGCAGTTGCTGTTCGTCCTGCTGACCAAAAAAGTCAACGGCGGGCGCATTAACACTGAGGAAGCTGTCTTCACCTAGTATTGCCATTGGCATATTGCAGTTGTCTAGCAAGGTCTCAAACTTGTTCTGTTCGAATCGCTCTGCGGTTTTATCAAAGATCCAAATTAGATATTCCTGATCTTCTCTGTTAATCAAATCAATGTTCAATTCACACGGATAGAGACTTTCGTCCTTTGCTCTAAGCGTTGTGCTAAACTCGCGAACTTTGCCTGAACGTTTGAGCGTTGTTGCGATCTGTGCTGCATCTTCGCGATCAACGACTAAATCATGTAAGTGCAACGCTTTACACTCGTTTTCCGTGTATCTGAGTATGTGCGTCAGCAAATGATTGGTCATAGTAATGCGGTTTTCAGCATTCACCTTAGCGATGGCTAAGGGAGCAAGGTCGTAGATTTTGGCTAATTGTGCCCTTTCGCTTTCAAGGGTCTTCGTCACAGTCACGGTTTCAGTAATATTCTGAATGCTGCCGACGACTTGTAAATTCTGTTTCTCGTCCAAGAAGTTCGACATATGTGCAAATATCAAGGTCACATGCAGATGGACTTCTTTTTTATTGCGGTCCGTGACACTGAATTGGGCTTGCTTGGAATGGCTAATGACACCGGTCACAGGTTGATGAAGGGCAATGATGCTTTCTGGAAAAACCTCAGATGAATAGAAGTCATCTCGATCGATTTTTACATCGAGCATTTTCATCATGTTGCTAAAACTTGAGTTGTAGTCAAGCAGCTTACCTTCCCTGTCCACCACATACATTGGGTTAGAAGAGGTTGATATTATTGCTTTGAGTTTTATTTCTGAATGCGTTGCCAGATCAGTCAAGTTCGCTACGGAAGTGTTTTTAGTGATGATGGCTTCAGCGACTTGATGGCCTTCAACATTTTGCTTTGAAGAGCGCTCTGCAGAGCACAACGACACATGGATCGGCTCAAATCCTAAGTCTTCAGAGCCAACGCGCTTGTCCAACGGCATAAACCTAAATATACCGTCGGCTTTTCCGTCTTGTTGAAATACGCTGATGAACTTGTTCCACTTTAATTCATCTTCCTTGTGAATACGGCTTTTTAGCGCTTCCAATGTTTGCCTTGAACTCATTTCGTCCAATTTTACTGACGGTGAACTCAGTAGTTGTTTTGCGCGGTCATCAAGCACCATGTGCTCTGATTTCAAGTCGAGTTTGATTCGGCCGTAATCTAGTTCAGTAAGCGTCGTTGAAATCTTGTTAAATCGATCATGTTCAAGATCATATGCCCGCTGAAGCTCATCTATATCATGTATGAAGACGTCGCGTTCGTTACCTTCGACATCCAAATGGCCGTATTCAATCTGCACAAACAATCGGCTTGAATTAGTGCAAGCAGTAATTGCGGTAGTGCCATTGTTGCCACCATCTTTCACTGCGCTCTTATCATTTTCGACAAAGCACTCGCTAAAAAACATGCCATTAAGCGAATCGACTGTGCGTCCAAGTAATTTTTCAGCGCGATAATTGGCAAATAAGATGATGCCGGTGCCGCTGACTTTTAACATGCCGACATTAAGTTGTCGCATGTCGTTTTTCAAACTTTCGATTGCCGTGTCTTGTGCCGCGTTATGTCTTTTTAAACGATAAATTACTGTGAAAAACAGCAGGCAGATTAAGCCAGAGCCCACTGCAAGTAAGTTATATTTATCGATAAGATCTACTATTTCATGCATGACAATCAAAAGGTTTTAAAAGCGTTCAGAACAAAGCATTAACTGTATATGAATTTAGATTCGTTAACGTATACGAGTACTTATTCATTATTCAGAGATATACCTTTTATCGACCCTATCGTGGGTTCTATTAGCACATTCTATCTGTGGGGTTTTGCGGGGAGAGGTAATTTATCCCGTCCGTGTCCGGATATCAGAATTTATTGGAAATATAAGACGCACACTGAGTCCACCATTCAGTCTGTTTTTAAGTGTGATTTGACCATGGTGCGCGTCGATGATTTCTCTGCATAGCGCCAGTCCAATACCACTGCCAGTGGATTTAGTAGAGTAAAACGGAATGAGTGCACTGTTCATTACCGTATCTGACATACCAGTGCCTCTGTCGTTTACTTCTATAACGGTGTGTTTATTTTCATCTAATACCAGCAACTCAACGGCCTGGCTCGGACTGCCTGATTCGTGCGCATTTTTTAATAAGTTGATTATCAGTTGCTCAAGCTGAATAGGGTCGGCCAATAGATACTTGCCATTTTCGCTGCCTTCGGTATCAAAATGCCATTGTTCACGAAGCTTGTCCAAAAACGGTGTAAGCTCTATCTCTTTGAGCTTTGGCTCGGGTAATTTGGCAAATTTTCCATAACCTTGTACAAAATCAGACAGGTGGTGTATGCGTTCTTCAATGGTACTAAAAACGCGTTGCAATCGGTCATCTTCGCTTGATTTTGAAAGTATCTTACCGCTATGCAACATTGACGAGATTGGGCCCAACGAGTTATTGAGTTCATGGCTAATGATGCGTATGACCTTTTTCCATACAGCGACTTCTTGCCGGCTGAGTTCTCTAGTGAGCTGCTTCAAGATAATCAATCGATGAGGTTGATTGTTCAGTCTGAATTGGCCGTTTGATAAATGCCATGTCTGCTGTTCGCCATCTTTTGTTTGTATGCTAAACAGCCCGTCACTTGTTTGATAAGCAACTGCATGGAATCCTGTGGGTGCCATTTCAATTAGTTCAGTGAATGATTGCCCTTCCAACGAGCGATGATTGGCAAAAAAGTCCCGCGCAGCTATGTTGCTAAAGACAATCTGTTGTTGATCATTAATAAGCAATAAAACACTTGGACTGCTTTGCGTGACTTTGTCCAGCAGCAATTCGCGTTGAAATAACCAGTGTTTCTCAATGCGCAACTTTTCAACGGTTTCGTTGTACAGCCGGCACAAGTCGGCAAACTCATCTTTTCCTTGATACGCCAAGGTCGTCGAGTATTCTCCGTCTTTGATATTGAGCAAACCTGTTTCAAGCGCGTCGATGCCGGCTTTGTAGTCCTTTAGAAAAATTCTCGCTGTAAATAGTGATACAGCCATTAAGCCGATCGTAAGCGCACAGCATTGAATGATGGACAGCTCAGATAAAAAATAAATTGGCAGGGATGCGAGCAACGCACATAATACAACTGTGATATAGATGCGCAGCCGCAAAGACAGGTGCGTCAATACTCAATCCCAAATTTCACCAATCTGCGGTAAAGCGCTTGTCTGCTCATGCCAAACTGCCTGGCCACGCGAGCAATAACCCCTTGGTGCTCTTTCAACGCCTTTTCTAACATATCTTTATCAGGTTCCTGCGTTACTTTATGTGGCGCTGCGGCTGCATTGTTAAACACAAAGTCGGTCGCATCAATCGTGCCTCCGGGCGATAAAACAGCAACGCGTTTGCACATGTTTTCGAGTTCTCTGACGTTACCGGGCCAAAGGTGGCCAAGCAGCGCTTGCTCTGCTTCGTAGCTAAACTCACGACCCGGCAAAAAGTGCCTTGCCAATGGCATAACATCATCAACGCGATCAGCAAGTGGCGTCAATGCAAGCTCAATGACGTTCAAACGATAATACAAGTCCTCTCGAAAATTGCCATTGCTGATGTCTTGTAAGAGATTTGCATTGGTTGCGCTGATAACACGCACATTGGTTTTTTGCGTCTTGACTGAGCCGAGTCGTTCGAACTCACCGGTTTGCAGTACTCTCAAGAGTTTTGTCTGCCCATCATATGACAGATTGCCAATTTCATCTAAGAACAATGTGCCGCCATCCGCCGCTTCAAAGCGGCCAATGCGCGTTTTGTTTGAACCGGTGTATGCACCAGATTCTGCACCAAATAATTCCGCTTCAATCAAGTTCGCTGGAAGTGCGCCGCAGTTGACTTTAATAAAAGGTGCCTTGCTTAACGGAGAAGCGCTGTGGACTAGCTCTGCAATTTTTTCTTTACCTACGCCGTTTGGGCCTGTGATCAGTACAGAGATATCTGAACGCGCGACTTGCAACGCCATATCAACAATGCGCTGCATTGCGTTACTCTCATAAATAAGACCAAGCTCAGTCGCAAGTTGCTTCTGCGCGGCATCCGCCTGTCGCTGTCGCTTAACTGTTATTTGGGCTTCGCGCGTTTTACCCAGCGCCATTAAGTTCGCGACAGTATTGATGAGCTTTTGGTCATCCCACGGTTTGGCAATATAATCAACGGCACCTGCCTTGACCAATTCAACCGCTTGCTCTAAGTCTGTCCACGCTGTAATTAATATAATGGGCAGATGCGGATTGAGCGCCCTGAACTTATAAAATAGGTCACGTCCCTCATCACCTGACGTTGTATCTTTGGTGAAGTTCATGTCTTGGATCACCAAGCTAATGCGCAGTTGGTTAACCAGATGCAGTGCGTCATCAGGCGATGTGGTTGTGACCACTTCATATCCATGTATTTCAAGGACTAACGACAGCGCTTGTAGCACTGCCGTAGTATCATCAACGATGAGAATTTTTTCCATAAAGTGGGTTTTACACTGACCTCGTTGCAATGCTTGGAGAAATATTTGCTGCTTTGTTCGCTGGGAACAAGACTGACAGTATACTTACTGAAAGTATAAATACAGCCGTGTAAACAATATATGCCTTGCTGAATGCAGGTACAGAATAGTGTTCAAAGAGGATCTGCCCTAGGTAGATTGCACCAATTGCGCCAAGCGTCATCCCCGCAATACAAAGTATTGAATTTTCTACTAAAAAGTACCTTACAATATCTGCTTTTCTGGCACCCAATGCGCGTCGAGTCCCAATCTGCTTGGTTCGCTTATTGATATTAAATACTGTCATACCAAATATCCCCAACGCAGTAATGGAGACCAACAATGCGATTAAGATGACCAACATGCGCAGCATAAGAATATCAGACGCTTGATACTCTTTTTTAGCATCGTCGAAGCCTTGTACGTTCATAATGACGCGTTCATTAAACTGAGCTAACAGTATATCTTCGACTTCTTTCATCACTGTTTCGCGCATACCAGACGCCGCCCGCACAACAAATTTTTGCGACGTAGATGCGCCAACATAAGGAAATATTGAGTAGTTTAACGCTGCCTCATCAGAAGGCCATGCACCCATAGCACGCTCAACGACGCCTATGATTTCAACAGGCGTATTTCCAATATAAATGAATTGGCCAACGCCATTACCTTCTGGATACACTTCGTTGATATAGTCTTGTGTTACAACAACTTTTTGTGGAAGCTCGCGCGCACCATCGATCTTCAACACTTCAGTTTCGTTGAAAAGGCGCCCTTCTTTTAGTACTAAACCTAGTGTATCAAACACTTGAGAACCCGCATTAGACTGCCCTGTTCTGGCTGACAAATAGCCCTTTTCCTCATCCTGATCCATGGGCTTATTGCCGAAACTTGAGGCTGATCCGCTGCCTGACAAAGGAACATCGCTCATATAGCTGGCATTTACAACGCCATCCATCCCTCGAAGTGTTTTTTCTGTTTCTTCAATTAAATATAGCAGCTCGGTGTCAACAGCAAACACATTAGTCGTGATATAGAACACGTCTTTTTCAGGATATCCCGTGTCTTTGTTCAAGTATTCAAGACGATCTTTAATGATAGAAAGGGAATTGCTCACTATGGCTAAGGTAATCGCGATTTGCAGAATCAACAATACCGCGCCTGCCTTTGAACGCACAAGTGAATGAATGATTGGTTTGATCTCTAACATTTTGATACCTATTGAGTTTTTAGACAGATGGCGGGATTTGTTTTGCATACTAGATAGGCCGGAAAGAGACCTGCGAGGATACATGCGGTCATTGCAATTATCGGTGCTGAAAAGAACATGGTTAAATCCATCGTCGCTAGTTCGCTATAGTAGCTATAGGTGGCTCTGACTCCCCACAATCCCAGTTGCGCAAGGCCAACGCCCAATATGCCGCCAAATACACCTAGCATGGAAACTTCGACAATATGTTGTGCGAAAACATCCCGCTTACTTGCGCCCAGTGCACGGCGCACACCGATTTCGGGTACGCGTTTGAGAAATTTGCCTAGCAACAAGCCTAAAATATTTGCAAGACACACACTCAAAAACATAAAACTCATGGCAACCAACACGCGATTGTCTTCGGTCACAACATCGTTGTAATCTAGCCACTCGGTCAGATTGCGCATTGCAAAAGCGGGCTCTTCTCGCTCAAATCGGCCCTTTGCTTCTTGCTCGATTAGATAATTATTTAAGAACCCGTGATAGTCTTGATACTGTTCTTTATTGTCCAGCTGCACCCAAAATTGGACCCAGTGCTGTTCTGATTGCAGTTTGTCTTCAAAAGTTCTTATTTCCTGAAACTTCCAACCATTGGTGTTCCCCCAATTATTAATTTTCAAAGGCTCTGTCAATGAAAAGGGAATAAAAGCGTGTTCATGCTTGCTGAAGTCACCGTTGGTGAGATCGTAGTATTTGATGTGGTGGTCAAAGTTATCGAAGATGCCAATGATGCGGAACAAATGCTGATCATAATAAACCTGCTGCCCCAAGCCGCTTTCCTTGCCAAATAACCGTTCGCTAAGTGCGCGGCTGATAACAGTGACCATTTCCGCATTGTTTTCTTGCTGTTGTGTCCAGGGTTGCCCTTCAACAAATTCGATATCAAAGATTTGGAAAAAGGGAAGGCCTGTTACGCGAACACTTTCGATAAAGGGTTTGATGTTGTCATCACCCAAATGCAGGCTATAACCAGTGCGATATGACGGTGTTTTAATCGCGGGAATGTCAGCACGATACAAATTGACCGCGTCCTGGTAGGTAATTTGCTGCGGTAAATCATCTTTTGACCACCAATCACTGCCATCATCACGTGTATTCAGTTGTACAGGATGGACCTTGTCACTTTTATGCGGCATTGGATCCATCGACATCATGTGATACACCGACAAGCTCATCATCGTGACGCCAATACCAATGGCAATTGCCACCACCATGAGAAGCGTGATCAAGGGGGTTCGTTTGAAGCTTCGCCAACTCAAATCTATGTAGTGAAAAAACATGGCTCAGGCTCCCGCAACATTGACAACCGCGGCTGCCACAGGCTTCTGATACAAGGTGAAATCGGCAATTTGCCCGTCCACAATCTGAATATTGCGCGGCGCGCGACGCGCGAGCTCGGGATCATGTGTGACCATGATAATGGTAGCGCCATTGTTGTTGATTTCCTCAAGCAGTTCCATCACCTGCCTGGCCATTAAGCTATCGAGATTTCCGGTAGGTTCGTCAGCAAGTAAAAACCTCGGTTCACCTGCGAGCGCCCTGGCAATGGCCACGCGTTGCTGCTGGCCTCCTGAAAGTTGCTGGGGTAAGTGTTTTGTTCGACTTGCCAGCCCTACCTGCTCTAGACAGTGCATCACACGTTCTTTGCGTTCTGAAGCATTAATCCCGCGATATCGCAGCGGTACTTCCACGTTTTCAAATAAATTGAGGTCTGGAATTAGATTAAAGCCCTGAAAGATGAATCCAATCTTTTGGTTGCGCAAATCAGCACGCGCGTTGTCTGAGAGGGAACCGACATCTATGCCATCCAGCATGTATTGACCCGCGGAAAAGCTCTCTAACATGCCAGCGATGTTCAAGAACGTAGTTTTACCTGAACCAGAAGGGCCAGTTACTGCAATAAACTCACCTTCATCGACGTTTAAATCGAAATCGCGCAATGCATGTGTTTGGACCTTTTCAGTCTGATATACCTTGCTGATGTTCTTCATTTGTAACATGGTGTCTTTCCTTCTATGGATTTATTGGCGAAGCAAGACGCTATCTGCTTCGATAAAGTCTTGATAATTGCTGATAATGATTTGATCGTTGATATCCAAGCCAGAGAGCACTTCAATTTCTCTCATACTAGAAGCACCTAGTTGAATATCTACTTTTCTTGCGACATCGCCGTCAATTTTATACGCGACAAAGCCTCCTGACTGCGTGAAACTGCCGCGACGGACTTTAAGCACATCTTCTTTGTGCTCAAGCAGCATACGCGCAGTTACTTGCTGGTTTTGTCGCAATTCGGGCATGCTTTGGTTATCAAAACGCACACGAGTTGTGACTTGACGATTGCTTACCTCGGGAGAGATAGCTGTGAGTATGCCGGTGAGCTCATTGGCGCCTATCTTGATTTCAACAGGTATGCCTATGCTCAATTCATTGGCGTTGCTTTCTGGCACCTGAACCTCAGCTTCATATGCGCTCAGATCAACAAGGGCCATCAGCGGTGCATTCTGATTAACAAGCGCCCGCTGTTGGACCAACAAGTTGCCGACGACGCCGTCTACTGTCGCTTTTATGTTCAGCAATTCATTCTGACGAGACAGTTCATCCACGACAAGTTGCTGCCTTTGGACAGTGCTCAACATCGCTTCTAGCTCAAAGTTTAGCGTGTCTTTTGCCAGTTCTACTTCTTGTTTTGCATGTTTAAAATTGAGTTGGGCGCGGGCGAGATCGTCAATGGCTTTTTCATGGTCTATTTGACTTATCAGGTTGTCTTTTATACTAGCTTCAGCACGTCTAAACTCACGTTCTGCCGCCTGCAAATCAACGGAAGACAAATCCAACTGTTTATCTAATTGAAGCCTTTGACGTCGAGCATCAAGTTGTTGCCTGCCATATTCCCCTTGCAGGCGGTCAAATTCTGATTGCTCTTGTTTGAGGCGGTTTTCCAGTTCTGGACTGTCAACAACAGCAACAATTTGACCGATTGAAACCTCATCGCCTGGATTGACGAGCAGCTCCACAAATCCTTGCTCCGGTGCATAGAGTTGAGGTGCACTGGCAGCAACGATGCGCCCATTTGCAATCAGATCGCGCACAAGATCGCCCGTTTCAAGCGTCGCGATTTGCACACTGCTGCGTTTTATGGATTTACTTGCATCGGTTTGATTCATGAAAGCATGCGCCGCAAACGCGACTAATGCCAGAGCAATAACACTAATAAAGACGATGCGTTTTGGCTTGTCTGCTGATTCAATGGCGACATCCTGTCCGCTGGTATCCTGGATCATGATTTTTCCCCCTGCAAGTAACGCGTCATCATTATTGACCTCGGTTGTTAATCGCACACATCACCAACGCTGTCAGTACAAGGGCAATGGGTGATAACAGCATATAAACCAATAACATTCTTCTTATCCTTCTTTGGACGCCGGCATTCGCCGTGATTGGGCGTTCTTGCCTGTTTTAGCGATGGAGATAGCGAGTATCATGCCAAACGTATAGCATTGAATTTATTGAATTATTTATTTTATTGAAGCGTCCGCGGACATAAAAAGTGTCCGCTGCGGACACATTTGTGAGGGAGAAACTTCAGTACATGGATGAACTGAAGTTCGAGTCTTTAAAATTGTCCAACCAAGATTCAAACTCATACTTGGGCAGTGGGCGACCGAACAAGTATCCTTGTAACTCGTGGCAACCGTTTTGACGTAAAAACGCTTCTTGCTTTTGGCTTTCTACGCCTTCCGCAATGACATCTAAACCGAGACTTTTGGCAAGGTGGATAATAGAACAAGTCACTACATTGCTGCCGTCTTCATAATTGAGATCGTCTATAAAGGATTTGTCTATTTTTACTTTGTCAAAAGGCAGTCTCTTAAGTTGGCTAAGTGAGGAATGACCCACGCCAAAATCATCCATAGCAAGGCGATAACCTTTTGATTTTAGTATATTAAGTATGAGTTGTGATTTTGATATGTCCTTTAAAAATGCGCTTTCAGTGATTTCCAGTTCCACTTTATTTTCAGACAATTCGGCCTGTTGCACAGCTTCATCCAGTGTGTTGATTAAGTCGCCGTAATTCAGCTGAATGTAAGATATATTGATCGCAATGCGGTCGACATTGATTTTGCGCTTGGCCCAGTCACGCATATGATTGATAGCTTCTTTAATCACCCATTCGCCAATACGCACAATGATGCGCGTTTCTTCTGCCACAGGAATGAAATGCTTCGGCGGTATCATACCTCGTACAGGGTGATTCCACCTGATCAATGCTTCGACGCATACTTTTTCGGGCGTTTCGTTCGATATCTGAGGTTGAAAATACAACTCAAACTGATTGTGCGCCAAAGCTTTTTCAAGTTCATTTTGAATAAAGAAACGTTCTTTCGACGCTGCTTCTAATTCAGGTGAATAGAACTGAAAGTTATTTTTACCGAGCCTTTTAGCGCTGTACATGGCGACATCTGCAGTTTTCAAGAGTGCATCACCCGTTGCGCCATCTCTTGGGTAAATGCTTATGCCGATGCTGAAGGACACATTTACGTCGTAAGTATCTGCCTTGATTGGCGTATTAAACTTGTCGTGAATTTTTTTTGCAATGTCACCCGCCCACTGCGGCGAGCTTAAGCTGGTCAAAATTATTGCAAACTCATCACCGCTTATGCGTGCAATAGTGTCTGTATTTCTGATTGTGCCTTGTAGTCGTTTGGTCATCTTCTTAAGTGTGATGTCGCCCACACTATGCCCTAAAGAGTCGTTGATCGACTTGAAGTTATCAACATCAAGAAAAAGCAGTGCAAAACTCTTGTTTGTCCGCTGGCAGGTTAAGATTTGCTGTCTTACGCGGTCGGAAAATAATGAACGATTCGGCAAACCTGTCAACGCATCATGGTACGCCATCCTTTCGATGATTTTCTGCTGTTCTCTGAGTTGCGTAGTATCCATTACCATCGAATTCCAAAACGTTCCGCCTGACTCCATTCTTCGAGGCTTGCCTATGCCACGCAGCCATCTTACTTCACCTGACGGTAGTCTTATTCTATATTCCTGGTCCCATTGTGTAAGCGATGATAAAGATTCAGTGACTGAAGCTTGGAGTGGTTCGATATCTTCTGGCAAAACCAGATCCCAAATACAGGAAGGATCTTCACCAATTTGTTCGGGTGACAGTCCCCAGATATCTTTTGACCCTGGGCTCACGTATTTTATCTTGTGCGTTGCATCTTCCTGGATGACGTATTGAAAAAATGCGCCAGGGAAATACTGAACAAGCTCTTTCAATCGATCGTTGGCCTGATTTAATTCCAACTCTCTTTCTCGCTTGTCCGTTATATCGCTTGCCACGGCGTAGATATAGCCATTTTGTGGCGCCATCGCATACCATTCAAGCCAACGATAGTCGCCGTGTTTGGTGCGGTATCGATTAACAAATGACTCAACGGATTCTTCAAGGTTAAATTGATTATTGGCCTGATCGGCAGTGGCCTGTTTGTCATCAGGGTGCACAAATTCAAGAAATGGTTTGGACTTAAGCTCTTCGATACTCCAGCCTAAGACATCCGTCCAATAGGGGTTTATGAGGGAAAAGTAACCTGAACTGTCAGCGATGCAAAAAAATACGTTTAAGTTTGAGTACAAATCAAGCAGCTCTTTCACATTGACTTTGTGAAAGTCGTCAATTCCTTTTTGCCGCAAAAACTCCATTGATTTGGCTTTCTTAGGCATGAGTGGTGATCTTTTATTTGTCTCAAACGCACGCTGACATTATAAAAACAGGATAAAGATCAACGCTTGAACCGAGCATTTTCCATACTACGCCATTTTTTTTCACAAATAAACGACCGCGAACATGTGCACTAATAAATTATTGTCGTGAGTAAAGGAGTTGCGGTTTATTTACAGTTGGCTGTTGGGGGATATCATTTTCATATTAGCGACGATACGCAAGGCTTATCGCTGTCAGTATTTCATGACTCAGCGTGTTTTGTGCGGATGAAATCTGAATGTCTTATATACAACAAATCTGCAATCTTTCTAATTGCTGCATCTTCATATCCACTCAATTCACCATCGGCAAAAGCAACCGACCAAAGCTGCTGCATCAGTTTCACCTTTTTCTCATAGTCGTACTTGTCATTGATCAGCGAAGTAAAGGGATGCATGGAGACGTGTTCTGAATCAAGCAGCTCAAGAAGCGTTTGCACTTCTGCGTTACTTAAACCAAAGTCATCATGTAGAAGCGCGTTAATTTTTGTTAACTCTTCATTTGAGAAATCCAAATCGGCTCTGGCGACTTCAAGCAAGAGTGCAGCACTTGCCTTCTTTATCGTGACTTGCGGATCTGATTTTACATCGTCCGCGTTAGCCATTTCAAAGAATTTCATAAATTTATCAATCACTGACTAACTCCAAAACAAACAGAACGGTCTATGCGCGTATCTCCATTGAATATTTATGTCAGCTTCACTAAATTAGATCAAGGCACAACTTCACTGCGGTTGTATGCTTATTAAAAATTCGCAAATATCACGCCTATCCAAAGGACACTATCATCCAGCATGGGATTACCGCACTGTCAGAGAATGGTATTGAGTTGTTATTTACTTATGGTGACCCTAATTACTATAAAAAAGTTGGCTTTATAGCCATTTCAGAATCTCAGATCCTAGCACCGTAGCCACTGTCTTATCCCCATGGCTGGCTTTGTCAGTCACTTACAAGAAAGACTATTCCAAGTATTAAAGGCAAAAGCGGATGTGTCCCCGCGCTAGACAAGCCTCAATACTGGTGACCAATGAGATTGCAAACATCGTCATAGTGTCGTCGCGCATGGTGATATTCACATCATCATAGGTTAATGAAATAGCAACTTTTTCCGATATCTAATACAAGCGATTTTATATTGATGATTTTAGGAAGAGCGACAAAAATATGGTTAAGCAAAAAGGACTCACACTTTTCGAATTGCTTATTGCGTTAGCCGTGGTCGCGATACTCTATACTGTTGTTATGCCAAATATAACCGGTACGGTATACCGTAATCAGGTAGTGTCAGATATTAACGAAACCAGTAACGCACTTCAGTATGGTCGATTCAACGCTGTTGACACGCAATTGAATGCGGTGGTTTGTCCCTCAAACGATTATGAAACCTGCGATACGTCAAATTGGACCTTGCCAAAAATTGTGTTTATCGATGTGAATAACAATGGCAATAGAGATAATGATGAAGAGTTGCTTTTTACAACACAGAGCTCGGGCAAAAATATAATCACTGGGCCAAATTCAAATATCGTTTTTGATGGTTCCGGAACAACTCAATCCGAAGCGACCATTTTAATTTGTGCACGTAATGGCGACATTAAACTGGCGAGGGAAATCCATATTGGTGCTAACGGCAGAATCAGACTGAGTAAGGATACTGACGGTGACGGCATCAGTGAAGGCGCTGACGGTTCAAACCTAAGTTGCTAAAACAAGCTAACAAGCCCAACAGAACTCATCGGAGTCCACCATACCACTTCCATCCTGATCCCAGCCTTTTCGTCCGTCGCTATAATAATAAAGCACACCATCGCCATCAGTGACACTGTCAGTTACCGGTGTTGCAATGATGACATAAGAATTTCCACCATTCTCAATTGCAGAAATAGTTAGGTCATATTTTTTCTTTGTATCCATTTCTGATGCAGGAGAATGCGCTGCAAAAATTGCAGGTTTGCCCGTATCAGCGCCACCAATGGCCGCACCACTGTATGAAAATGTAGAAGCGCTATGTCGTTCCATTGCAGTCGCAAAAGCCATTAAATCGGATTGTGCTGTTCCTCTGGCGGCTTTTGTTAAATAGCCTTGATAGCTTGGATAAGCAATGGTTGCAACAATCCCCGCTATCGCCAGAGCGATCATAAGCTCGATCAGCGTGATTCCTTTTTGGCGAAACAACATCTTCATATTTACCACCCCTATTGCCTTTCCAATGCGTTTATAAGATAAACTGGATTGGCTATTGATTCTCAACTTCAGTATTCCAAGTTTCTTTATGGACACGTTCAAATTGTCCAAAGATATTCTGCGCTAAACATTCAAATTCCGTAGCGCAAACTGGTAGATTGCCTTGTTCATCTCTAGTAATTGCGGCATCAGAACACTCGGCGCCGACACAAACGATAGGTTCGACGGATTCGTCATCAAACAATACTTTACTCTCAGGTGCGATACCTGTTTGATTAAGCTCTGCGTACCTATCCTCGTGTTCATTGGTATTATTATTGTTTAAGTCTCCAACAGCATTGGCATTGAACAGGTTGACCAGATAAGCCCGACTATTACCTGTAGGCGGTGCACAGACGCTCTGGCTTGCTGTCGCAGGTAGATAAGTCGTGAAAAATACCTGGTAATTTAGCATCAAAGGTGAAGACAGCACTTTTTCACCGTTTGCGCTCAACCGTAACAGCCAACCTTGTTTATTTGCAAAAGCAGCGTTTGCAATGTCTCTTACGCCTTCATCAGAAGACGTTAGTTCGTGAAGTGTCGCATCATACAAGTCATTAACGGTGTACGGCGTCTCTGGCAGTACAAAGAAACCGTCGCTGTCTTGTTGCATTGCGCCAGTGTCTTTAATCATCACAAAATAGTCTTGGATCTGAGTGTTTAGCGGTCCTGCCCTAAATCCACTGCCAATGGTCACAGCAAAATAACTTTCATCATTTAACGCAATCTCACTGACATCAGGGGCATAGTAAAAACGCCGATTGTTGACTGCATCATCACCACCTATAGAGGCAAGTAGCGCACCTTTGACCAACTCGCTTGTGCCTTTGCCATTGTAGACATCGAATCTAAAGATTTGCCCGCCAGTATCTGACACATACATGTGGTCCATCTTGCCGTCAAAATCCCTGTCTATCACGGCTATCCTTGCAGGTATACTGTATTTCATTTCTGCTAAATTGAGATCGGCGTTTTCGTTGCTTGCAGACCAAAGAAGATCACCATTGTCAGCATCGACAATAAATACGCTGTTACCTACAGCATCCGGTGAGCGATCTTGTTTGAAGTCTTGGTTTTCGTCATAACCACCACCGAAAACCAGCACATCTTTTACCGTCCCTCCGATGTTAACTTCGGTTAAAACAGGTCTTGACCAGGTTTGGCCCAGATTTGCAAAATCGCCGGTGCCGCCATCAATCTTGAATACAAACTTTGGATTCTGCGGGCTGGTAATATCCAGCACGTAATAATTGTTGCCTCCACGGCGCATACCGACATACAGCCAAATTTTGTCATCATGGCGTCTCAACACCATATCACCATCAAGTCCGTAGATATGATTTAACGTGGTTGCGTTGTTGTAAAATTTGTAGAGATTACCCATCAAATCACTTGGGATAATAGACCAGTTTTCTGTGCCATTTTCAGGATTAATGGAATGCAGAAATCCTTGGTTTGTTGCAACATAAACCGCGGATTCCGTGTCAGAATAGGTAACAAGCACAGGCGCTGAATGAATAGGGTCGCCCATCATTGGATTTAATTCTGTTGTATCGCCATTATTGTTTTGGTCTAAAACATCGACGCCTCTGATCCACTTTAGAAGTTCAACGCGAATTGCTTCATTGTTGGCAAACGCTTGGAGACTTAAATCTTCAACTGTTATGTCGGTGTTATCTTCACTAATTCTGTTGCTTTCAGTGAAGATTTCACTCGACGAACCATCAAAGGTAAACATGTCCCGGCTCAATGTAAGTTTACTCACTGCACCACCAGCACTCACATCATTGCCATCGGATTCAGTCGACCAGTAACTGCGAGCATCACTGCTGATAAAACCCGTTGTTGGATCGATAGCAGAAGCGCCATCAGCATCGACGACCTGTCCATTATTCATGCGATAACGCTTAAGATTTCCTGGCCAACGCGCGCGCTCACTTGGTTTAAATACAGCATAATAAAGCTGGTCGATATGTGTGAGCCGACTTTGCTGGTTGATTGCAACGCCTGGCGCGACGAAGGTAGAGTCATCATCTTTGATTGTGGTAAGAATAGTGTTAAACACTTCTAACAGTGAATCACTATCATTAGCTTGATACAAGGTTCCACCGCCCGCAACTGCAAGCTGGTTTAGATAGTTGTTAGTGTCTTGATTTGCAGCAAAACCGATTGTGTGTGTCGTTACTGGCACATCAATAAAGCTGTTGGATTGTTTAAAAAACGCAGTTAATTCTGGACCACATTTTCCGTCACCGCTGCCAGCACACAAACTGCCTATTAGCGTTTCAACTTTATTCACACTTCGATTGTTTACCGGATTACCATCAGACAGAAGCACGATATGGTTATTCACTTGGCATTCAACATCTTGAATAGGAGAGATGTACTTTGCACCTGCCGGAATGAATTCTTCAATACAGGCATCACTACTGAGGTTATCCTCTTGACAGCCTGTAGGACGCACGGGATCATCGCCCACATAGGATGAACGATTACTTACTCTCGTATTTTTTCGCACGTTGGTGCTCGTTGACGCATCGCCGCGTCTTAAACCATAGTCAACATTCTCACCGGCATAATACAACCCTGCTTCATAGAGCGTATCCACAATAGGTGTTGTTCCATCCGCTCGCAGTTCATCGACAGCACTGATTAAACTCTGGCGTACGGTGGCAGATGTACCTGGCGTCGCATCCGCTTCATAGCTCACTACAAGTTTAGCAGCACCCGATGCTTGACCGTTGTAAGTATATGCCGAGCGTCGATCCGTGCCGAAGTTGCTCAAAATAAACATCATGCTGTTGTCTGCTGCCCAACCTGGTCGATTTACCACTTCCTGCACAACGGTTGTTAGAGACGGTGTTTCATATTTTCCATCTAAGTACCAAGAGGTAATATTATTCCAGACAACACCCGCTGATGTTTTTGGTTTGTCTCGTAGTAAATAGTTTGGATAACTGGAAAAATCCGCTGGATTGTCTTCTGCAGCCGCCTTGATAGTCATTTGTGCATCTGCGCCTGTTTGCTCACTGGCGCCGGTGAACTCAATATAGGCATCTAAAATGTTTGCACCAGATGGAATGGCTAAACCAGGAAAGCGTAAACCAATAAAGTCGTTGCCGCTGTCACCCATGTCTAAATAATATCCAGTAGCTTGAAGACCACTCGACTGTTCTTCTGCATTATCCGCATTGGCATTGATTTGGTATATGCGATCCTGCTTGATGCAGCCTGTTGCCGTTGAATCATCAAACTCAATCACGAGTTGAGGCGACTGACCGCTTCCTTCATCATATGCCAGTACTTGTCGCGAACTGAGTGCGCTGTTACTTTCACCTTCAATGATGATGCCCAAATCATTACCGCCGCACCAATCGCTGCGATCCACAACCTCTTGTACAACACTTGAAATATCGGGACTTAAGAAGATTTCATTCGGCGCAGGAAATTCATTGTTGTCGCTCCAGTCAATGTACTGAGAGGTAAGACTTCTGCTGGTGATATTACCACTTCCCGACGCAAACGCTTCAGCATTGCCTGTATCCTCAGCATAGATCTTCATTTGACTATTCACGGCATTTGCTGAAGCACTTGTAAATCTTAAACTCGCTCTAAGGATCGTCGCTCCTTTAGGGATACTGAGTTGCGAAAAAAGCAGTCCCGTATGCGCTGTACCTGAACCATTCGTAATGCTTAAGTTATTATTCGAAAGACTGACGTTTGAGGCAACTTCTGTTGCATCCCCTTCTGCGGATGAAATAGGCACTGTAAACAGTGGTGCTGCAGGTTCATCGATTGGCCTTATTGGGAATAAAATGGGGCCGCCTGCATTCGAGAAACGCATTAATCCCGCGTTGATATTGGTTGAATTCAACAGTACTTGTCGCAGTGCATCTTGAACGCGTTTAAGACGTGAATTACCAGTGCCGTCTTCATTACTCATCGATCCTGACGTGTCCATGATAAAGAGGACATTTGGGTCATATTTCACATCTGGGTCAACAGTACCAAGATAGATTTCCAAATCATCGGCAAAAGCTGAGAAACCAATCATACTTGACAGTAACAACGTCAAAAGAAAGGAACGAAACTTAGTCAACATAATGAAATTCACCTTTCAAAAATATTTACTTAACCGTCATTTGCAGGCGCAAATACTGATGCAGCAAGCGTGTTGGCCACTGCATAATTTGATCCTTGTAACTGACCACAGCCTCTAATCATAAAAACGTGACAAGTAATATTGCTTCCGCCGACAACATTGCTGGAGCCGCGGCACGCTTGTTCTCTTACGAAGACCGTTCTTGACCATGCTGATACGGGTGGATTAGCGCTAAATAATGCTTCAGCCGTGTGCACTGTATTAACACTCATGCCATTACTCGTCGCGTTACGGGTTGTCCTTGAATCGTCGAAACAACTCAATTCTTCAGTTGCGGTATCAAATTGCGGGTCTTCTCGCGCTTCGGTAAGAGGGTCGGACACATTAGGGTCGCGCAGCAAGGTTTCATCTTCCGACTCAAACACAACACCGCCAACAGCTGCTTCAGCAGCATCAAAAGCAAATGATTTTCGTTCGATAGAAGATGCCATCTTGCTTTGTAAGATACTGGAGTTGATTGCCGTCACACCCAAAATCGTGATGGATAACAGTACTAAAAGTGCAAATACTAAGACGAGGCCGTGTTGACGCTTCATATATTCCCTCTTACAAAATAGTTAGCGTTCCTAAGTGTTATCGTCGTCTGAAAGGCTTTGTATAAGCCCCTGTCAGGCGCCGTCTTTTTGTCTTCTTCAAAAATCTTGAATGTTGCAGGTTCAGAAACAAAACCGTCGCCATCGCCTTTTATGATGACAGCGGTCTTTAGTGCCACTATGTATGCGTTACTCGCCAGTGCACCCGCCAACTCAGATGCGTCAATGTATCTGACAGGCGATCCGCCCGTGTTTGCGACGTCTGTCCGCGTAATACCATACATGACTTGAAAATCGAGGACATTTTCCATCAGAGTAACTGATGCGTGTCCATTGTGCCCCTCAGGCCCTTTTTGACCGCGAAGCCACCTACCATCGAAACCGCGGCATTTGAGACTGTTGTTTTCTAGGAAATATTCATTGACCACGAAGAATTCTTCATCAGCGTCGTAACCAAGCTTATAGCCCCGACAATCTCTCAATCCTTGCATGGCAATTACCAGGGTATCGCTGTTAGCGTCTGCACCTTCAATTGAGCCAAGCTCAGCTCTCGATGCATAGGTTCCGGGTAAGGGAATAAAATTAGCGCGTAAAAACGCGGCTTCTTCGGTTACGTCAACGTCTCGGTTTAAATCTGCACTGAGTGGGTCATAGTAAGCGCCATTGAGCAGGTCATTGCGCAATCGCGTCATGATGAATCGGCCATTTTCCTGAGCGCTGGCAATCGATTTGTTTAGATCGTCAGATAAGCGGTTGCTGATTAATGCTTGAACAATAGAAACCGCGACCAACGCACCCAGCGCTAATGCGACCATTAACTCAACAAGCGTAAGTCCTTTATGAAATGACAGTCTCTTTATCGAAGGTTTATGTGAAAATATCCCTTTTCTTGTCACAGGATGATCTCCAATGACACGCAATCATAACTAGAGGTTCCTTCTGCGTTACAAGCGACGTTGCCTACGCGTTGATTGCTTTGCCAATTAGTTGCGGGCCACCGCACCATCACACGATGAATAGAGCCCGCTGAGCAACTATCAACGTCGCCAGCCGTATTGTCTTCGCAAGTAACGAATATCTCAGATTCTGGATTTGCCTCGACTGCGGCACAGGACATTTCATGCGCATCGAATTTGGCGAATTCACTCGGTGTACAGTCATTACTGATGCAGTCTGGAACGGTTGCAGGCAGTTCTAAACAGTAGCAGTTAAAATCGTTTGAGCCTGCGCAATTCAAGTTGGTAAAATTAAAATTATTCTGGTCGAAGTAGTCGTTGGGCGCGACATAACCATCGGCCACTTGTGAAACATGCTTGTTTGCGCGCAGTCTTTCCGCCATCTGCTGAGCTACGAACACACTTTGCGTACGAGTTAGTGCATTTTTATTGTTGAAGGAACCGACGAACTGCATTGATGAAACGCCAAGCAATCCTAAAGACAGTATCAATAGAGTTATCAACACCTCCATCATACTGACGCCCGTTTGATTTTTTACACTTTTTTGCGGAGCAACCAACGCCATTTTCAACATCTCAGATCGAATCCAATAAATCTATTACACGGTAAACGAATAACAGCGTGGTTAGTTATGTAATCTGAACCAAACGTATGAAATTCATTGTGCTTACATAGAGGCTATGCTTAACATTCTCTATCGGCACAATGGCGTGATGGGTTAGCTTTTACTTTTCAATT
>JBCDMA010000006.1:0-30708 GCA_038744645.1 Pseudomonadota bacterium | reverse complement strand
TTGAATGCGCTTAAGTACACACTCAACTTCATCTAACTCGATGTTTTCATTGTCCACTGACTCGAGAATATCATCGCAAGAAACCGTTAAATAGCCAGAATCGTCAATCGAATCAATAATGGCCATCGCGATACTTTTGTCTGTGTCTGAGAAGGGACTCATTTCAACTTGCCAAAGCAGATGATCTCTTATGCTATCGGTGGTTTCTCCTTGATAAACGTAATCGTCATCAGGATTAGTACCAATCATCTTTACTGGGGCAGAGCTTGATCCGAGGTATTCTTCCCAACTGCTGTCAACGGGCAGGTCCTTGGGTAAATCGCTATTTTCGAGCGCGTCGTGGGTATCAACAGCATCGGTGCCTGCGCTTGCTTCAGCAGATTGTTCAGTGCTATTTGCTTGTTTTGAAACCTCCGCAGATTTATCGATGATTTCTTGGCTGAAATCGGCCATTTCTAATAAAGGGTTTGATTCGAGTGCTTCTTGGATTTCTTGTTGCAAGTCAAGTGTGGACAGTTGTAGTAGCTTTATTGCTTGCTGCAACTGAGGGGTCATAGTTAGCTGTTGACTAAATTTTAACTGCAACGATGGCTTCATTAGGGTCCTAAAATTTGTTTACTTAATAACTATTATTAAACTGTTTTGTCTGTGAGTGGCCCTTTTCCCTAGAGCGAAAACTGTTCTCCTAAATATACATCACGTACTTCCTGATTATCCAGTATTTCTTGCGCAGTTCCGTTAGCAATTAACGAACCATGACTTACAATGTATGCGGTTTCGCATACATCGAGCGTGTCCTTGACGTTGTGATCAGTAATGAGCACGCCTATTCCGCGGTCTTTCAATTGGTATATGATTTTTTTGATGTCACCCACTGATATGGGATCGACACCCGCGAAAGGTTCGTCCAAAAGAATGAACAAAGGCTTAGCTGCAAGGGCTCGCGCGATTTCTACCCTTCTTCTCTCGCCACCGGATAAACTCATCCCAAGCGTATTGCGGATGTGGTTAATATTAAAATCATCTAGCAATTCATCTGCCGCTTGTTCACGCTGTTGTTCGCTCATTTCTTTACGTGTTTGCAAAATTGCCATGATGTTTTCATACACGGTTAGTTTGCGAAAAATAGATGTTTCTTGCGGTAAGTAGCCGATGCCTTGTCGTGCTCGCTCGTGCATTGGTTGAAATGTGAGTGTATTTTGATCAACCACGATCTCGCCTTTATCTGCAGGGATCAAACCAATAATCATGTAGAATGTGGTTGTCTTACCCGCACCATTAGGACCTAAAAGACCTACTATTTCTCCGGTACTCACCTGAAGGCTCACATCTCTAACGACCTGTCTGGATTTGTAGGATTTGGCTAGGTTGCTGGCACGAAGTACGCTCGTCACGGTTGGTTATTATCCTGCTTTTCGAAATTGCTATTGTGCTCTTCCTCATCTTGCACATTGTCATTGGGTTCGCCAAAACTAATAACAGTGTTCACTTGTTGGTCGCTATTTTCGTCTGAGTTTGCGCTGATTTTTTGCTCTAACATGTTGTATGAAATGGCATCTGCAGAGACCATTGACTGATTTTGCGTAATATTTGCTTCACCGACAAGTTCGATCGTCCGCGTGGCTACATCATAAGTGATCAGATTTGCCTCTGCTGTCACCATTGAGCCATCTTCCAGGCGCTGTTGATAGGTGGCCGGGCTACCCGTTGCTGTGATAACTTCATTGCCGTTGCCCCTAGATGCATCGACTTCGACTCTATCCGCGTTTACTTCTAAGCTGCCTTGCTTAATAACGACGTTTTCAATGAGTACTGATGTTTTATTTTTACCGTCGAGCTTTTGGTCGCGTGAATTCGCGATGATTTTTTTAGTAAAGTCTGTCGCGATGCTATCGTATGTAGCGCTTTCTGACGTTGTGGTTGTGTCGTTCTCAGTATCGCTCGTTTGCTGACCTTTGCTAAAAAAACTCATACCCATAAGAAGGCATAAGCAACAGCATTTAATTAGAGAAGGTTGATTGTACATTTTGTGTAAGTTTATATTGCTGAGTAGTTAAATTGCCCGTTATTCCAATACTTTGCACATTGAACGCATCACCGCTTATAACAACACGGCTATCAGATTTTAAGGTCTTATCGTCTAAGTTTATCTCAATATAATCTGTGGAGATTTGTTTTACGTAATCGAATCGGTTCATATTAACAATTTTAACATTGCGTTCCAATTGAATCCTATTGTTTTCATATAACGTGCCTTCTTCGGCAGTGACTTGCCATGGTTCTGATTCTTCGAGATAGACTGTGTAAAGTGGGTTTTCAAACACCATAAAACCCAACGGCTGATAGTGTTCCATGCTTTGCGCCTCGACCTGATGGCTAAGCCTTCCGTTATCGTCATACAGCTTACTATTGAGATTTATTGCCCTGTACGTGGGTTTAATACTTTGATCGTCTATAACTGCTTGCTCAAGTTTGTCTGCGCTAAAAAGAATCACGAGATAAAGGCCAAAAACGGCTGAAAACAGCAGCGCAATACTCAAACCAATGCGATTCATGTACTTGCGCCAACGATTTTATCTAGCGCATTGCGCGATTGTAGTATCAGATCGCAAAACTCTCTCACCGCCCCTTTGCCACCAGGTAACGTGGTTATAAAGTTTGCTTGCTTGCGTATGATCGGGTGAGCATCTTTAACTGCAACTTTCAAATTGCTTAACTCAAATAAGCCTAAGTCAGGCATATCATCCCCTATACTTGCAGTGCTGTCTTTCGAAATCTTATGCTCAGCCATTAAGTCTTGTAATGCCGTTTTCTTATCTTCCACTCCTTGAATGATGTGATTGATTTGGAGTGAACGCATCCTATTTTCAACAATCGTTGAACGACGACCTGTTATTACAGCGACATCAATACCAATCTGCCTAAGCGCTTTGATACCGTAGCCGTCTTTTGTATTAAACGCTTTGTATTCTTCACCGTTATTGCCCAAATAGATAAATCCATCTGACAGGACGCCATCGACATCAAGCACGAGAAGTCGTATTTGACTACAATCGTTCAGTATTTGCGCGTCTACTTCACCGTAGAGCGTAGAGATAATGGACAACTAAACTACCCCTGCCTGTAATAACATATGCATGTTGAGTGCGCCGATTGGCTTTTCATTCTTATCCGTCACGATAAGCGCAGTAATACGCTTCTCCTGCATTAAATTAAGTGCATCTACAGCTAACGCATCAGGAAGTATCGACACACCTTTTTCGCTCATAAGCTCGCCAACATAAGACGACCTTACGTCAATGCCTTTGTCTAATGCCCGTCTCAAGTCACCATCAGTAAATACGCCAATCATACGTTGTTCGTCAACAACAGCTGTCAATCCAAGGCCTTTTGATGAAATTTCAAGGAGCGCCCCGCTTAGCAGTGTTGAAGGCTTACAGATTGGGACGCGTTCATCTTTCAGCATAATGTCTTGAACGGTTAATAAGAGACGCTTACCTAATGTTCCACCAGGGTGCGATATTGCAAACTGTTCAGCAGTAAAGCCTTTTGCCTCTAACAGCGCGATAGCGATCGCATCCCCTAGGACAAGGGTTGCTGTGGTCGTCGTTGTGGGTGCTAATCCGAGTGAACATGCTTCTTTTTCTACATAGAGGCAAAGCGATACGTCTGCGAAACGCGCCAATGTATTGTCTGCATTGTTGGTTATCGAGACCACGGGAACGCCGATACGCTTTATTGCAGGCAATAGTCCAACGAGTTCTCCAGTTTCGCCGCTGTTGGATATGGCAAGCACAGCATCATTTTTTGATAACATCCCAAAGTCACCGTGATTGGCTTCTCCCGGATGCATAAAAAACGAGGGTGTACCGGTGCTAGCCAGTGTCGCCGCAATTTTGTTTCCGATGTGTCCCGATTTACCCATCCCCGTAACAACAACTTTACCCGCACACGCTAAAAACAAATCACAGGCAGCGCTAAAATGCTCAGAGAGCGACGAATTTAAGTGTTGCAGTGATTCTATTTGATTTGTAAATGTTCGATTAGCGGAAGCTAGATAGGTCATGGCATAAAAAGCAAATACTGATATCCAATAAATGCTATCACAAAAACGATGCCCTCGATGCGTTTAATTGTGCCTTGGCCTCGAAAACTAAAGCAGAACAAAAACAACAGCGCTGTCATGGCCAGCATAACAAGCGTATCTCTGGATGATGCGGATGAATCAATGAACCCAGGCGCGATTAATCCAGGCATTGCAAGCACAGCCAATAAATTGAAGATGTTTGAACCAATGATATTACCAAGCGCGAGGTCATCTTCGCCTTTTAATACACCTGCAATGCTCGCGGCGAGTTCGGGTAAGCTGGTGCCGATCGCAATGATAGTCAATCCGATAACAAGGTCGCTTATACCAAAGTATTTAGCGATGAAAACGGCAGCATCTACCAGAAAATTCGCGCTAGTGGGAAGGAGTATCAAGCCAACGATGACCCAAAACACGGCAGTGGACGTTGGTACATCATTTGGGATTTCTTCGTCGGTTTCTTGTTTCAGCGGATCGTCACCTTTTGCTTGCAACGACAGCCATGCCATCCCACCAATCACAATAACAAAAAGCGTGATAAATATAACACCCTCAATTAATGAAAGGTGGTTATCGCTAAGAAAGTAGACCGCAAGAAGCGTGATCACTAGCAGCAAAGGCATTTCTCGTTTCAGCGTCGTTGAGGAGACTAACAGGGGTTTGACGATCGCGGTTATTCCTAAAACCAATGCGATATTGGTAATGTTGGAACCTAGGGCATTTCCCACCGCGGTGTCCGTTTTACCTATCAGTGATGAGGTCGCTGCGACGACAATTTCAGGCGCAGATGATCCCATGGCGACAATCGTTAAACCGATCATCATAGGTGAGACACCGATATTCCTAGCCAACGCAGAAGCGCCATACACAAATCGATCCGCGCTCCAGCTAAGTACAACTAAACCAACAAGAAAAATTATTATTTGTACTAACACGTCAGTTTGTATATCTCTCGTAATTATAGGCTATTGTCTATACGCTATTGATAAGCAATTCGGACTGACGCCTGATGCGATGTTGTAGAAATGGGGATACTTATGCTCATCGCAAGTCTAAGTTGTAGATTTTCGAACAATTACTTACAAAAAATAATGTCTAATATTTAAAGCAGGTACTTGAAATGCGCTAAAATATTATTACGTTATCGTCATTGCTGGCGGCTTAACGCACTGACCCTGACCGTATTTTCACTAAGTACAAACAATGAATACGCTTGCATTCGAGTGAGTCATTGCGAGAAATACCCTGTACTCCCGAATTTGTTTTAAAGTGCTTAAAATTTGCCCATTACAGTAATCGGAATAACTGTTTATCACATTAAACATTTTTTAATTATAAAGAGAATAGACTGTAGATGAATGACAATTCGACAACAACTGTTTCAGTAAACGGCATGAAGTTCTCGCGCGGCGAAAGAACCATCTATGAAAACATTTCTCTAAGTGTTAAGAAAGGCAAGATAACCGCAATTATGGGGCCGAGTGGTATTGGTAAAACAACATTGCTAAAACTGATTGGAGGACAGCTTCAACCAGAGCAAGGCACCGTAGAATTTCTAGGCGAAAACATTCACGGTGTATCCCGCGGTCGATTATACGAATTACGACGAAAAATGAGCATGCTATTTCAAAGCGGCGCATTATTCACGAATATGTCCGTCTTTGACAACGTGGCGTTTCCATTGCGAGAACACACAATGTTGGACGAGGATATTATTTCGACCATAGTAATGCTGAAACTGGAAGCTGTCGGTTTGAGAGGCGCGTACGGTTTGATGCCAAGCGAATTGTCTGGTGGGATGGCAAGAAGAGCTGCTCTCGCACGCGCGATAGCACTCGATCCAGAACTGATTATGTATGATGAACCTTTTGCTGGGCAGGATCCGATTTCGATGGGAGTACTTGTGAAGTTGATTAAATCACTTAATAAAGCGCTCGATCTTACGAGTATCGTTGTTACTCACGATGTCACAGAAGTGCTCAGCATAGCTGACTATGTTTATATACTCGCCAATAAGCGCATCATTGGCGAGGGTACGCCAGCTGACATCCAGAATTCTTCCTCAGCGCTGGTAAAACAATTTCTTCAAGGCAAAGCAGATGGACCAGTACCGTTTCACTTTCCCGCAACTGAATTACGAGAAACACTGATGGGAGCGGACTGATGCAGCTCCTTCAACGGTTAGGGAAAAGTACACTAAGTACATTTAGCGCTATCGGAGCGGCCAGTATTATGCTGTTCGGCGCCATTGTTGCGCCACCAAGGCTCAAAAACGTTGGTTTGATGATTCATCAAATGTACGTGGTGGGTGTGCAGTCTCTGCTTATTATTATGGTCTCAGGTCTGTTTATTGGCATGGTCATGGCGCTTCAAGGTTATACCATTTTAGTCAATTATGGAGCTGAGGGCAGCCTGGGACCAATGGTGGCGCTATCGATACTTAGAGAGCTAGGACCTGTGGTGACAGCCCTGTTGTTTGCGGGTAGAGCCGGGTCTGCACTCACGGCTGAAATCGGATTGATGAAAGCGACAGAACAATTGAGCAGCCTTGAAATGATGGCCGTTGACCCGTTGCGCAGAGTCGTGTCACCTCGATTCTGGGCGGGTGTTATTAGCATGCCGATGTTAGCAATTATTTTTTCAGCGGTTGGTATTCTTGGAGGACACCTCGTCGGCGTTGATTGGTTGGGTGTTGATGCCGGAAGTTACTGGTCGATTATGCAAGCCACTGTTGATTGGAACGAAGATGTTGTTAACGGCATCATAAAAGCGTTGGTTTTCGCGTTAGTGGTTGTATGGATTTCACTTTATAAAGGCTACAGTTGTATTCCTACATCCGAAGGGATAAGTAAGGCAACGACAGAGACTGTAGTTTACTCTTCACTAGCGATACTAGGACTGGACTTTGTCCTCACTGCCGTTATGTTTGGAATCAATTAGGAAAGTTATGATCAATAAAAAGATTGAATTATACGTTGGAATTTTTGTTGCCCTGGCTATCGCAGCAACGCTCATGCTTGCGTTAAGTGTGGCAAATCAAGGTATCGCTGGAAGCGGGGAAACATATAAGTTAGTCGCTCGATTTGATAATATTGGTGGTTTAAAGGCCCGATCATCTGTCAAAGTTGGCGGTGTCGTTGTCGGCAGGGTGTCTCAAATCTACTTACATGAAGTTGATTTAATACCCATGGTTGAGCTAGAAATTTCATCGGAATACAAAAATACCTTCCCCGACACGAGTTCTTTATCCATCTTGACGTCCGGATTATTGGGTGAACAATTCATCGGGCTTATTCCTGGTTTTATTTTTCCTGAAGATCTTGAAATGATTGAGGAAGACAAAGTTTGTGAAACTACTAGCTTGGATAATTGTCCATATTTGACTGAAGGCGAGGAAATTCTGGACACCAAGTCTGCTTTAGTTTTAGAAGACCTGATTGGTCAATTTTTGTTTAATCAAGGAAATGAATAAGCTATGAAATTGCGATACTCAAAATTGAGCTTTTATGCACTTTGCGCGCTCTTAATTGTTGGCAAGCCTTTGTCGGCAATAGGCAGCACAAACGCGCAAAGCTCTAATGCTGCAATAACGCATGTCAACGTTGCCACTGTAGAATCCGTGGAAGAAGTTACTCAAGAAAACCCGTTTGAGATGATCCAAAATGTAGCGAGCAATACATTTGAACGTATGAAAAGTGAGCAGTCCAACATTCAAAGTAATCCAGAGGTGTTAAGAGATATCATGGAGCAAGAATTAATGCCCTATATCGACTATCGATTTTCTGCTTACAAAGTGCTTGGAAAATATGCGAGATCGCTAAAAAGAAAAGAATTACACGAGTTTGTCAGTGTTTTTCGCCAATACCTCATTACTAGTTATGCGGTCGCAATGGGTTATTATGACGACCAGACCGTTGAGTTTGAGCCTGCCGTTGACTACGGCAAAAGAACCGACGTTACCGTGAGAGCCGTAATTGTTGACGATGTGAGACCGGATATCAAGGTGGCATTTAAAGTACGCAAGGATAAAAAAACAAACAGATGGTCAGCGTATGATATGGTCGCCGAGGGTATCAGTCTACTCTCAAGTAAGCAGTCTGAATTCGAAGCAGTTATTCGCAAAGATGGCATTCAAGAAGTGATCAGTTTAATGCGAAAAACTATCGATAAACCCATCACGCTTCAAGGTCAAGCACAGAACGAAGCTGCTGAATAGTGAATATTTCAATATCCGTTGATAAAACGTCTGCTGATGTAGCGATATCAGGTGAGCTGAATCAAACTGTCATTACTAAAAACTTTTGGACATCTAAAAAGTCGGCCGAGCTTTCAACGGTGCAAAAGATTACCGTTCATATGGACGAAATCAAAAATGCGGATACGGCAGGGCTCGCTTGGCTACTCAATTTTAAAAGAGATGCGCTTAAAGTGAATAAAGAATGTACCTTTGTTAAAGTACCACCGAAAATCATTGAATTGGCTAAGCTCAGCGGAGCAGATAAATTGTTAATTGAAGGGGTAAGTAATGACAAATGAAGAAGTCATAGCGTTATTGCAGTCGACATTGTCATTACAAGAAATTAAAGTAAAAAGTGAAGGTAGCCATTATCAGATCATTGCTATAGATGACAGTTTCGGCCAAATGAGTCGAGTAAAACGTCAACAGTTGGTCTACTCTCCACTGTCTGAAAAGATATCCGATGGCACCATCCACGCTGTGTCAATAAAAACATTTACGCCAGAACAATGGCAACGAGAAAAGCTTTTCAACCAGTAGCGAGAGTTGATGGACAAATTAATAATAAGAAAAAGCCCAGCCCTATTTGGGACAGTTAGCATCTCTGGTGCGAAAAACGCTGCACTACCCCTTCTTATAGCAAGCTTGTTATCTGCTAATGATTGCGTATTTAGCAACGTACCAAATCTCAAAGATATCAATACGACGCTGTTGTTGCTAAAAGATCTTGGCGCGCAAATAGATAATATTGACACCAATAAAGTGTGTATCAATACATCACAAATCGAAAGCGTAACGGCGCCCTATGAACTAGTTAGAACCATGCGTGCGTCAATATTGGTCTTGGGTCCACTACTAGCAAAACATGGTAGGGCCAATGTTTCATTACCGGGTGGATGCGCTATCGGTGCGAGACCCGTCAACCTGCATCTTACCGGCTTTGAAAAAATGGGTGCCAAGATCGATGTGGAAGAGGGCTATGTTTGTGCGTCCGTTGTTGGGCGCTTAAAGGGTGCGCGCATTTTCATGGATATCGTTAGTGTTGGTGCAACGGAAAACCTGATGATGGCAGCAACACTAGCCGATGGCACGACCATTATCGAAAACGCTGCAAGGGAACCTGAAATTGTTGATCTTGCGAATTGTTTAAATGCTATGGGAGCGAAAGTCAGCGGCGCTGGTACGGATACTATCTCCATTGAAGGTGTGGAACAGCTGCATGGTTGTGATTACAGCATATTGCCTGACCGCATTGAAACGGGGTCTTTTCTTGTCGCTGCTGCCGCAACTGGCGGCAGTATACGGTGCGAAAATGCAGCACCTAAAACACTTGATGCTGTTATCAGCAAATTAGAACAAGCAGGCGCCACTATTGAGGTAGGAGATGACTGGATCACGCTTGATATGTGCGGTAAACAGCCACAAGGTGTATCAATTAAAACCGTACCTCATCCGGGCTTTCCAACCGACATGCAGGCGCAGTTTTTGACATTGAATGTTATCGCAAAGGGCGCTGGCAGTATCACTGAAACTATTTTTGAAAACAGGTTTATGCATGTACCTGAATTGCAAAGAATGGGCGCCGACATCGAACTTGAAGGCAATACAGCAATTACAAAAGGTGGCTCGAAATTAAAGGGTGCACCAGTAATGGCAACCGATTTACGCGCGTCGGCAAGTTTGGTTATAGCAGCACTGGTTGCCGAAGGAGACACGAGCGTATCGAGAATATATCATTTAGATCGTGGCTACGAGCGCATTGAGGATAAGCTGCGAGGATTGGGCGCGTTGATTGAACGGGTTTCAGAGTAAGGAAACCCAACCGTAAATAATGGATATAATTCACCTTAATTGCTGGTTAATTAACAGTATTAACTCCGTGCTAAAACCTGAGGCACATGTTTACCAACGACCGCTTCAACCTCGAAAACGAGACCTTCTCTATTCACCTGGACAATAACCTTTGTCCCTGGCTGGGTTTCTGCAATCATGTCTAACATCTCAAGAAGATTGGTTTTGGATTCTGCATTGTTTGAAATTGATAGTAATACATCGTTTTCTCTGATCCCCGCTTTATGTGCTGGTCCACCTTCTGCAACTGCGGTAACTCTCGCGCCTTGTCCATTTCTAATATAATGCGTACTGACACCAAGTTCACCGCGTGTGACTGTCCCGCTTTCAATAATTTCCGTCATGACTTTCTTTGCAAGTTCATAGGGCACAGCAAAGTTAACGCCCTCAACGGTTTGTACGCGCCTAAATGCGTCAATCGTGTTGAATCGGGCATTCGTTATCCCAACGAGAAATCCATTACTGTCAATCAGAGCACCGCCTGAATTACCTTGGTTTAACGCTGCATCCGTTTGGATAAAATCAAAATAAGTTGCCAACCCTTGACGTCCGGTTCTGCTAACAATGCCTGACGTAATGGTTTGACCCAAATCGAGCGGATTACCAACGGCCATAACAATATCGCCAATACGAAGGTCAGTGTTTTCGACTTGCGGGATTACTATTAAGTCAGTTGCATCAATTTTTAATACGGCGAGATCAGTGACAATGTCAAAGCCGACAAGAGTGGCCGGATAGATACGTTCGTCTTGTAGCTGTACAAATGTACTGGTTGCATTGGCGATGACGTGATAGCACGTGACAAGATAACCATCTGCTGACATAACGACCCCAGAACCCAATGAGCTGCGTCGTTGCGGACGGTTTCTCAATACGCCAACGTTACTTTCCTCGGTGATACTATAAATATTTGCTACTGCTGGTGCACTTCTGGCAAGCGCATCATAGTATGAGACGCGGTCAGGAATATCCTGTTTTTTTGTCAAAAGATTTAATGATAAACCGCTGCCTACGCGAAACTCTGGGAAAAAGAACAACAGCATGGCCGCTACAACAACGCCGATTAAGATGGGTTTGAGAGTCGCAATGAAAATGCGATTAAATAATGACATGTGTCGGCTAAAACATTTATAACTGCATTTGATAATAAAGCAATATAAAAAATAGTTTACGAAATAGAAAGGGCAAAAGCCCAACAATTTGTTGGGCTCTCAATTTGGCCTATCGGATTACGATAAATAAGTCATTAGAGCCGCGTCTGACATTTAGTGCAATAACGCCTTCAGTTCCTTCAATCCGTTCCGAAAGTTCTGTCACCGATTCCACTCTTTGTCGATTGACGCCAATAATCAGGTCGCCTTCTCTTAACCCAGACTGAGAGGCGGGTGATCGTTCTGCGACTTCAGTGATCCTTATACTTTTCCTGCTGCGATTGTCCTCGAAATTCGCAAAAGTGGCACCTTCCAGCGCAGGGTGCATGTCTCTCGCTTCTGCGACCAAATCGTCAGCAGCGCCCAAGGTCACGTCTACAGATAGTTTTTCACCGTTGCGATACAGCGTAAGGTTCACTTCAGTGCCCGCGCCCATGCTACCTATTTTTCCTCTCAATTCAGAGAAGCTGCTGATTTCAATTTCATTAATTGCGGTGATGATATCGCCAGACTGTATATCGGCGCTTTTGGCGGCAGAATTGTCGGTGACTTCATTAACAAATGCGCCTTTTTTAACCGGTGAGTTCATTGCTTCTGCGAGACCGGAGTCTAAATCTCCGCCGACGATGCCAAGCAGTCCACGCCTGACTTCTCCGAATTCAATGATTTGGTCGACAAGGCTTTTCATCATGTTGCTTGGTATCGCAAAACCTATTCCTACGTTACCGCCGTTAGGTCCGAAAATTGCAGTGTTTATTCCGACCAACTGGCCGTTCAAGTTGACGAGTGCGCCACCCGAGTTGCCGCGATTAATTGCTGCATCTGTTTGAATGAAATCTTCATAGCCACCAATATTCAAACCACTTCGTCCCAGTGCACTCACAATTCCAGATGTTACCGTTTGGCTCAATCCAAATGGGTTGCCAATCGCGACAACAAAGTCGCCTACTCGGATCCGATCGGAGTTGGCCAATGGAAGTTCAGTTAGCCCTTCGGTTTCAACCTGCAATAGCGCAACATCACTCTGTTCATCTGCACCGAGTTTCTTTGCTTCTAATTCACGCCCATCAGTTAATTTGACAATGATTTTGTCTGCGTTATCTACAACGTGTTGATTCGTAACAATGTACCCCTGCTTTGCATCTATAATGACACCAGAGCCAAGTCCACGAAACGGACGCTCTCTTTGCTGTTCATTTGGCATACCAAAGAAATATCTAAACATCTCAGGTACTTGTTGTTGAGACGTTTGCGTACCTTCTACCGCAATACTGACAACGGCAGGCGTCGCTTCTTCAAGCATAGGTGCAAGCGATGGCGTCGCTTCGTTACTGAAAAGAGGTATCGCAGCGAATGTGCCACTGGCGAAAAAACCAACCGAAATACAGCAAACTAGTGTCAATCTGCGTGCGAATTTAATCATCAATTTATTTTGCTCCAACTATTTAATACTCCATAATGACTAAAAGTATGGATTAATAGTTCATTATTCAACGTTGCAACTTTTTAACCGTTGCCCTTTTCTTTAGTTTCTTCCCTATCATTTTCATTATCACTTTCACCGGCAAAAACGCCTGACGAACCACTTGAAAAGTCTCGTGGCTGATTATCGCTTTGCGATGTGGTTTCCTTCTTTGCCTTTAAACCTTGACTGTTACGCAAAAATAGACTCGCGTGTTCTCCATAAAAAGTATCTTCGGGATTAATATTGTCTTCAGTCTTTAACCCTGACTCAAATCCAGACAATTGTTCTTGGATCGCGGTGAGTTGCTCTTGCATTGTCTCAACGGCGGTCTTTGTGGTTTCAATATGTTGTTGTGCTTGCTGATTGATGAGCTGTTTGATCTCTTCTTCAGTTGAACTGATCTTGCGTGAGAATGGTTTGGCTTTGGAATACCCCATTTTCCATCCGACAAAACCAGCTATAACCGCTCCAACGAACAATCCAACTAATAGTGATAAATAATCCATGTGTCCTCCTTCGGACTAACTTCGTTTCTGATCATTGTCGATAACCTGACAGGTTGCAAGTCATTATTATGTAAAAAAATATGGGTGTATGTAAAATTTTTGAAGTACTACTTTGCTCTGACTTGTGTAAATAATTCCACTAAATAGTCTGAGTAGGACAAGGAAAGCAAATAAATAAACAATAAACAGTGCAATGATCAACAAAAAAGCAAGGTATCCATTTTTATCTGTTCAGCAATTTGCAGCTTTATACCATTGGTTAGACACTACCACAGTGTGATAGTTTGACAAAAAAATAGGCAATTCCGTAAATAATTTATTGAGATAAACAAAGACTAACCGTTTATAATCGCGTCGAATTTGACTACGTATTCCAAATTTTAATAAGGATTTTGCATGACACCTTGGGAGAAGTATAAGGAAGATCTCACGCTCATTGAGTTTCAATATGATTCGGCGCAAGAAGCGGCAGTTGGAGAATTGCAGCGCCTGTACGATGAACTGACACAAGCAAAGAAAAAAGCAACTTGGCGTGTTCGCATTGCAAATAAATTTGGGCGACGACAAGCGACACCTACTATCCAAGGTATTTATTTTTATGGTGGGGTGGGTCGTGGAAAAACGTATTTAGTCGACACATTTTATCAGTGCCTTCCATTTGACAAGAAAATGCGTGTGCATTTTCATCGCTTTATGCATCGAATCCATTTGGAGTTAAAGTCACTCAACAATCAATCTGATCCGCTGAAGATAATTGCCAAAAAACTCGCAAGTGAAGCAAGAATCATCTGTTTTGATGAATTCTTTGTTTCGGATATTACCGACGCGATGATTCTAGGCACTTTGATGCAGGAGTTGTTTTCTCATGGCATTGTTTTGGTTGCTACGTCGAACATCGTTCCAGATGATTTGTATAAAAATGGACTACAGAGAGCAAGATTTTTGCCTGCTATTGAACTCATTAATCAAAATACGCGTGTGATAAATATCGATAGTGGTATCGACTATAGATTACGAACGTTGGAAAGAGCGGAAATATATCATTATCCACTGGATGAGCAAGCACAGAGCAACCTAGATATCTACTATGATCAACTCGCAGCCGAAACCTGTTTTGATGCAACTGAAATAGAAATTGAAGGCAGAATGATACCCATAATGAAAAGATGTGAAGACATAATAATGGTGTCGTTTAGATCGTTGTGCGATGGCCCACGTAGCCAAACTGACTATATTGAGCTCAGTCGAGAATTCAATACAGTATTGCTCGCAAACATTGAACAAATGGGTGAAAGTACAGATGACATCGCGAGGCGTTTCATAGCGATGGTGGATGAGTTCTACGAGCGGAAAGTTAAACTCATCATGTCATCCGAAGTCCCGATGGAAAAATTATATTCAGAAGGTCGGCTCAGCTTTGAATTTCAGCGATGCCTTAGCCGATTAAAAGAAATGCAATCAAAAGAATACTTGGCATTGCCTCACATATCAGGGTAGTACGAAGTACCACAGACTCGAACTTGAATTGCGTTTCTATTACACTACGTGCCTAATTGGCGTCACAACAAAGAAAGAGTTATCCCATGGGTAGAAGTTTCGAAGTTCGCAAAGTCGCGATGGCAAAAACCGCGGCGGCGAAAACAAAGGTTTATTCAAAATATGGTAAAGAAATTTACGTTTGTGCGAAGAACGGTGGACCTGATCCCGATGCAAACTTATCGTTGAAACGATTAATTGAAAAAGCAAAAAAAGATCAGGTTCCGGCCCATGTAATCGATAAAGCAATCGACAAGGCCGTTGGCGGTGCGGGAGAGGATTTCTCGCCCGCTCGTTATGAAGGATTTGGACCAGGTGGCTGTATGGTTATCGTTGACTGTTTAACCGATAATGTTAATCGAACAATTACGGATGTTCGCAATTGCTTTACTAAGACAGACAGTAAACTTGGTGCGCAAGGCTCAGCAGCGCACATGTTTGATCATCTGGCGGTGTTTAGATTTTCGGGGGATGATGACGAAGCGGTTTTAGAAGCACTAATGGAAGACGATGTCGACATTCACGATGTTGAAGTCGAAGATGGCGCGGTCACTGTATTTGTCCCTCACACTGAATTTTTCAAAGCGAAAACAGTGCTCACAGATGCTTTTGAAGGGATTGACTTTGATGTCGAAGAAATTACATTTGTCCCACAAACTGAAGCGCAAATTACTGAAGCTGATCTCCCCCTATTTGATAAATTTATGGACATGTTGAACGATTGTGATGACGTACAGAACATTTATCACAACGCTGTCTTGCCGTAGGTGATAAACACTCAACATACTCCAAATGCGTTTATGAACGACTATCTAGTTTTTAAGAATTCTTCTAGTCTGCGATTACTCAAAACGATATAATTGCACTGAAGTCAGCTGGGCAATCGCCGCTTTTTTATACGGTTTGGTGCATTAAAGGGGAGGAAAGTCCGGGCTCCATTGGGCAGAGTGCCAGATAACATCTGGGCGGCGTGAGCCGACGACAAGTGCAGCAGAGAGTAGACCGCCAAGTGATAGCTTTCAAAGCCGCTTGGTAAGGGTGAAAGGGTGTGGTAAGAGCGCACCGCATCACTGGTAACAGTGCATGGCAAGGTAAACTCCACTCGGAGCAAGACCAAATAGGTTTCCACATGGTGCGGCCCGCATTGGAAACGGGTAGGTTGCTTGAACTGATCAGTGATGGTCAGTCTAGACGAATGATTGTCCTCGACAGAACCCGGCTTACAGGCTGACTTTATTTTCCATTGTTAACCTAACCTGTCTGAATGATTTTGTTCAGAAGTTATTTTTGATCATGTGATTGACCAAAGTTTACGAATTGTGTAGGGGAGAGGTTATAGTTTTGGTTGGTTCTTTGAAAGGTATCTTGCGCGTTTGAATTATTCAACTAGGCCTTTCGCGAGTACTTTGTTTGATAAAAGCGCGAGTAACTCTTTTTCGTCGTCCCCACGTCGACCGTCTGACGCTGTCAACTTTAAAGCGATGTCAAATGCGCTATCAGAATCGTGATTCAATGCGCTTCTCAGAGATTTGAGATAACCAAACGAATCACCACAATCAATCGCTTGTCTGACTTCGTGAATGACATGATTTACAAAGGCTTCGATAGAAATGCCACTTTGCCAGTCAAACTCGCTAATGGTAGGATCAAAAAACTCGAGTTCGGTGAGAGTAACTTTCCCGTCGACTTGATAAAGCAGCACCATCATTTTGATAACTGCTTCCTGGTAATTCTGCAAATCTTCGAAATCTTGATTGATTAATGCTTGTGCTGACATAAGTTTCCCTCTAAGTGCCACAAGTAGAGTAAACTAAAGTACAAAAGTTCAAAATTCTTTGTGATGGCGTGATGCAATTCATATTTGCTAATAGTGTCAACAAAATGAGCTTCTCTCATCAGTGCAATAAAGTTAGTCTATATGCACAATTATGCAAGATAGATATGATTGATTAAGACTAGCAGTTTCCAGGTGCAAGCATTGGATTATCAATGCTTTTAAGCACATTGAGATTTTGAAGCGCGAGCTGACATCCTTGATTCAAAATTCTGTGACCATATGAACAATCGACTTGCCATTGTCTCAAGATATAGGCTGCCAGCGCGGCTCGAGTGCGCATGATTTTTTTACCGTCTATCATGGCATAGTCCATCTCAATCGCCTTAGCATTTTCTAAGCTAGGATGGGGGATTAATACCAGTTCAACGAATCGATGAAACTGAGTGTCTGCAGCTGCTTTTTCATGCGGCTCTCTAGGTTGACCGATCTCTCTTACTTCGGTAAATCGTGTACATACAAAATCTCTAAAGCTTTTGGACTTGCCATCGTACCCTCTTACATGCCATCTGTGCCCATTATTGATGATTGCATGAGGTATAAATCTGCGTTGCGATTCACCAGAACTGACAGAAACATATTTAACGGTACATGCTTGTGCATTGTTAATGGTGCGCATTAATGCAGCGATGATCTCTGTTTTGGGTTGAATTAATTGAACGGCTTCAAAACAGCTTTGAGAGGGCTTAGTGGGCGCTGTTATACCGTCGCTGAATCCACGACTGATCGATTGCAAAATAGCATCAACGGAAAATGAAAAAATGGGTGAGAAATGCGACGTGCGTAAGTAGTGTTTCGTAGAATGATCAAGAAAAAGACTATCCGGAGCAATGTCTTTATAGCTAGCAAAATCCCTTGTACTGGCGGCAAGCCCTGTTTCAAACCGTTCGACCAACATTAAACGGCTAACCCTGCCGAAAAACTGTAGGTTAAAATCAATAAAAGCTAGACGCTCTCTCTGCGACGACGAAATGTTAGCCAATCTGTGTTCAAGGCTTTTGTGTGAAGCACTGATACTCATAACTAGTCGAATTACTGTATAAAATACACTGTTAATTTATACATATACTATGAAAGTATTGCTGGATAAGCAAATCTAAACTTGATGTTACTTATGTAAATTGTTCGGTAGGGCACTCTTCATTGTAAGCACCTGCGGCTTTAAACAATTGCAAGTGCACTTCTACAAGTGCTGTGATATCTCGTTGATAGCCTCCTCCGATCACTGCAGCGACTGGTAGGCCAAGCTCTTGGCAGCGTTGTAATACAAATTGATCACGTTGATAGACGCCAGATGTAGTGATATTAAGATGGCCCAAATCATCGTCTATATGAACGTCAACACCTGCATCATAAATCACAGCATCAGGCTTTGAACAATTTATTGAAAGCTCAAACGCTTGTTCCACAGTATCTAAAAATAATTGATTGGTCGTGCCTTTGGGTAAAGCGAAATCTAAATCAGATACTTGTTTTCGATGAGGGAAATTCTTTTCTCCATGTATGGAGACAGTGAAAATATTGTTGTTTTCTTCGGCCAGTTTTGCTGTTCCGTCACCTTGATGAACATCACAATCGAAAATCAATACAGTATCAATGTGCGGATGCTCAAGCATTTTTCTAGCAGCCAGATACAAGTCATTTATCATGCAGAACCCAGAGCCGAAGTCTTTAAAAGCGTGGTGATAACCGCCGGTTAAGTTGAGGGCTTTTCCTGTTTCTAATGCCATCTTCGCAGTTAAGACTGTGCCACCAGACGCATTGAGAGTTCTCATGACAAGTTGTTCAGACCAGGGAAATCCAATACGTCGCATTTCTTGAGTACTTAACTTACCCTTAATTAAATCTTCAACATAAGAAGGGGTAAAAGTGTTTTTAAGAACATCGAGTCCGATGGGTTCAGGTTTAATGAATGCTGCTTCACTAACGCCTCTATCTTGAAGGGCATCTCTAATGCCTTGGTATTTTTGGATAGGGAATCTGTGTCTTATTGGAAGATCGAGCTGACTGTAGATTGGATGGAAAACTAACCAGGGCTGAGATGGCATCAGAGAACACGCTTCGCTAAAGGTTTGACCTTTAGAGTCTTACTCAGGTTCGTAAGATTTGGTTCGCTAATAGGCGTTCTTGTCAACGAACCCTTTAAATACAGTTGCTATTATGATCTTAATATCTAACCACACTGACCATCGGTGAATGTAATCTAAATCATATTCGATGCGTTTTACCATCTTATTGATTGTTTCTGTTTCACCCCTAAAGCCGTTAATTTGCGCCCAACCAGTAATGCCCGGTTTTACTTTATGGCGAAGCATATAACCTTCGATAAGTTGACGGTACTCTTCATTGTGAGCCACAGCGTGAGGCCTTGGGCCTACGATGGACATTCTTCCTTGCAAAACATTCCAAAACTGAGGTAATTCATCAAGCGAAGTACGCCGTATAAAACTGCCAAAAGGTGTGATCCTGGCGTCGTTTTTAGTCGCTTGTTTTACTTCTTTACCATTATCTTGCGACGTCATACTTCGGAATTTATAAACCTTTATTTGTTGACCATCTAAACCATATCGTTTCTGTTTAAAAATAATGGGTCCTGGTGAAGATAGTTTTACACCAAGCGCAACTGCAGCCAGAATTGGTGAGATTAATAGAAGAATGATAGATGAAAATACAATATCTTCGACGCGTTTAAAGATATTATTAGCACCTTGGAATGGTGTATCAAATACTGACAGTGTTTGTACCGAACCAATGCTTTGCCAGCGGGCATTCAGAAGATTATACATGAAGAAATCCGGAATGATGTATACGTTACATGTAGTGTCACTGCATCTTCTTAATATATCGACGATCCTAGCTTCTGCACTCATTGGCATTGCTACGTATATAAAGTCTATATCTCCATTTTGGGCAGCTTTGACAGCGTCATCAATTGTACCGGCCACCAAGGTCTGAAATTCATGCGGCAGTCTACTTTGGTCCCTATCGTCAAAGACACCATAAAGCTGAATGCCTAGCTGCTCATTATCAATGATTTGATTTGAAAGATTATAACCAGACCTGGTCGCACCAATAATTGCCGCGGAACGCGTGTTTCTACCTTGTTTTCGAACAATAAATAAAACTTCGCGAAATATAATTCTCCAAACTAAAAGAGGAGGTAAAATAAGTACTAACCACGATACCGCCATTTCTCGGGGTACGTTTAATTGGCCTTCAAAAAAATAAATCGAAAGCAGTGTTCCTGTAAAGGTGATCGCCCATGTGTTAGCGGTCATTTTTACAAGTGACGTTGTAGAATGTGTTCGCCAAGAACGATAAAGGTCTAGTGCTTCGGCAGATAGAAGATAGAAAATTAGTCCAATAAACAGGATAACGGAATTCGATAGCTGAATTGGCAATTCAATAAAAATTGCGCAGAGATAAAAAATAGAAATAATGACTACAGCGTCGGTTAATCTATAGAGCGTTGCAAAACTGCTCCTGTTAGACTGGATAATCCCTTTGCGATTATCTCTGTTGACTTGTTCCTTCATTTTAACCTTTGTTTTGAATAGTTATCGTTGAACACGGATTTCTTGAATGTAATGCATCCAGCCTAACTGCATTTGAGCACGCTTCGTTCAGTAGATATTAAGCAAAATGTAAGCCAAATAGTGTGTGTTGTTTCTACGCTTTTCATTATATATGTAACTGCAAATACAAAGCTATAGGTTTGTTCAACTTAAATATAATTTGCATTATAAGTATCGCTAAACGTGACGTTAATCCAACAAAAACGCATCGGTTTTTAACTAGAGTATGGCCCCTTTTTTCGACCACACTAAGGGGGCGAATGTAATTCATGAATGGAGCCACAAACATGCCATACTGAGTTATTATTGCTGTTCTTCAGCATATTTTTCTGAATCGTTCGCAACACTTTAAGTATCTATTTCACCCATTTATAAAACAGCTTATTGAATCAGAAATTTTATTCTTTTCACTGAACAGAAAGAGTGCGATCTAGCCGACAAATATCCTGTCAAAAAGATGAAGTTGTCGCTTTGGAAACAAGTACATATACGACAATTTATTAAGCTTGTAAGTTGCTCGATTGTAGAGTGTGTTCCACGATAATGGTGCAGATACAATACACTTGAGGTAATTTGAATAAGTAAGGCTAATTATTGTGTATATAATATCGCTCTCCTTTTTCTTATGTCGTCTTTACTTAAGCGGTGTATTTATCTGTTTTTTAGACTAGAAAATTGATTAAAAGAATTGCTTCGCTTGCGTGCCATACACAGAGCAAATAAAAATAAGCAATTGAATTTATTTGAATAAATTAAGACACCAAGAATTTTAAATGGATATTAGAAGTGCAAACTGAATTTCTTCTATTCAACGATCATTTTTATATCAATATTCTGCTAACCAATAGTGTCTCGAAATAGACACTCCTATGATTGAAAAAGTCCATACTCTCTTTTGAAGGTCTACACATAGTGATATTATTGCATGCTGAGCAGTGTTTTTTGATGATCGCATCGCGTTTCACAACTTCATAGTCTGCGTTTTAGAAGGTGTGGGGTGAGTTGTGTATTAAATATACTTAAAGTAATTCATTCTGTTGCTATAAATGTCGATACAATACTATGTATCAAAGTTAAGACAAACGAAGTTTGCATGCAGTTGACGCATCAAATTAGATCGATTTTGACATATACAATGCAAAAATAGGCGGTTGCAGCTGGTTGTAAAAGATACATCTTCACTAATTGATATAAATGCGGAGAATACACATTGATTGATCTTCACAGTCACATACTCTCGGGCATAGACGACGGCGCTAGAACTATTGAGGACACCGTTTTGCTTGCTCAGCAATCGGTTGATGAAGGCGTCACGCACATGGTTTGCACGCCCCATGTACATCCTGGGGTCTATGACAATACGCATGATTCGATTAGCCAAGCGTTTGACGCAGCGGTTGAAGCCATAAAATCGTACAATATTCCGCTAAAGCTCTCGTTTGCTGCAGAAATCAGGTTATCTTTCGAGATACTTGAATGGATTAAGGGCAATAATATCCCGTTCTTGGGTAGATACAAGGATAAGAATGTCTTGTTGCTCGAGTTACCCCATAGCCACATTCCCGTCGGGACTGACAATCTCATCACCTGGTTGAGCAAACAGAATATCCAAGCCGTAATCCCACATCCGGAAAGGAACAGGGAAATTATGGCGAATTACGATAAAGCGATTTGGCTACGGAATTTAGGATGTCTTTTTCAAATGACAGCCGGTGCTGTAACAGGCAGATTTCGTGACGAGAGTTCGGATACAGCGTGGCGTATGCTTGAAGATAATATGTTTGCGTATGTTGCATCGGATTTACACAATCTGCATAAACGGCCAAACGATATGGGGAAGGCATATAAACAAATAGAACAGGCATTTGGCACAAATACAGCGGAAAAACTATTTTCAGAAACTCCAGCCCACATAACAGAAAGTACTCACTGGTATTGAGTTAAATCGACTCATTGAACAGTCGATGTTTGGTCAACGAAAGACTAAACAGGCGTTTGGATAAAATAACCTTGCATGGAATGCACACCTACATTGCGAAACCAATCATACTCAGCTTCAGTTTCCACCATCTCCGCGATGATACAAATGGAAAGGCTGTCTGCAATGCCAATTAACGTTTGGATAAAGAGTTGATTGTCTTCTTGAGTATCAATGTCTCGCGTGTATCTCCCATCCAGTTTCACATAGTCGGGCATTATCGCGCGTAAATGTGCAATACCTGCTAGCTGTGCACCAAAGTGTTCAATACAGATTTTTACTCCGAATGCTCTTAACTCTCTACAAAACGCTTTGAGGTATTTTATATCGTGTAAAAGTGCCCGCTCTGGAATTTCGATAACTAGCATTGACGCAATACTATTGTTTTGTTGAAGTATATTCAGTAACCAGCTTCTAAAATCGTCGTCAAATATAGATATTCTGGATACGTTGAAGCCTATAGCACGCCCACCAGGCTGAGCGAGTTTCACTAAATTTGTGATGATTAACTTATCAATTTCAACGGCGCAATCGAACTTTATGGAAGCTGGAATCAACTGATTCATCGGCGTGTTGAAACTTCCACTTTTGTCAGGCAATCTTGCGAACCATTCTTCATAAACTGCACTTTGTGTTTTTGAATCTTGTATTAATTGCACTGCGAACTCGGCCGTGCCTTGCTCAATGAGCATATTGAGCATGTCTTTCCATGCATCGTTGCTCAAACTGACCGTCTCATCAGACACCAGCATCCAATGTGCAGGATTTTCTGATGCTTGTGTTAGCGCCGAATCCGCTTGCGCCAAGACTATTGGCAGTTCATCGCCTGCAGAGAAGGCAGTACCGCCTATCGATGCTGTTCCGTGTATGTGTTCATCTTTTTCCAAGCGCTTTGTTTCGCATACGATATGTTCTATGTATTCTACAGCTCCATTTCTATCAATTCCCTCTATCAAAATCGCAAAATCAGCGCCGCTAATGCGAAAAAATGCACTGCTATCAGTTTCCGCTACTTTATCAAAAGATAGCATGGCGTCTTTAACGTCTGAAAGATATGCATCGCCAGCTGGAGCGCCAAAATCCAGATTCATGTTGCCGAGACTATTCGCTCTAACAATTAACAGAAATCCATATGATTTTGCATTTTCGTCTGTCAGAAGTTTATTAAGCGCGAGTTCAAACGCTCTTCTGTTGCCCAGTTGTGTTAAATCGTCGATGTAGGCAAAACTTCTATACAGTTCGCTTTGTTTTGTTAGCTCTGAAAACATCGCCGCTAGACGATTGGACATTGCATTCATCGCATCAGTTACCTTTTTGAATTCCGGAGTACTGGGCGTATTTTCAGCGATCTCAAATCCTTGATCGCCGATAGATTTCACTTGGTTGAGCATCGTATCTAATGGAGCGATGACCCATTTTTTACTGAAACGCCAAATGAACGCGACGGAAACCGCAAATGCAATAACGAAAATGAATAGTGTATAGATAGCGAGACGGTAGAATTTTTCATACTCAGTACCAACAAATCCGGAGATTGCTAGGTGTCCTTTATTATTACCATCGAGATCAATGTCGATTTCCACTTCTGGGGCTCGCAAGTCCACCAAGCGAATGAACCATCTAGGAGCATCAATACGCCTAGGGTCATCCTTCACCGATACAAGAGCGGTACCTTGATCATTAAAAAGAACAATCTTCGAATAATTACCACCGTCTATTAGCGCTTGGAACAAGGACTCAATTGTTACAAATCCTTCCTCTGTGTCTATGTGTGCCGCAATTGCGAAGTGTATTGACGTTGCTGTATCTTGTGTTTGCGCAACTAATTGTTGTTCGATGAAAGACTTAGCGTTTTTCAAGTGCAACCAAAATAAACTGAGCAAAATACAAATTAATATTGCAAAGAAGCCAAAACCAAGTCGTCGTGAGAGCGACATTATCTGTTTCTCTGAGTTAGAAAACTTTGCATTTTACTACCATGTTAACTATTCACCTTACTTTTCTTACCATTCAATATAAGTTTGTAAGTATCCGCTGAGTTATGCGTTTGGTTTTAGAAATTGCAATTTGGATTTGAATTCAACGACAAAAAAGCATCTGCAAGACACGCAGCTAAAAAACACTTAACTTAAACGTCGAAAAGCGTAGATGTAATCAAATAAGCGAATGAATAGTTTTTTTAGAAAAAGAATGACTCGTATTCAACACTTATTCGATATAGTTGAAGCCTGCAAGTGCAGGCCAATCTAGAATCTCATGCTTTCCAATTAATGCTCTACTTGCAAATCAAATTAAGAACACAAACGCACATTTGGCTGTTGAACTTGCGCTATCCAACGCGTCCGTATCTATCTGAAAACCTAACAATATCGTCTTCACCAAGATAAGCACCGGATTGGACTTCTATGAGTTCTAACGGGATCTTGCCCGGGTTTTCAAGCGCGTGAACTGCGCCGATAGGTATATAAACAGATTCGTTTTCAGCAACGAGTTCAGTTTGATCGTCAATGGTTACATTGGCTGTACCTGAAACTACAATCCAATGCTCCGCTCTGTGATGATGCATTTGAACAGACAATTTTTCCCCTGGTTTAACGGTTATGCGCTTAACCTGATATCTCTGTCCATTATCAATACTGTCATAACTGCCCCACGGACGAAACACTTCACGGTGAAACTCGAACTCTGGTCGGTGCTCAGATTTTAATTGATTGACAACGGATTTGATGTCTTGGACGCTGTTTCTATTGGCAACCATAACGGCGTCCTTTGTTTCTACTATTACCACATCTTCCAGTCCGATAACGCTTATTAAGCGCTCCTCGGAATTGATGTAGCTATTTTTAACTCCCTGGAGTATGGTATCGCCTACGCAAACATTGCCGTTCTCGTCTTTTTGTTCTGCAGTCTCCCAAAGTGAACTCCAGCTACCGACATCACTCCATCCAGCGTCTAGTGGGATCATGCACGCATGTTCAGTTTTTTCCATCACTGCATAGTCTATGGATTCATCTGGGCATTCTGCGAATGTCGCTTCGTCCAGTCTGACAAAATCCAGATCTGTCGATGTTTTCTCTACGGCTTTCGCACATGCATCAAAAATATCCGACCGATAGCGCCTTAACTCATCCAAATAGGTGCCTGCTTTAAACATAAACATGCCGCTATTCCAATAATATCCACCTTGTGACAAATATGACTCGGCAGTAGCAAGGTCAGGCTTTTCAATAAATCGGTCAACACTATTGCCATCACCCACAGCTGCGCCTGCTTGAATATAGCCATATCCCGTATGTGGTTCAGTGGGGACAATGCCGAACGTCACTAATTTGCCTTGTTCTGCAAGCACGTTCGCTTTTTTGATAGCTGTTTCAAACGCTGCGTGATCTTTGATGAGATGATCTGCCGCCAAAATAAGCAGCACTTGATCAGGATTGTCTTTTGCCGCAAGCATAGCGGCTATTGCAATGGCTGGTGCGGTATTTCTTCCTACAGGTTCAAGTAAAATGCCATCACAGGGTATTTGTGCTTGACGCAGCTGCTCTGCGGCAAGAAAACGATGATTTTCATTGCATATAACAACGCAGTTACCGATATCGGAAGGAAGTCGTTCGAGTGTATCTTGCAGCATTGTACTGTCAGATGTCAGTGTTAAAAACTGCTTGGGAAGCGCGGCTCTAGATTTTGGCCATAGTCTACTACCGCTACCGCCGGCTAATACTACTGGTTTGATCATCGTTGTTCCTTTGACTAGGTGGTTGCATGGATTATAACAAAGGCGTTTACAATGCCAATGCTGATATGACTTTTATTGATATGTGAAATTGGTAAGTATACTTCTGCATGTGCCGAAGTAGTGGATTGAGAGGTTGGAATCGATAATTCGTTGCTGCTGTTTTTATTGTGCGAGTCGCTCAACTAAAGCGCGTTTATTGGTTTTTAATGAAATCGCGTTATGTTCAATCAAGTCATCTGCGGATAAGCAAGTCGCCGAAGGGATAATGGATATGTAACCCCTTCAGGCTGGAGAGGATATGGCTTTATTAATTTGCCAATAAAGCTATTTACCTAGATGCTTAGGATGAAGCGTTTTTCCTAAGATGTGCCTATCTTCACTGATGACGTTGCTTGCATTGCCTACAATGAGTGGATCAGCACCTCTAATTAAGTGATTGTTTTTATTTGGATATGGTAGGCTGGCAAGAAAGTGGTGCATGCAATTCAATCGGGCGCGTTTCTTATCGTCAGACTTCACTACCATCCAAGGCGCATCGGCAGTATGGGTATAGAAAAACATTGCTTCTTTAGCTTCTGTGTAATCATCCCAAAGTTTCATCGCTTGTTTATCGATCGGACTTAATTTCCATTGTTTTAAAGGGTCCGTCTCTCTTTTAAGAAAGCGCGCTTGTTGCTCATTGGGTGTGACCGAAAACCAGAATTTATACAGCCTAATACCACTTCGCACTAGCATTCTCTCAAGATCCGGTGTTTGGCGCATAAACTCAAGATATTCTGCAGGCTCACAAAAGTCCATTACACGTTCAACCCCAGCGCGGTTGTACCAAGAGCGGTCAAATAAAACAATTTCGCCTTCAGTCGGCAAGTGTTTGATATATCTCTGAAAATACCATTGCCCACGCTCTGTCTCACTGGGCTTTTCCAAGGCAACAACACGGCATCCGCGAGGGTTCATGTGTTCCATAAAACGCTTAATAGTACCGCCTTTACCTGCGGCATCGCGACCTTCAAACAAAATAACAATTTTTTGTCCTGTTTCTTTTACCCATCTTTGCACCTTGAGTAATTCGACTTGCATGTCATGTTTTTTCGTTTCATATGCTTTACGAGAAATCTTCGATTTATATGGATACTCACCATTTTTGAATGTTTCAGCTACAAACAGAGGGTCTCGACGATTGAAATGCGCGGCAGTTTCAGGAATTTCAGAAAGGGGATTGTTATTTAATTCTTCGACATGGTTGAGTGCCTGTACTTCTTTTTCAACTTGAGTCTGTTCAGTCATTGCGATGTGCCTCCATAACACTGTAATATATCTGTAATATATCAGGACAAATGTACTTGAAGTGCAGCGCAAATGAGGAGAAATTGACCTAGATCAGTGGCTTGATAAAAACATGGGAACAATGTTTTATAGTCAATGAATTACCACATCATACAATCGATGAATATTACTCAAATAAGGAAGGTGACTAGAAGTTGATTATCTTATAGATGATAAAACGAGCTTATTTGTTGAGTAAAGTAATGTGGTTAGCATCAATGTCTTCATCGAGATAGGCCATACCTAGCTTCATTAAATACTCTAACCTGCCAGCGTTCATCAAGTTAATTTGTGGCACTTCAAAGTTATTCTCAGTGTAAATGCTAGCCAGTCTGACCATAAAGTTTTCCCCTTCCTGTACCATCAATAGACTTGCTGCACCGACATCGGGTTTCACTTTGCTATTGAGCGCATCGGGTAAAGTGATAGACAACACAATGGGCTCTTCAATGCCTTCGATTCTTACACTGCGATTTCTAACGGTCTGTTCCGCCCAGTAAAAAGCCAGCTCTTTACTCTGCGTTAAAAACACGGGCTCAATTGTCTCGGCGTATGTATTTCCAATCGTTGCCATGGTTTTCGCAGCAGCTTCCTTTATTGCTCTATCGCCAGAACGTTTTAATCCTTGTGACAAGATAGATTCAACCAATGCCGAGGATGTCCCATGGAACCAGGTATCACTGGTTGTGAATCCTTGATCGGTCAGTAATGCTTTCGCGTCTTTCAAAAATACAGGAGTGTTACTCATACTTAAGATCACCTATTTCATAAAGCGCCAGTATGCTTAAGATACTAGGGTTTGCCTCTCATTCACAGAGTACCAATTACGAGAAATAAAAAAGGCGACTCTTCTATGAAGAATTCGCCTTTTGTATAGACTAAAAATAACAGATTATCGCAAATTATAATCAGGTGTGTCTCACGTCGTTGAGGACACACCCCATAATAAAACGCTTAGCCGAACTGGTTAGAAGTATTCTTCGCACCACCAGCTTTAAGTGCATTCTCACCTGCATAGTATTCTTTGTGATCATCACCAAGGTCTGAACCAGCCATGTTTTGGTGTTTAACACAAGCGATACCTTGACGGATTTCTTTACGCTGAACGCCTTCAACATAACCAAGCATCGCTTTATCACCGAAGTACTCTTTAGCTAGGTTATCAACAGACAACGCAGTTGTGTGATAAGTAGGTAGAGTGATCAAGTGATGGAAAACGTTTGCTTCACGTGAACAATCCGCCTGGAAAGTTCTTACGCGCTCGTCAGCAGCAGCAGATAACTCAGAGTCATCATACTCAGGAGACATTAGGTCATCACGAACAAAAGCAGAAACGTCTTTGCCTTCAGCTGCCCACGCATCGTAAGTTTGCTGGCGGAAGTTTAGCGTCCAGTTGAAAGAAGGAGAGTTGTTATAAACCAATTTCGCATCTGGGTGTACTTTGCGTACTTGGTCCATCATATCTTTGATTTCGTGAACAGTCGGAACGGCTGTTTCAATCCAAAGAAGGTCTGCACCTGCATCGATAGCACCGATACAATCGAATACACAACGCTCATGGCCTGTCCCTTGACGGAACTGATACAGACCAGAAGGTAGGCGCTTAGGACGAACAAGTTTGCCATCACGGCTGATAAGCACGTCACCTTCTTTAGTATCTTCTGGCGCAACTTCTTCAACGTCTAGGTATGAGTTGTATACATCACCTGCATCACCTGGTTCGCGAACAACAGCAATTTCTTTAGTTAGACCAGCACCTTCAGAGTCAGTACGAGCAACGATTAGGCCGTCGTCAACACCAAGCTCTAGGAATGCATAACGAAGTGCACGAAGTTTAGCGTGGAAGTCTGCGTGAGGAACAGTTACTTTGCCGTCTTGGTGACCACATTGCTTTTCGTCAGCAACTTGGTTTTCAATTTGTAGACAGCAAGCACCTGCTTCGATCATTTGCTTAGCCATTAGGTAAGTCGCTTCAGCGTTACCAAAACCAGCGTCGATATCAGCTACGATTGGAACGACATGCGTTTCGTGGTTGTCGATTTGAGACTGGATCTCAGCGGCTTTAGCTGAATCACCCGCTTCACGCGCTTTGTCTAATTCGCGGAAAAGACCACCTAGTTCACGAGCGTCAGCTTGACGAAGGAAAGTGTAAAGCTCTTCAACTAGGCCAGCAACTGCCGTTTTTTCATGCATAGACTGGTCTGGAAGTGGGCCAAAGTCAGAACGAAGTGCAGCAACCATCCAACCGGATAGGTAAAGGTAACGGCGTTCAGTTGAACCGAAGTGCTTTTTAATAGAGATAAGTTTTTGTTGACCAACAAATCCATGCCAGCAACCTAAAGATTGAGTGTATTTTGTTTTGTCTTTGTCGAACTCTGCCATGTCACGACGCATGATAGCAGCAGTGTATTTAGCGATATCCAAGCCAGTTTTGAATTTGTTCTGAGCACGCATACGAGCGGCAGATTCTGGATTGATAGCATCCCATGGAGAACCATAAGTTTCTTTTAACTCTGCTATCTGCTTGGTGTCTTCTTGATATTGTGACATGTAATTGTCCTCCACATTTACTTAGGAAAATATACTTTTGGAAACGTCGTCCAAGAGTTATCAGAAGTAATAACTCAAGGGGCTACAGGGTACGCAACCAAAATTGATAAATGAAATATATAATAACCATTCCTGCTATTCATTTAATGAATATAAGTTGGTTAAAACATAGCCAATTTTATCATCGCAAAACATTATTCAGTCGTTAACATTCTGCACGAAACACACGATTTACCTTACCAGCCATACGATGATGATTCATATGTACGGTCTATTCATGATTGTTATTGCCTGAGTGATTAAGAAGTGGCCGATACAATCTGCTAAATAGGGATCGAGCGAGCAACTCGAAAAGTTGCAGGGTCGGATTGTAGACACTTTGATATGCCGCTGTAAATCACTTCTTTATAAAAAATAAGGACGTATTTCGTTATTTGTGTACTTAGTTTGCCGGATATCCATATGAACAAACGTATTCGTCGTGATACTCAGGTGTTTTTTAACTCATATAATCAAAGGACGAACTTGGTGTGATGGCCCCTACGCTGTTACTACTCGTTGCACTGAAACACCTGTTGTGAGCGATAACACATGGATTTAGCTGAACTTTTGTGTGTTGATTAATTCTCAATTTAGGATTCAATTGGAGTCGTCTAATCACTATGTCCATTAGAATTGTGAGAAAAAGATGCATTTTAGTAACTGAGTAATTATTGATTGCTGAAGGATGAGTCATGAGCATACTGATACATAGGTTACACTTCATTCCGATTACATAGGTTACACTTTTTGCATTTGGAGTATTCCAGATGCCTTGGACAGTGAGTAACCTGATGGATGAAAGAATTAAGTTTGTCGGTCGCCTGTTAGAAGGCG
>JBCDMA010000005.1:0-33435 GCA_038744645.1 Pseudomonadota bacterium | reverse complement strand
CGCAACAGTCGTAGCCTGAAGATGCGCTAAAAGCGTCGTTTCCGCTTGCTCATAGAAACCGTTGATGTAATCGCCAAGCACTTCAGAGACCACCCCGTCGTTTTCCGGATGCCGAGCAAATAACTGGGTATTGATACACACTGCCTCATAAACTTCTCTGAGATTGATTTGATTCGCAGGCCGCGACAGCACACAGCCGCCATTTGCGCCGCGTTTTGTTTCAACCAAACCTGCCTGATTTAGTTTTGACAAGACCCGCCGCAGGACCACCGGGCTGGTACCAAAACTCTTTGCCATGATAACCGATGTTGCGGGTAAGCCATTGTTAGAGCAAAGGAATCCAACAATATGAAGGCCAATTGTATAATCCAGATTCATTAATGTAACTTTTTATGTTGCATTTGACTTCGCTATATTTTATTTTAATGCAACTGTAAAGGTTACATTAAAACTAACGGCGTGTGATAAATATGAGTAAATCATTTTTATTAAAGATAATAGCAGTTTTATGGATCGTCTGGGGCCTTGTTCATGCATTTGCGGGCATCATTACCATCTATAGCGATACACCTGCATCGCTGCAAGGCATCCTCGATGGCGTGGAGCCCGCTTTACTTGAGATGGCCTATCACCCGTCAGTTAATGCAGTGATAAACCAACATGGTTGGAATTTGCTTTGGTTTGGTGTTGTAACAACCGTTGGCGCATTTTTCATATGGCGAGACAATGATACCGCCTTATGGGTAACCGCACTCGTGGGCGGTCTTGCCGATATCGGGTATTTTTTATATTTAGATCTGGGCGGCTTTGTCAACTTTGTACCCGGTACCGTAATGACAATCATATCCGCGTCTGCCATCGTTTTGAGCGTATTTGTATACTTAAAACACCGCACCTAGCGCGTTAAAATTAAGCTTAAGCGGTACTATGTAGCAGTTCCCTTTCAAAGTAAGCAATACATTGCGCCTGCGCCTCTGAATTTACCGCAACTTTTTCTTGGCTTCGCAATGCTAAATACATCTTTAGCGCGTTTTGAAACGCATCAATCAACGGCTGTTTATCAGGTGTGGCGACAGTTGTCTTTAGCATTGACGTGAATTCGGGCAGCCTTTTTTCAATCGTTCTTACGCCAAAAGGTGTGAGGCCATTTTGTTTCAGCGCAAGTGGAGATAGCACCTGCATTCTTAAGAATGACAAAAACTCTAAGGCTTCAAAATACTCGCCTCGCGCTATTTTGCCTGTGCCATAGTGTAACCAAATCCAGAACCGATCTTCTATCCATTGGATGTCGGGTTGTGGGTAAGCATACTCGGCGCTTTTATATATGTTGCTTAGGAGACTGCCTCTTTCCCAAAGTACTTTTGTATTATCAACGCGTTGAGCTGCATCCGGTAGCGAAACAAACTTAAAATCGACATGGATCAGCGCAGGAGAATAGAGCGCTATGATTAATCTAGGTTCGCCGACATGTTCACCAGTGAATCCGGCAAAATAACCTTCGATGCGCTTTACTATTTCGAAACGTTGTTTCATTACATTGTCGTAACTGGCCGGATCGATTGCAATCACAAGGTCAATGTCACTGTATTGATCCATGGTGTTTGATGCAAATGAACCGCTAGCCCCAATTCCAACAATGCGCGGGTCTTGAGACAGTTTTTCGACAATGGTATCAAGCAGATTTTTATGTGCTGCTGGCAAGGTGTTTGGATAACTCATATTTTACCTGTTACTCAGAATATTAAAGCTGCCAAGAGCAGCTAGTGCGGTAAAATTAGCGCAGCATCCTAGAATATGATGTGCGTCCGTCTATTTCAATAGCCAGGCGCTATTCATAAATGCTGGGCATAGACTAGTATTAAAGCTGGGCGTATAAATCGCTTCCAAGGTTTGTAAAGAGTTGAAGAGATGAACGCCATACTTTTTATAAAAAATGGAGAAATACTAATGAAAAAAATGATTGCTCTTATTGCTTTAACAGGTTTGTTCACAGGATGCACGATTACGGAAGACGAGGTAGATGTTGCTATCGAAAACGTGCCACCTGAAATTCTTGATGCAGTGCGTGCAGAACTGCCTGACCTTGTCATTGAATCAGCAGAAATTGAAACTGAAGATGGGGAACAGATATACGAAATAGAAGGTACAATCGACGGTGAGGGAGTCGAAGTCGATATTGCAATGGATGGAGACATCTTAGAAATTGAACGAGAAGGATAGAGAGCTAAGGCGTTTTCTGTTGGCTTTGTCATCCGACAGAAAAATCGTCGCTGCATTAGTTTGTATATCTAATATAACCCTCTGCTGTGATTTTTAAGTGGCGTGCACGTTTAAGATTTCGTGACGCCATTGTATCCTGATTCAATTGGATGCGACTCAACACTATAAGAAAACTCTGACATATTAGTTTAATCAGAGGCTATTATCCTTGTCTTAAAAATACGTGTAACACTGCATGCATAAATGCTGTTTTACTTGCATGCGTAGCATAAAATACAATCATCAGAAAAACGTCTTCAGTTCAGTCATTAATTAACAAATGATAAACAAACTATTGCAATGTATTGCAATTATTGTGGCAAAAAGAGTATGACCAAAAAGCAAAATGAATCACCCACTTTTCAGCATGTGCTTTCCGCGCGAATGTCGCGCCGCCAATTACTTACAGGAATGGGCTATACAGGGGCTGCGTTAGCATTAGCTGGGTGCAGTGTTAACTCCTACACGCGTTCAGCGAGTCAAGAAAAACAGACAAATGAATCAGTAAAAAAAGCGATAGAACCCAGCTCCCTTTCATTCAAAGAAGTGCCTCACGGACTTGATGAACTTTTCACTGTGCCACAAGGCTATAGTACGCAGGTGTTGGTTCGTTGGGGTGACCCATTATTCCTTGATGCACCAGAATTTGACCCGAATAAGCAAACAGAAGAAGCACAACTTCAGCAATTTGGATTCAATAATGATTTTGTAGGATACGTACCTCTGCCGCTTGGCTCGTCAAACTCAAACAGCGGTCTATTGGTGGTGAATCATGAATATGTCCGATCAGAGATGATGTTTCCTGGTTCACCCAATGAAACTGTACTGACGCCAGCGCAAGCCAAAATCAATATGGCATCGCATGGATTGAGCATTGTCGAGATCCGCAAAGGCGACAATGAGCAGTGGCAAACAGTGCTTGGTTCTAAGCACAATCGTCGCATAACGCCAAACACCACAATGGCAATCACAGGCCCGGCGTCAGGCAGCGAAAGGTTAAAGACCAACTATTCACGAGACGGTATAAAAACCTTTGGTACATACGGCAACTGTTCCGGAGGCGTGACGCCTTGGGGCACAATATTGACGGGTGAAGAGAACATTGATTATATGTTTGGTGGCGACTATCGCGACAATCCTGAAAGAGAAAATTATGAGCGCTTTGGCATGCACAGTGAGTTTCGAGGGAGCTGGGGTTTGCATGACGCACGTTTTGATATGACGAAAACACCTGCAGAGCCGCTACATGTAGGTTGGGTTGTGGAGATTGACCCCTATGACCCAACATCAACACCGAAAAAACGCACAGCATTGGGCAGATTTAAACACGAAGGTGCCAACGTCTTTATCAACACCGACGGTCATGTAGTTGCGTACACAGGGGACGATCAGCGGTTTGAATATCTCTATCGTTTTGTCAGCAAAAATAAATACCAGCCATCAAATAGAGAAGCCAATTTAACCTTGCTTGAAGAAGGGACATTGTACTGCGCCAAATTCGAAGATGATGGCAGTGTTAAATGGCTGGCAATGGTGCATGACGAAGGACCACTTACGTCGCAAAATGGATTCAATAGTCAGGCCGATGTGCAGATAGATTGTAGAAAAGCGGCAGATCTCCTCGGCGCGACGCCGATGGATAGACCAGAAGACGTCGAGGTCAATCCTCAGACGGGACACGTCTATGTAATGTTGACGAACAATCATAAACGCGACAATGACCAAACCGACGGACCAAATCCGCGACCTAATAACAATGGTGGGCAGGTCCTCGAACTCACACCGCCTGACGGAAACCATAATACGGAAACCTTTAGTTGGGATCTGATATTGGTCTGCGGGCCAAAAGATGAACAAGGTACCAAATATCACCCTGCAGTGTCTGACAATGGCTGGTTGGCGTGCCCTGACAATTGTGCGTTTGATGCACTTGGAAATTTATGGATTTCCAGTGACGGCGCCAAGGCATTCGGTGTTGCTGATGGCGTGTGGGCAACCGAAGTCTCTGGTGAATTCAGAGGACTTACCAAGCGCTTCTTACGCGCGCCTATTGGCGCTGAAATGTGCGGTCCTTTTTTCACACCCGATGCTGAGAACTTTTTCTCGGCTGTACAACATCCTGGAGAAGGCAGTACGTTTGACGTGCCGAGCACGCGATGGCCGGATTTTAGGCCTGATATGCCGCCAAGACCGTCCGTCGTGGTTATCACCAAGGACGGCGGAGGAAGAATAGGCAGTTGATTGCGACAACTTATCTGATATGCCGCGACGCAATGCCAATTGCTTGGGGGAATAGAGGACTATTCCCCTCGGTAATCCGCATTAAAATTTATAGGTTAATTCAACAAACGCTTGTCTCTCTTCGCCAGGGAAATGCCCTGTTCTTTCCAGGAATCCACTGGTTGCATATTCCTTGTCGAAGAGGTTGTCGATCCTGAACAACACTTTATAATTTTCTACTTCCCAAATAATTGACGTATCAAATATAAAGAAGTCCTGCACAGTTTGCCCAGCGACTCGTTCGCCATTGACAAATCGGCTGAATGCTAACTGTTCATCCACAAAATTTCCTCCAAACGCGAAGGCTAAGTTCAGATGTGGAACCTGATATCGCGTCCAAAATCCGAACGTATTTTCAGGAGCATTAGTGAATCTGTCGCCAGATCCTAAGTTCGAAATTCCTCCTCCATTAGCGGCATCTGCCGTGACACGCGCGTCGTTATATGCGTATGAAAGACTTAATACCCAGTTTTCTGTAAGGTCCGAAATAAATTCTACCTCAAATCCGTCACTGGTCACTTCACCAATGGGTGCGAGATCATCCTCTCCATCGCCACCAATATCAAGCCCCGTATTCTGCAAAATGTTCTCTCTTTTTATTTGATATATAGACGCTCTGATTAAGGTCGACCCATCAAATAAATCGGCATTTACCCCCGCTTCAATAATGGTGCCTGTGGTTGGGTCGAAAGGTCCGCCAACTTCAGGGACTTGAGTGCCTGCAGATTGTGGAATAAACGAGTCTGCATATTGAATGAACAGCGAAATATCAGCGGTTGGTTTATAGATCCCGCCCACTCTAAATGAAACATTGTTGTCTGTGTCATAATCATCATAACGCAGCCCGGCGACGAAGGTGTATTGCTCCCAAGCGAATTCGTTGAGCGCATAAATGCCCGTTTGTTCTTCATCTGAATCTGAATCAAAAAATGCAACGTCATAATTATCAAAGTTTGTCTCTCCATAGTTAGGATCATTGAGTCGCAATGGGATGATATCGGATGGCAGTGATGTTCCTGTAAGGAAACGTTGAATGAAGTCGGCATTCAATCGTGCTATGCCGAAGTCACCATTGAATTCTCCTTCAAAATACTCAACACCAAAAGCGACGCGATGATCTGCGTCTAGCGCTTCGCCTTCATATACAAAGTTGATTGATGCTGCAGTCGTATCTTCTTCGCGAAGCTGGTCTCTGAACTCTCGACCGACTAAGTCAGGAACATCGTCTCCATCGGTATCGATAAGGGCGCGAGGCTCATGGTACTCTTGTTCTTGCTCATTGCTGATAAAGCGCAATTTTGCATCATAGCTAAGGGAGTCTGATATATCGCCTTCCAATAAAAACTGAAACACATCTGATTCCAGATTCAAAAAGTCGCTGGCTTCGTTGTGATTCCAGGAAGGATCAACAAGAAAATTGCCGTCATCGTCAACTGGCACACCGCGAAGTCGGTTTGCGCCTAAATCTTGACCATAGAACGTATATTGCGCTGTAAACAGATGGCCAGATAAGTCCACTGAATAGCCCAGATCTACGATGATTGTCTCAGTATTTGAAAATACTCGCAGGTTATCTAGTTCCTCATAAAACACACCCGCTCTGGCACTATGCCCTTCCGCAATTTCACCTGTTATTTCACCTGAAACACCGTATCTGCTGTCTGTGCCGAGAATACCGCGAACATTGGCCGCAAATTCCGACTTTGGTTTTTTTGTTATGTAATTGAACAAACCGCCGGGATTACCAGGTCCGTAGAGCATACCAGCAGGTCCTTTGAGGAAGTCTACGCGCTCGACATTAAAAAGTTGAGGCACATTGAATCCAACATATGGGTCGCCCCGCAATCCATCAAAGAATATTTCCTCTTGTCTAAATCCGCGCGCGGTAACGCCTGCATAACTAAAGAAACTCACTCCCGCGATATTTCGATACAAATCCAGCGCATCTCTGGCACCCTGATCTTCTATTAAGCTTGCGTTTATGGATTGAATGATTTGCGTAGAGTTGAGCGGATCGACCGTTAACTTACCAGTATTACTGTCGCCTTGACGATAAAGGTTGAGCCCTCTACTTATAACCGTAATGCGCTCTACTTCTTCTGCCTCTGATGCGTCTTCTTGAGTGCCTTGATTGTTACTTTGTGCGAATACATTGGGCACTGTCAATGTTGAAAACGACGCAATTGCCAACGCTAGAATGGACTTTTTATACATGGTGTTCCCTTGGCTTTTTTATCTTCATCACTAATTGTGAATAATTCTTATTTACTTTTGCGAAGTGAATATACACAATATGCGCGTTAAATGCTAATGATTATCATTAAGTTAAAAGAAGAAGGAAAAACATGAGAAAAGTACACACTTCATTAAGCATACTGGCGCTGTGTATCACAAATGCATATGCACAAACTGATTCAGTTGATGAGCAACCCGAGTCGGAAGTTGAACGCATTAATGTTGTCGGTCAGCCCTCTATTTTCGGCGCTACCAAGTCCAATATTCCACTTTTAGAAACACCTCGTTCACTGTCGATCATTACTTCAGATGAATTCTTAGATCGCGGTGCGTTGGTGTTGAGCAATACAGTGAACTACACCGCTGGCGTTACTGGGAATGCATTTGGACCAGCTACGCGGTCCGACTCATTTTCAATACGTGGACTAGACGCTCCGCAGTATCAAGACAACCTACAGGTGCAATTTGGCTTCTTTAACAATGCTCGCGCTGATGTTTACACCTTGGAACAAGTTGAAATATTAAAAGGCCCAGCCTCCGTGCTGTATGGCCAAGCGGCCCCCGGTGGTATCGTCAGTACGATAAGTAAAGTTGCAAGCGCTAACAATCTAGACAAAGAATTGGTGTTAAATGCAGGAAGCCATGAAAGATATCAAGCGTCGGTCGATTTGGGTGTTGACCTGAGCGGCAATGGTAATTGGACCGGTCGATTTGTTGGTATTTATCGAGATAGCGATACTCAGGTTGATTTTGTCAACGATGACGTCATTGTCCTTGCACCATCAATTACCTATCAAAACGACACCACTAGAATCACAGCGTTATTTAATTATACCGATAGAAAAAGTGATACAAACGCACAGTTTTTGCCGCTTACCGCGACGGCCTGCCAGTCTAATGACATAACTATTTCAGATCCTAATCTCTGCGCTGCAGCGCCCGCGCAGCAGGTGGATTCGTCTGTGTATGTTGGTGATCCAAGCTTTAATCGCTTCGACAGTGAGTCAACGACCATCAGTCTATTTGCCAGTCACGATTTTAACGATTGGCTCACTTTTAATGGTACAGTGCGATATCGCGACAATGAAGCCGACTACCAGCAAACGTGGATATCGTTTTTGGGTGACGGCAATCCTAGACTGCTTCCCGACGGTACTGCGATAGTACGTTCATTTTTTGGCGGTCCCGCCGGTTCTGATCAATTCGCATTTGATTTGCGGTTGAATGCTGATTTTGAAACGGGTGCATTCAATCATCAATTGCTTGCAGGTGTTAACTACCAAGATGTTGATACATTTAGTAACCAAGCCTTTGTATTCGTATCTCCCACAGCATTTAACATCTTTAACCCAGTATACGATGGTTCTGATATCCCTGATCCAGCCACGCTTGATGCTGCTCGGTTTTTGAGTGAAGACAATACTAAAGCAAGTGATGTCTACCTTGTTGACCATATCACTTATGGCAATCTTATCTTAAATCTTGGTATTCGATTTTCTTCAGTAGATTCTGAAGATGCTTCAAGCGATCAAAGCGACAATGAAACACCAATTTCTGTGGGTGCGCTATATCAGACTGACTTTGGTCTAAACCCTTATATCAGTTATTCGGAATCATTCCGCGCTACGGTTGGTACCGATGTTATTACGGGTACGTCGTTACTGCCTAGAAAAGGCGAGCAAGTCGAAGTTGGTCTGAAATATCAACCCAAGAACAGTACCAATGTGTTTATTGTTTCTTACTTTGATCTAGAAGAAGATAATCTGGTCGATTTTTTGGCTAACGGCTCAACACAACCTGGGTTGTCAATCACAGCTGATGGTTTTGAGGTAGAGGCACTTGTTAACGTTGGTGACTTTTCATTCGACTTTGATTATCTACACCTTAATGCAGACGAAGTAGCGGTAGATGGTACTGAAACGCCGAGACCCAGTGAGCCTTCCAATACTGCTTCTCTGTGGGCGTCTTGGGAACCAAAACAAGGGCCTGTAGACGGTTTGCGCATTGGTGCAGGTGTGAGATATGTGAGCAGTAACGAAAGTAATGGCGCTTCTTTGCGTATCGAAACGGATGCCGTCACTGTTGTCGATTTCCTTGCCTCATATCAATTTAACGAAAACTTAGTGGGCAGTCTCAATATTCGCAACTTGACGGATAAAGAGTACTTCTCGACATGTCTCGCGCGTGGAGATTGTTTCCCAGGTGAAGAACGCACGATTGTTGGAACACTGAGTTACAGTTTTTAGTAACATTCAAATTAAGTTGTATTGAATCTCAGTCCTGACAGTATTTGAAGCAATCGGCTAGTCACTGCATTCTAGTAAGGTTTTAGTTCTTTGCAGTGCTCGTTCGATTGCTGATAACACGCTCATTTTTTTGCGCGACATTATTTACCATCAATTTTGCTGAATAAGCGCTTTTACAATACGTATGATATTTGCGCATACTGTGTCTTGAGATAGGAGTAAAGGTTTCCATGCGCCTAAAATCATCTTGTAACACGTCAATCAATAGTGAACTCCTCAACGAGGCTAAATCATTAGATATTAAGCTTTCAGAAGTCTTTGAATCAGCCTTAGCAGAAGCTGTAAAAGAGAAGAAAAAAGCAATGTGGTTTAAACAAAACGCGAATGCATTACAAGAGCACAATCAGAAAGTGATGTCAGCTTGATCGAGTTAAGAGAGAAAATCAAATACGGTATCGATTTGCTTATCGATGGACTTTAGTTCCGCTGTTTCTTAACTAGCTCAGTAAGCGTTTGTATTTGCTCTTGCAGTACATGCAGGTCTTGTTTTGTCGCCGGTGCCGGTTTTGCTTTTTCTTCCTCTTCATGCATTACCTGCATAGCATCAACGATGATCCCGATAAATAGGTTCAGCACCGCAAAGCTGGTGATGATGATAAAGGGGACGAAAAATACCCAGCTCCAAGGGAAAATTTCCATGGTGGGGCGCACGATACCCATTGACCAACTTTCTAGTGTCATTACTTGAAACAGTGTGTAGGCGGAATTACCAATACTACCGAACCATTCTTGCATATTTGGATCGTCGTGAGTGCCGAATAACTTGGTGACCAGCACTGCAGAAACGTAAAAAATAATCGCTAAAACACCCACGACAGACGCCATACCTGGAAGTGAGTGGCCAAGCGCACCGATGACGCGGCGCATCTGCGGCACAACCGAAAATAGCCGCAACACACGTAATATCCTGAAAGCACGCAATACCGAGAGTGCACCACTGGTCGGCATCCAGGAAACCGTGACAATGATCAAATCGAACCAATTCCAACCGACACCAAAGAAACGTTGTCGATAGACAATGAGTTTAAGGACCAACTCCACTGTGAAAATGCTAAGTATGACAAGGTCAATCTTGTGCAATATGTCCATGTTTTGTTGACCGAAATCTGTGGTTTCCAACCCCAATGTGACGGCATTGAATAAAATAAGACCAATGATAACGTTTTGAAAAAAGCTTGATTCAACAAGCGGCTTTAGTTTTGAAGACAGATTCATCTTTGGGATACGTAATGGCGTTTATTGAAAAAATGGGGGCAAAAATAAAAAAGCCAATTCTGGAGTAGCGCTATTTGGTCAAAGCCTTTTCGGATATAAAAAGGCATCAAGCGTTGCACATCTACTGCGCATTTCCTGCCAGCGAGCTATATTGCAACTGAGTTTTGCGTATGCGCAGGTGGGGAATTTCTCTATATCCACACCAGCAAGAAATTCTACCGCTTCATGCAATGCCGGATTATGCCCGACAATCGTAACGCTTCCGGCTTCGTCATCAATTCCGTGGCAAAATTGAATAATTTCTTGCCAATTGAATGTATATAGCAATGGCTCTGTTCGCCATGTCGTCTGCAGGTTAAGCGCATCAATAATGCCAGAAATAGTCTGTTGTGCTCGCTCTGCTGGGCTGCAGTAGACCGCATTGCTAGTATTCAAGCCACCTTGCTTGAGAAGATGTTCTGCCAGTTTTTTGCATGCCTTTTGACCGCGTGTATTCAGCGGGCGTTGAATGTCCGCAAGTGCTGGATTATCCCAACTGGATTTCGCATGGCGCAAAATATGGAGTACTTTTGGTTTTTGCAAAGACACTTCGCTATTCTTCACTTCGCATAATTTGGACAAAAAATACCATCTTAACTATCGTGTACATAGCTAATATCGAATTTGCTAAGGCTAAGATGCATAACTGTTGTTGTATTTTACAAGAACTTTTTATGAGAGGTGATCGAAAGCTGCGACTAAGGTCGTACATTCAATAAAAGCCTCCGGAACTTCACCAATGAAACTTCCCGCGTTTCTTGTCTTATTAGCATTAAGCCCTTTGACCGCCGCTAACGACGTTGCAAAGATTGATTATGAACATCGCTATCCATTTACGGAAAGCGTGAGTCAGCTCGTTGAAAAGACAAGCGTCACCGATAATCTTACCTTTTTTGGACGCGCTGCAGGGCGATGCGCAGCCATGTTTCGTTCTATGCATGTTCTATTGGTAAAAGATGACCCAACGCAGCCTCATCCAACCCTCGAAAAGTACTATGGGGATTTGATCGATGTTTATAGAGATATCGGTACGCAAAAAACATCAAGCAAGGATTTATCGGCGAAAGAACTACCGGGGAATATGGTGAAAGACGCCAAGACGTTTCTTGACGCCTATTATTATTGGATGACGTGGAACAAGCGTATTTCTGGTGACTACGTCGAGCACTCCCCTGCAATGCAGCGCGAACTCAAAGACTGCCAAGGTGTGCTTGAAATCAGTGGGATAATTTAAACGACGTTGTTTGCCTGACAATCTAATGCTTCATGTGCGCTGAGGTCATTTTGGATTTAATCTGTCTGAGCAACCAGCTTATCACCGACTTTCAGTTTTACTCCGTTCTCCTGCCGTGAAGTCACTGTAGCATTGACACCAAACGCAGGTGACTTTGCATTCTGAGGCATCGGATTGATTTCCGCGACGGTTTTGAATGGTTCAAGTTTAGGGTCTTTGATGCCGGTATCCGGGTCAATCGTAGTAATAATACAGCGTTGGCAATGATCGATAAGTTCGATGCTGTAGTTTTCTGTGAGGAGCTTATTGTAATGATGTTCATCAAACGCTGTCATATCACCATCAACGACTATGTTGGGTCGAAAACGCCTGATGTCTACAGATGAAAGCGCTTTGTGAGATAGCGAATCGTTCAATGCTAAAAGCGATTTTTGATTGATAACCAGATAAGGCGCTGCATCGGCAAACAGTGTTGTCGTGTTTTCGCCAAAGCGCTCAGGCGACGACTGAGGCCGTTTTTTTGAAAGGGCTACCAATGTAACTTTCCGTTGAAGAATACCCGTAAACCATTGAGAAACGGACGGTTCGGGTTCAAAGGTCTGGCAGGTGTCTTTCCAAATACGTGCATCAATATCTGCGCTATTTTTCTGTTCTGCCGACAGTGGCATCGTAATCGATTGCTCATTACCGTAGCTGAATGTCAGCTCGTCGTCTTCAATCGACGGCCGAATCAACACCATATCCGGAAGCTGACGCTGCGTCACAAACATCCCTTTTTCATCAATCAGCATAAATTGACGGTCCCATTTTAAACCTGTATTCAATGCTGGCCAATCAACGACTTCGATTCCTGCAAGTGATTTCACAGGGTAGATAAACAATTGTTTTATAGTAAGATTATATTGGTTCACAAGTGCCTTCTGTTGCTGCAAACAGTGGTATTGGGAGATATCAATAAATAGTAGCAAAGCTTTACAATTCAAGCGCAGAAATTAGTTTATATCAGTTAGATTTCAGCCGATACAAACACCATAGCGTTAAAAACCTATCTTTTTGGGATCCCTAAGTTGTCTATAAAGAATGTCAAATTTTTAGTCGTTGATGATATGGAATCAATGAGAAGCATAGTTAAAGCAACCTTGCATTCACTTGGTGTGGAAAATGTTGTACTTGGTGTGAATGGGTTTGACGGTATTAAAAAAGTTGAACAACAAAGCTTTGATATGATCATTTCAGATTGGGATATGCCAAAGGTCAATGGCCTGCAATTTCTCCAGTATGTGCGCGATTCTAAAGAACACAAACACTTACCCTTTTTGTTACTCACCGCGTCCAAAGACAAACAGCGCGTGATTAAGGCAATTGAGGCAGGTGTCAGCGACTATCTTGCAAAACCGTTTAAGCCAGATGCGCTTGAAGCAAAGTTGAAGAAAATACTAAAAAAATAGCTCCATGGTTGCTATGCCAGCTTGCGCAAGAAAGCAACTCATCGTGCCAAGTTTCACAGGCAAATAACCAAGCAAATCACAGAGTGCAAATAAATCTATTTTAAATGAAATAAATGGGTTGAGCCCTCGGTCTACTTGCATGAATTATTACTCTAGAGTTGCAAAAGAAAAATGAAAACCAAGCTCCTTGTTTTATTCGTTGCCGTGTTTGCCACCGCTTCAGTTCTTGCATTTGACCGAACTGAGATCAGAGCATCCGCGGAAGAAGTCACACCGTTATTAAATGGAATGGCAGTGCCTAACGTGAAAGTTCAAACGACCGATGGCGACCCGCTATCTTTGCATGGACTGTTTATGCAAAAACCAACGGTAGTGGTCTTTTATCGCGGTGGTTGGTGCCCGTATTGCACGAGACAGTTGGCTGGACTAAAAGATATCGAACAAGACTTGGTTGACGCAGGCTATCAGATTGTGGCCATCTCTCCCGAAACCCCTGAAATGCTACAATCACAAAAGCTGAAAACGGAATTTTCAGCTCAACTCATTTCCGACGCGGATCTCAACGCGATTCGAGCGTTCGGCGTTGGATTTTATGTACCTGATCCAATGCGCAAGCGTCTTAAGGACAAGGCAAACATTGAGTTGGCGGCTGATGATTCTGAACGAGGCGTATTACCAGCACCGGCCGTCTTTATTGTGGATTCACAAGCACGAGTCTTGTTTAGCTATGTCAATCCTGATTACACAGTAAGACCATCTGCTGAGCTGGTGTTATCCGCAGCTAAATTGGTAAAGCAATAATTAGCGAATCAACAACGCATAAATCAATAACGCGTATATCGATATCAAAACACAGCGCAAGCTAATCCTTTATACACATTTTTAGACGTAATTATATTTGTGTACACCTTTGTGCTGTTTTTTGAATAGAAATGCCCTTTTCACCGTCTCTTAATCGCTGCTTAATCCGTTTGATTTGATATTTTTTCGGCCGCAACAATAGTTAAAAAATTATATAAAGCATTGAAATACATATGAAATAATCAAAATTTAAGCAGTTATGTATTTAATCGCATACCTAATATTATTCTGCATATCGAACTTTTTTTAACTCCGCGTATAGTCAGCCTCGTGGTCGTCGTTTTGGAGTTTAAAATGTACACGCGTTGTAAAGCCTCTTCTTTCATTAATCCTTTAATAGTTGCATCAGTCTTCTTTGCTTCAGTTTCATGTAAAGCCCAAACGAACGTCGACTTAACCAATTTATTTTCATCTACCAATCAAATTGATTTGCAAGTGCTTTCTTCCGAGCAAAGTACTGGCTATCAATCAGAGGTATTGGCTTCGCCAACGCAGTCGCTTGTCGACAACGCGCCTACCAGATTTCAACCTGCGCTTTATGAATGGAAAAAACAAGATGGCCTGGCGGCTATCGAATATGTTGCATTTCGTCATTTTGAAGCCGAAAGGTTTACTGAAGCGACCTATGAACCCGTATTAAAAATCGGCTATTCACAACCAGTACAAGGCATGGACGACACGTTATTCAACGTAAGCGTCTCCTCGATCAAGCCAGCTGCGACGAGTTTTCTAGTTAACGCGTTATCTGTCACAGATGAAGACGTATTAGGTGACAAAAGCACCTTCTTAAGCGTCAGTATTCATTCAAAATTCTAATTATTCAAAATTATCACAAAAGTGAACGTGGGTTCGTCCGATAACCAATAGACACATTCATTTTTGGTGGTGCATTTATGCAAAAACGACTTCTTACGATTGCAGTTTTGTCTGTGATCGCTTCATCGCCGGCACTCGCGCAATATGCTACAAATCAAGTTGGTCAAGCAAATTCCCGCGGCAAACTTGCCATCTCACAAGACTTTTCATCAGTGCGCAACAACCCAGCAAGCGCAGCTTGGATATCGCCGGCAGAAACAACATTTGATTACAACATTTTTGGCCCCATCGGTGCTGGATACGAAGTCGGTAAAATAGATTCACTGCTTGATGAACTCGACGAGCTCATCGATATTCTCGAACAAGACGATCTGTCTGCGCAAGATGCGTTGGATGCCAAAGAACGCTTTGATCCCTTTCTCGTGGATGCCGCTGTAGATGGCCGCGTAAAAGCATTTGGCTATGCCAGTATCCCTTTGTTTCCAATGTATTTCCGAGCAAAGGATGAGCATATTATCTATGCAGACTTTCATGTTGGTGGCAGTTTGAGAGCCACAGTTATCGACGATGAAATCGACATCGTTGGATTCAATGACACCTTTGCAATAAATACCGATGCTGCCGTTTATGTAAAAAGCATGGGATTGATTTCTGTTGGATTGGGGTATGCAACTCAAGTGTGGGAATACAATGACGCGCAGGTGTTTGCCGGCGTCAAAGCAAATATCAATCGTTTTTCACTAGCAAAGAACATTATCTCGCTCGCCGGGTTAGAAGACGGCGAAGATATTGGTGATGCGATAGAAGATGACTATGAAAACAACGCAAATGCGAGCTTTAACCTTGGTCTTGATGTCGGTATCGAATGGGTAGAGCCTAAATACCAACTAGGTCTTTCAATCACTGATATTAACGAACCTGACTATGACTACGGAAGTTTGGTGTCTGACTGTAGCGGTTTGACAGGCATATCACTGGATAACTGCATTGTCAGTCAAAATGCCATTGCCGCCGGCAGGATCCGAGGCGAAGAAACCTATACCGCAACTGCACAAGCAACATTGTCTGGCAGCTATAAGATCGGTAACGGGTACGGTGTTTTGCTTGGTGGTTCGGTCGATATCAATGAGAAAAATGACCCCATTGGTGACCCGTATCAATGGTTTCACGTGTCTGCAACAACCTTCTTTGACAAAGCTTGGGTGCCAGAACTTCGATTTGGGTATAGCGAAAACATGGCTGGCTCAGAACTAAGTTTCTACTCCGTCGGCTTCACACTGTTTGAACGCGCCAGTCTCGATGTGTCATGGAGCGATGAAAAAGTCGAAATTGATGATTCAGAAGCGCCGCGTTCAGCCTTGCTGAGCTTTTCAATTCAATCAAAATTCTAGTCGGAGGCAATCATGAAAAAGATTCATTTGTTATCAGCAATATCACTCGCACTCGCGATCACGGCATGCGGTAGCCCCGATGAAAACCAAGACGTTCCGTCACTTGACGCCAATACTACGCAATCAGACGTAGTGATCCCGTTATCCCTAATGAATGGCTACGTCGCAAATGCATTGGTTTGGGTGGATTTTAGAGAAAATGGCGCTATCGATGGCTCAGAGCCTTTTGCCTTTAGTGACAATGAAGGTTTTGTGAGTTTCAACCCAAACACTGGCGTGAATTATTGTGCAAGCAGCGAACAGAGCTTGCAACGCTATTGTTTGCGTACAGGTGTGAGTGCTGAAAACTACATTATCAAGGCAGCTAAAGGTATCGAGTTATTTACTGGTGAATCATTTAAGTCAGTGCTTACTACCAACTTGAGTTCAAGCGATGCAGATACGTTTATGAGCGGACTTGCGCAACTTGGACAAAGGCCAGAAGGCGATGCCAGCGATTGGTTGGACAACCTTGATGCCAACATAGGTAAGTTGTCCATCTTCACAAGCATAAAACACTACTTACCGACGTCTTCCAATATTGTGGACGTTCTTCAATCAAATGGCGTTGATTTGCCCATCAACCTTACTGAGCAGTCGCTTTTATCCTACGATTATATCGCAAGACTCGCGACAAACGAGGCACCATCAGGCACGTTATTTGAGACTGAAGTAACGCTTGGACGTATGGTGGATTTTATTGCTTTGAATCTTGATGCTGCGACGTCTTCACTTGATATGGGACTAGATGGATTGCCAATAAGCAATGCTGATTTGGTGGTCGCGTCGCTAGCCAAAGCCCTATCAACAGAGGAACAGAGTTCGGTTCGTACGCAGACAAGTTTTGTAACGAATGCCAAAGGTGTTATTACTGAGTCAATTGCCCAAGGGCTGGTCGATGTGATATTTGACGCGATCGATCAGGATGCCTCGAGCGAGATCAGATCACGCATTGTTCGCGTGCTTGAAAATGACGCGCTGGAAGAAACCAGCGAACAAATTATCGATATCGCGAATGCATATTTTGAAGAAGCGGTTACCCCTGAAGAAAAAGTAACAGCACAACAAATAACGACAATCATTACGTCGATAAAACCTATCATCGAAAGCTCATCGTCTGAAGTAGAAGCACTAAAGTCACTGGCCGAAGTGTTAACGGATCCGGATAACTCCCTCGCTCAAAAACTCAATGAACAAAGCGCAGAAGTCACAGGTAACCTAGAGCAAAATGAGCTGTCTAGTATTGCGCATGATATCGCAGGGCTGGCGCAATCGCTTGTTGAACAAATACAAAGTCAAGGCACAGAAGGCGCGGAGCAAGTCATTGAAAGTGCACAACTACAACCACTTGCGGAGGTAGACGATACATTTGGTTTTGCAGGAAAATACTTGAGCATATCGGGCGTGCAAGATGGCAACGAATTTGGTCAAGTCGTCACCTATTTCACTGGCGAATCTCAAGCGGATGACGGTGAGCTGATCATGTGTATCTCTTATCAGAACCCCGATGATGCTACCGATAATATTTTAGGTGAGCGTTTCGTAGGAAATTGGTCCGAGGTGGGCAGCGAAACTCGTATATCCCTTGTTGCCGAAGGACTTACCGTGCAGATGAAGTTATTGGGCGAAATCGATGGCCGCGATATCCCATCTGAATCTCAATTGCCTGGCGTTGTTAAAGTGCCTGGTGAGATTTATGGCGAATTTAGCTTCACGCTTAATGAAGACAGCGACACTTGGTATTCTGACAATCCATCGATTGCAGAAAGCTTTGGTCTATTTGACATTACAACCGTGCCGCAAACAGACGAAGCTTGCCAACAACTCCTAACCCTATAAATCCTTCAATGCAGTTCAGCTCTCATTATAAGAGCTGAACTGCCGTTATCTGTAAATTCACCCTATCTCTGTTATTCTTAAATAATTCAAATTTCAGGGCCGTATAAAAACCAAACATGCGTTCGCTCGCTGATATTTCTGTTACATCATTAAAAGGTGTCGGTGTTAAGGTCGCAGAAAAGCTAGAAAGACTCGGACTGCGCAATTTACAAGATATTGTTTTCCACTTACCGCTAAGGTACGAAGACCGCACTCGCATCTATCCCATTGCAGATTTGCTTGCATTCACTCATGTCAGTGTTCAGGGACAGGTCGTTAGCGCTGATATCAAATATGGTCGAAAACGCATGTTGGTGGTCAAGATAACCGACGATACAGGCCCATTGAGTTTGCGTTTTTTCCATTTTTCAGCAGCACAACTCAAGGGCTTTTCGACTGGCAAGACAATAAGGGCATTTGGCGAGGTGCGCACAGGCCCATCTGGCCTTGAAATGATGCATCCTGAATATAAATTAATCGAAGAGCCGGGAGCTGATGCATTGGAAGAGACGCTTACGCCTATCTATCCGACAACTGAAGGCGTGAATCAACTGACACTGAGAAAGCTGACGCAACAAGCGCTCGAACAACTTGATAAAGGGGCATTGCCAGACTTGTTCCCCAAAGGCTTATATCCAAGTCAAATTGCGTTGGAACACGCGTTATACATCGTACATCGCCCAACACCTGATATTGATATTGCCCAGTTAGAAGAAGGAATGCATCCTGCGCAACAACGCCTGATTGTCGAAGAATTGCTTGCACATCATATGAGCATGTTAAAAGTTAGAGGGCGAAGTAACAGTGAACAAGGTATTCCTGTTGCGCAAGACAACGTGCTGATTGACAAATTTTTATCCTCACTGCCATTTGCGCCAACAAATGCGCAGCAGCGCGTTGTAAGTGAAGTTAATCAGGACATTCAACAGGCAAAACCAATGATGCGCCTGGTACAAGGCGACGTCGGCTCGGGTAAGACACTTGTTGCCGCGCTAGCTTCACTGTCAGTTATCGGTGCGGGTTTACAGGTTGCGCTAATGGCGCCAACCGAGTTACTTGCAGAACAACATGCGCACAATTTTAAGCAGTGGTTGACGCCCTTAGGCATAAAGGTTGGTTGGCTTGCCGGTAAGCTCAAGGGAAAAGCGAGAACCGCTGTACTGAATGAGCTTGAAAGTGGTGAAGTACAGATGCTCGTTGGTACACATGCGATTTTTCAAGAGACGGTGCAGTATCAACAACTCGCGATGGTGATAGTGGATGAGCAACACCGCTTTGGCGTGCATCAACGACTTGCGTTGCGTGAAAAAGGCAGACAACAAGGTGTGTTTCCGCATCAACTTATCATGACAGCAACACCCATTCCGCGCACGTTGGCAATGACGGCTTATGCCGACTTAGACACGTCAGTAATTGATGAATTACCGCCAGGACGAACTCCGGTTAAAACCGTCGTATTACCGGATTCTCGCCGCAGCGAGATTGTTGAGAGAGTGCGCCGCGCTGCAAAGGAAGACAAACGTCAAATCTATTGGGTGTGCACACTTATTGACGAGTCAGATGTGATTGAAAGCCAGGCAGCAGAGGACACTGCAATTGTGCTGAGAACTGCACTCCCCGAACTGACGATTGGTCTCGTTCACGGGCGATTAAAGTCTGCAGAAAAACTCGAAATCATGGATGCGTTTAAAGCAGGAACAATCGACTTGCTTGTCGCAACAACGGTAATTGAGGTTGGCGTTGACGTGCCCAATGCAAGCTTAATGATCATCGAGAATCCAGAACGGCTCGGACTTGCGCAACTGCATCAGCTACGCGGCCGGGTAGGGCGCGGAAGCATAGAAAGCCATTGCGTATTGATGTATCAAAGCCCTTTATCCAAGACAGCGAATAAGCGTTTGGGTGTATTGCGCGAATCCAATGACGGTTTCTACATTGCTGAACAAGACTTACAGATCAGGGGACCTGGCGAATTGCTTGGCACCAAGCAAACAGGTGTTGCCAATCTAAAAATTGCGGATTTGGTCAGAGATGCTGCCCTTGTTGAGGAAGCAAAACGGCTGGCGGAAGTCGTCTGGTATCAGCACAATGATAACGCGCTGAAACTGATAGAACGTTGGCTTGCTTACCGCGATGAATTTGGTCATGCATAGTAACCATGACGCCAAAAAGATGTGAAACGAAACAGACATGGCAGATAACCAAGTGCTAAATACAGTTATTCTGATTGAGGACATTGACAGTTTATCCGCACATGAAAAAGCAAACGCATTGGCGAAGCGTCTGGATTTGGCAGTCCACGAGATAAAACCCGCACATGCAAAATCAAATGCTGCGAATTCATCGACGCGCAAGAAACAGTTTTCTAATGAACAATGGCAGCTGGTTGTTACGAAAAAAGGTCTTGTCCTTAGACTTTCTAGTCAGCCCGACTGGGGTGACATCCACGTTGATTTTTGCGGCAACAGCCTTGCTTATCGACGTCAACACGGCGGTGGTAAAAAAGAACCTTTAGTCAAAGCCGTCGGGCTACATAAAAACCGCGATTTACGCATATTAGATTGTACCGCAGGTATGGGCGTTGATAGCTTTATTATGGCAGCTGCTGGTGGAAAAGTAACCATGTTAGAGCGGCAGTATCATATTTCTGCGTTGCTAGAAGACGCGCTTGAGCGAGCAAAGCAAAATAAACTCGATCTTAGTCACAGACTGATATTAAAAACGGTTGATGCTTTTGATTACCTGCAAGGATCACCAGACAAATATGACATCATCTACCTCGATCCAATGTTTCCACACAAAAAAAAATCAGCGCTAGTCAAGAAAGAAATGCAGGCGTTTCAAAAGCTCCTCGGCGAAGACACCGACTCGTCTAAGGTCATGACGCTGGCGCTAAGTCAAGCACACCGGCGGGTTGTCGTTAAGCGGCCAAATCAAGCTGACCCACTTCAAAACGATGAGAAACGACTACCGGACCTGGCGACAACAACCAAAAAACATCGATTTGATATTTACCTAACACGCTCATAACGCTATCGCATTTTCGTTTGAAACAGGATGCTAAATTGGATAGTAAAATCAATAAGATGCAGAAATAGATCATTTTTGGTGCATATTTGTCCCGATTTGTTGACTGATTTGTGAATGTATTTAGTTTTATACGACTAAAGGTTTATGATTCGTGCTTTTCATGTTGTATAACATAGAGATGAAGCGACATAAGGACTTGACGTGATTTAATTTTTCCAAGTATTTTTTCATTAGATAAGTAGTAAAGAAGTGCTTTTGAATCATAGTAAGTTAATAAAACTCGGCCTCATTTTCCTGATAGCGTTTCAGGTAGTCTCATTTGTCTGGGTTTACGCCTGCATAAAAAATGTCAAAGGTTACAGTGAAGTGATCGACATTATCGGTCAACAACGAATGCTAACCAAGCATCTCGGTATGCTTGCCCTATTGTCTGAAAACGCTGATTATGTTGATACACGAATGCAGGCGACCAATCTCGCCATCACAAACAATAATGCATTCACCCTCGAGTTTTTATCCAACAAGGCTAACAGTGACTCACAACGCGTATTTCTAGAAAATGTGATAGAGCACCACGCGCTGTTTTATGAATCAATGAAAGCATACTTGTTTCGGATAAATCCCGTGCCAGTAGCGGTGCTTCAAGAAAGAGTGGATCACATGGAGGCGCTGCACAAAGATGTTGCCAAGCATCTGGTCAGTGGAAGCAAGGAAAAACAAGCTGTACTCGTCAATGCAATTATTGGCTCCTTCTTGCTCTTCAGTTTTATTATTTGGTATATGTTGGTTTGTATAGTGAAACCGCTAATCGTAAAGGATAAATCTGAAATCCAAGAGTTTGCGGATTCACTGAGTGTCTTCAAATCTTTCTTTACCAATTCCAACGATGCGGTGCTTATTTTTGACGGTAATTGGCAATTGGTAGAAGCTAACGAATCCAGCTTTAAAATAACCAACCAGCAAAATCATTCCCTTAAAATATCCAGTCAAATCTGGTTAAACAAGATCTTGAATTCTTGTAAGTTATCGATGACAGATCAGCTAAGAACTGTTGGGCAATGGCAAGAAAAACTTCAGTTTGAATCGCTTGAAAGAGATTCAGTGTACTTAGCAGGCGATGGTGTCAAAGTCTATGTAGAAAAAGAGCAACAAGACTACTACGTATTAACATTTCGCGATATTACAGACTTACAAAAGAAGCAGATTGAGACTGAAAAACTTGCTTCTACGGATGCATTGACTGGGTTCTTAAATCGATTTGCAGGGTTACGAAAACTGGAAGAAGCCTGTGTTCGTGCACGAGAATCGAATCAATTGGTTGGGGTGCTCTTCGCCGACCTAGATGCGTTCAAAAAAATAAACGACGTTCACGGCCATTATGTAGGCGACACTATCCTAAGAGATATTTCCTCAAGATTACGAGGCCTTCAAACTGACAACATCAAGATTGCGCGGTACGGCGGCGATGAATTTGTCTTTGTGTGTGAACAGGCAAATGACCGCAAGCAATTCTACGATTTGGCATCGACTATTGTTTCGTTGTTTGATGAACCTTTTATCATTAAGAATTTAACGTGGAAAATTAATATCAGCATCGGCATCAGCGTATATCCCGATCATTCCAAAGATTTCTCCGAGTTAATACGGCTCGCCGATATCGCGATGTATAACATTAAAGGCGATAAAGACACTAGCAGCACCTTTTTCTCAAAAGATATGACGAGACTGCTGAGTAAGAAAGACACGTTAGAGAATGAAATCAAATTGGCCGTGCCACGCCGTGAATTCAAACAGGTGTTTCAGCCTATAGTTGATTTGAGCACGGGCCAGGTTGTCGGTGCAGAATTGCTGTTGCGATGGAACAACAAAACGCTTGGCGCAGTGCCGCCAGATAAGTTCATACCAGTTGCAGAACAAATTGAGCATATTTACGAAATCGATCGATGGTCCTGGCAAGCTTGCTTAAAGTCCTTTGAAGACATTGCTTGGGATGGGTATCTCAGTATCAATCTAAGCTCTTTGCATTTTAAAAAGACCAACGTCATTGATACTTTTTTAACCTCACTCAATCGATCAAGATTCAAAAATAAGGTCATTTTTGAAATAACAGAAACAGCAATTGTTGAAAATATTGAAAGCTCTACCAAACTCATCAATAAGATAAAACACTATGGCTATTCGGTCGCTATCGATGATTTTGGAACGGGTTATACGTCTCTTTATTATTTGAAAATACTTCCTATTGACTATCTAAAAATCGATAAGAGCTTTGTGTACGATATTACTGAAAATGAGAACAGTGCCAGCATCGTCAGGGCAATGATCGGATTGGCAATGGACTTAAACATAAAGGTCATTGCAGAGGGCATTGAAAGCGAGCAAGTAGAGAAATCCTTGAGGAGATCAAAAGCGCATTACGCACAAGGATATCATTACAGTAAGCCTGTACCCATTGATGATTTTTACGAGAAATTCGTTAAACCACTCCCTTTAGATGAACCGCCTGTTAAGGAAATTCAGTGATCCAAAATGCTCGGAATCTGGACCTCAACTCGACCAGATTTTATTTGGATAGGCTGTTTGCCAACGTTTCAAACAAAAAAGATGATAGCCTCCGGCACTCGTTGTTTTTGGTGTTTTCTATTGCGGGCAGCATCGTTCATTTTTGTTTTTTGTTTCTGTTTTTCTCTCTTGATATCACTCAACTCGTTTACCTGAACGTACTTAGTGTCGCGCTATGGATAAGTAGTTATTGCATGGTAAAACAATCTCATTTGATTATTGCGTTGTCTCTGATGATTTTTGAAATCAATCTACACGCCATTTTCGCCACTCAAATACTGGGTGTTGCTGCGGGATTTCAGTTCTATATCTTGTCTGGCCTGGGTATCGTCATAGTATCGCCTACACGAAGAAACCTTATAAAAATCATACTCAGCGTATCGATGATTGGTATTTTGATTTTTCTGTTTTGTGCCATGGACCACCAAGGCGCACTTGCAGGATACCCTGTTTTTGAAAAAGTACTGTTAGCGGTGAATCTTTTCTTCTCTACTTTTATTTTCATATTAGCTACGGTTTACTCTAACAAAAGTTATCAACTGCTTAGCAAGCAACTATTTCAATCCGTCTACACCGATGATTTTACACAAGTATTTAACCGAAATTTCATTAATAAATTCATGCGACAGTCAAAAGCGGAATTATTGCGGCATGGCATAAGCGAGTATGCCATTTTGCTTGTAGACATCGACAATCTGATGAGCATTAATCAACGATATCAACATACAACCGGCGATCAGGTAATTATTGCACTCACTGATGCAGTCAAGAGAAATACCAAAGATAAGGACGTCATTGCCCGATGGGACGGTGGGCAATTGATGATATGTTTGATGAGCGCCAATAAAGATAGCGCCAATAACTTCGCCGAAGCCATCAAGTTTGAGCTTTACAATGAATGCAAGAGGTTTGGCATTAACGAACACATCACCTTGAGCATCGGCATGGGTTTCTCAGATGCATACCATTCTTTCACTGAGGTTTTAAACACAGCCGATCTCAATCTCTTTAGAGCAAAACGAACGGGCACAAACTGTATTGTCATGGATTGAAGGCTATTCCAGCCTGGCCGCTATATCATCATCTGTTTACTGGTGCCCCATTATCGACAGACTTCCAAACATCTAGACGAAACCGCATGTTTGGTCTTTTATCGCGCACCTCAAAACCGAGCCTGTCTACGTAGACTCTACCGTGTCTGTCCGTGATGGTGACAGTTGCGATATGCATTCCTACGGGTAAGTCTGAAGGTAATTTATACTTCCACAAATGCATGTTGCGATCTGCAACGGCGCTTTGCGGTTGCGGCGGCGCTGGGCCTATTTTCGTTCCTTTGAACACTTGATAGCCCTGATTGCCATCAACGCCTGAGCGGCTTTGTAAAGCAGTTCTAGCCACTGAAAGTTGACGCTGTGCTGCAAATGGATCTGCATAGTCAGCGCCAATCTTTGCGCCTTCGCCTCTAGCTTGCTGCGTTCGATTCATCTTTGCTGATGGCAAATTATTGATTACTACAGACACATCCGTTTCAGAAGAGCCGTTCCAAACGTTTGCTGTCAGAAATGAGCCTTGTTTTAAATCGTTGTGAGTAAGGATCTTCACATCGGGTAAATCATTGATTGAAAGCGGTGGTATCTCTTCGCGGGCGTATTCGTAAGTAGTTCGCCAGTCGATGAGTTGTTCAAACCAGTGTCTGAAATCAGGTGTCGAAATGGATAGCCAGGCTACTCTCTCGCGCCCGTGATTTGCACCGTAGTAGGTTTCAACATAATCTCCTTTGGCATCGAATTCCAGATGCAACCAACCTTTTGGCCCGCCCAATCGTTGCAATGCCATCGGTGTACCATGAACGTCAAAATCACCTTGATACCATGAACCAGACGCAGCACCAGCGATAATATGTCTAAATGGCAGCGCATCAATTTGCAACACATCTTGCCAGCCTTTAAACGTATCACCCGGCGCTAGGTTTTCAATCGTATGTGTATGACCGGAAAGCGACAATGCATTGCGCCCTTCAACCAACGCATATAGGTCTTTAACATTATCTGTCTGATGCGCAGCTCTTGATTGATCGACAAAAGAAAGGAAGGGGATGTGATGCACAAACACTATGGTTTTGTCTTTATCTGCCGATTCGATGAGCTGTTCAACAAATTGCAATTGGTCCTCAGTGACTCTTGCATTGTAATGTTTCATTTCACTGTCAAGGCAATACTCTCTACCTTCTAGCGTTGCATCTTCTGGTCCACATGGATAGATAACGTTATCCAGTACTATAAATAGGACATTGCCTTGCTCAAATGCATAGTATGCCGGTCCCCACAAGTGTCTCCAGCTATCTGCGCTGTCTTTGTCAAAATCTGCATCGAAATCAAAATCGTGATTGCCGTGCGTCCACCATTGCGGTGCCTTCAGCGCGCTTAATACATTGGCCATACGGGGGATCAATCCAAGATCATCACCCATAACATCACCAACGGGAAGTAAACAATCCGGTTGTTCGTCTCTGTCCAACAAATCGTCGATGGTGGAGTCCCTAAAATAACTAATATCTTGATTGGCATAGGCTTGAATATCGCCTAAGACCACGCAAGTGAAATCGCCACGAGATGCAGGTTTCAGCGGAAAGTTGACGGCATTGGGTATTGGCCCCGTCGGCGGTAGTCCGCCGAACCTGAGTGCTTTCGGAGAGCCCTCGGGCTTGTGTTGATACGCAAACTGCGGTGTATAGTTGCTGTCTGTGGGTACTTGCCACCCGCTGGGTTGAACTACAAACAAGCTCATGTCAGGCCGCACTTCGATGGTGTATTCGCCAGAAACATTTGTTCTTACTACATCAAGACCGTTTGAGATGGCGACATTAGCTATGCCGGCTTCATTTGGATCAGGTTTTCCATTTCTATTTGCGTCGTTGAACACTTTACCGCTGATGGTATCTGTCTGCACCGTTTGACCATCTTTTACTACATCTATTTCAGCAAAATAAGGAGCTGTATCGACCTCCCCATTCCAGTCCAGCTCAACAGTCGTTTTGCAGGCACCAATAAATAAAACAGCGATGATCAACGCGTAATTTGAATGTTTCATATTGAGTTGTCGTTCCAACAAGAGTGTAGGATCAGTGTAGATTTTGTTTATTAAAGATTTACGTCAGTTGCAAAAATAAGGATGGTACTCAATCGGTAAAAACTGTGAGTGATGCATCACCAAGTATGAATGGTTTTAATCAAGATACTAAAATTGAAATAACGCAAGGAGCTAGATAGATCTAATAGTTATAAAGAAATAAATAAACGGAAATTCTGACATGGTCCATTTTAAACGAATTAAAGATTAAAAAAGTTTAATATAACGCGAATGCATAAATCGCATTTGCATAGATGAAAAAAAATACAACTTATGTATATGTTTATAATAAAATTATTTCACTCTCTTGGCGAATGCTTAACCATCCTAAGATCAGTTCACTTTTCCTGAATAACAGCTATTTTTGAAATTTATTCAAGTGCACTACGGTCCAAAGAATGGAAAGCAATGTAAAAATATACGACTAACGTATTAAACAAAATCACCGCTACATCAGGAGAAGATAATGAAACACCTTAAAAAAATTGCATTTGCAGCAACTGTAATGGCCACTGCTATTTCGACACAAATTGCAAGTGCAGCGCCAACAGATTTTTCCAGCCAAGCAGGTAAAGCTGTCATCTTTGTATATCAAGATGAAGTTAATGCTCAGCCACAAGGTATCGCGTTAGAATTTGATAACCAATTCCAAGGCGTTATGATGAAAGACAGCTACGTAAAAATGGTAGTTGACCCAGGCGAGTACACGCTTCTTTCTCGCAGCGAAAACCTGCCTGTATTATCAATCAACGCTGATGCAGATGCAGTGTATTATGTAAGAAAAGACGTGGGTCTAGGTAAACACGAGCAAACGTCTTCTCTAGAAATTGTTGAGGAAGCGGTCGCTAAAGCCGCTATAAACAACGCAGACCAAATCAACTAGTATTTACCGCTAGAGACACTGACCATGAAAGCACAGTGAGTGCTTTCATGGCACACCCATTATCAAAAGACCACGCGTTCTTGATCTTGCCGAAGCAAGTGCACTCTTCAACACCTACTAATGAAATACATAAAGTTGCTGAGAAAGCTGAATCAGTGCAACAAAACCTGATAGCAGCTTTTTAGAAATTTAAATGGGTAAGAAACTTAGACAAACATTCTCACCAAAATACGATTCTTGATTTAATTTGCAATTCTACGGATGTAGAAGAATATCGCCGTTAACGCCGCCACCACTGGCACTAAAGCTAAGGCGGTGGAGCCCTGTAATACAAGCTGTCCTGCGGTGAAAACCAAACTGACTAAAACAGCAGCAACCAAAAGCATAATAACTATATTCTTGACCATGTTTGTATTCCTCATGACTTGATACATAGAAAAATACGATTCAATTCGAATTTTGGGTTACAAACTTTGACGTTACGCTAATTCTGGATAAGAAAGGGATAATGAATAGCATGCCTTATATGCAACAGCCTTCTATGTATATAAGGTCAAACCCTTTTCGATGATTTGACATGCGTGATCGGCTTCTTGCTTGGACGCACATATAAATTCCAAGCGCGAATCGTTTCGATAATTGGAATGATCAATAGACAACTGATTTGCTGACAAATTAAAACTCGCGGCACCATCTTCAGTGAGCAAAACAGCCTTTAACCGCTCAACTTCCAAAGATTCAAATACCTTTGATGCAACCTTGACATCAAAATGTCGGTCTGGCGCACAAATCCACCCAAATGAAAAAAAGCCCTCGCCATGATTTGCTATTTTAATAATGGGTTGTGCCAGTACCTGGGTTTCAATCTCCAGTGTGCGGTCTTTTCTTTGTTGACGATCATGCTGATGGTCGTGGTCATGCGAAACGTGCGCATGCTTATGATAATTTTGCTGTCCGATTAAGAATGCATTTGGTTTCGCAAGCTCAGACATTGAGATTGATTTAGATGAAGCGTCAATAATAGGTATGTGTTTTACGTTGAGTGAATCTAGATATTTGTTAAGGCGCTTTGCATCGTCAGTTGTATAAGCTTGCGTTTTCGTCTTGACTATCACATCTGCTATGCGTATTTGTTCTTGAAAAGTTGGATGCTCGGCCCACTTTTTTGAGCTCAGCTTGGCTGCATCAATCAACGTAAATGTCGCCTGTAACTTTAAAACAGATCGATAATGAGGCGCAGATAGGGCGGCCAATACTTCTGTAGGATGCCCCAATCCAGTAGGTTCAATAAGTAAACGATCGGGTTTTGCTTCTTGCAAAAGCAAATTCAAGGCGATTTGCATTGGCAAGCCTGAAGTACAGCACATGCAACCGCCGGGTACCTCTTTGACAAAGATGCCGGTTTTTTCGGTTGGACTAGTCATTGCTCCATCGATTATTGCATTGTCGATGCCAACTTCGCCAAATTCATTGACCAAAACGGCCCATCTTTGGTTTGACGGTTTTTGTTTCAATAACGATTGGATTAAGGTGGTTTTTCCTGCACCGAGTGAGCCTGTAATGATATTGGTAGGCACTGCATTTATCATGTCTTTTTCATCTGTCATTGGAGATAAACCACCTTCTGTGATCATTAAAAAACGTAGTTCACAAAATGGCATTTTTTTACATAAACTGTTTTGAACTGACCCGCAGTATTCGGAGCCTTCGCTAAGCACAATAGCCCAATTAAACCGATTTACATAGTTCTGTCCCGTATATGAAATATCCATACAGCATCATTCAAAGCAAATTGGCGATTACTACTCTGCAATGAAAACATGAGAACCGACCTTACCCTCAAAAGAGTTGCGCAGCGGATAACAAGGGAGTAGGTTGTAATAAAAGCAATGATCGGTGAGTCTGTAGGTGGAAGAGTTTGGCCCTCATTTCTCAGTATTCTTAATCAGCATGGTGAAATTTCTTGGTGGGCCAGCATTGGGCCCTCCGCTGGGTCTTCACCTTATTGAGACAGCGATCATGACCACGTTAGGGATGATGACGACTGTCATTGCCATTTCATCATTCGGCCCACGTTTTAGAGCATTTCTCAGTCGATTTTTCAAACGAAAGAAAAAGCTCTTTACTAAAGGCAACAGGCGATTCGTTGTGTTTTGGCGAAAATACGGCATCTTTGGCATTTCCTTTCTTACCCCAGTGTTGTTTTCGCCTGTCTTTGGTGCCTTACTAGTAAATACAGTCGGCGGTTCAACGCATAAAATCTATACCTACATGTTGTTAAGTGCAGTGTTTTGGTCAGTGTTACTGGCGGGGTTTTCAACAACTATCGTGCAATCGCTTGGATTTTGACCCCAGCTAATTTAAGGCTCTACACCAAATATCCATCCCTCAAATTGAACTGCATCTGCAGGCAGTTTTTCCCGAGTAAACATGTCGCGTTGTTGACAAAACCAGCGCAAGCCAGCGCTTGCAATGATTGCATCGGTTAAATGGTCGCTAAGCTTCATCAACCGCCCGAAAGGATTGAGTTGATAGTGCTGGAGAATGGTATTAAGTTGTTCCGCATCTCTGATTTTAGCGTTTCCAAAACCTGCATATCTTATGAAGAGCCTAGGATAGATTTCGGTGACGACAATTTTTGTTTTTTCAGCGTTGACGTCTTCAAATGGCCAAAATGTAATCTGTTCACCTAGCGTTTGTTTTAGTTTAAGCGCCATCCGCATACCAGCCAGACCACCCTTGCCGACTTGTTTTGCACCGATGAGTTTAAAAGGACTTTCTGGGATACCAAGACCTCGTTCAGCCGCGCACGCTTCGGTTTTTCTTCGTAAAGTTTGTAGATCAAACCATGATGGTTGTTTGCCCTTTGTCCAGAAATAGCCAGCGTTTTCTTCCACTTGCCAAAAAGGACCAGCAAAGAAGTTAGCTTGATTATCGCAGGCTGTTTCAACCGCCTCCCATAACTTGAGGTAATCGGCCTGCGAACCAAACTGATGTTTGCCAACGGCATAGCAATACCCAAGATTACAATCAATGCCAACTAACGTGCGGCGATCGGTTGTTGCCAAATCCAAAATATGATTGAAAACATCTGTCCTCGATAGAGAGCGGTCGTCAGCAATAGGATGGCTTGATGAGGTACGAGCACAAGTCGCGACTGCTATCTTGTCGCTGCGAATGGGTGATAAAGCACCGGACCAGTCGATACCAATATATTGATCAAACATCGATTTCAGCACTGTTGGTGAACACAGGTATTAATTACTCCGTTGTGTCGTTTTGGTTTAATACACGCTTCCTTGATCTAATACTCACCTCGGCGGTTTGATAATAGCTTCATAGGGCATTCACTGCGGGCGGACTATAAAATAAGCAGTTATAGAGCCGATTGTATGGCATTGCGTTATTTAATGATTTAAAGTGTTGTTTATAAACAGTCAGGCCACGCTCAGCTCACGCTGCTATAAAAACACTGTTTTAAAAACGCCGCTTCAATAGCACCGCAACAGAAACAACCGTGTTAAACCTACATAACATGGATGATTGTTACGCGCCTTGCGTTTTTATTATTGGAATTGTGAAGATGTACATACCTATTATCGATTTTTCTCCTGGCCGGCCGAAAAAGACGCTAATAAATGAAGTGTCAAAAGCACTGCATGAAACAGGATTCATGGCATTGCGCAATGCCGGGGTGCAGCTAAGCACTATTAAGGCTGCGTTTGCAGCAAGCCGAGCATTCTTTGAACAGGATGAGCAGTTTAAACGTCGTTTCCTGTATCGCAATGCCCAAGAGAATTTCGGTTACCAAGGCCTTGCGATGGAAAGCCTAAATCCCGGTTTACCCGGCGATTTGAAACAAACCTTTACGATGCGACTAAATCCACAGTCAAATATTGACGAAAGCCGTTTTCCTTCTAAAGCATTTCGATCTGCAACAGCAAACTTTTATGCTGAATGCATGACTTCGGCAATGCGTATTCTCGGTGTCTTCGCCGAAGCATTCGATTTACCTGAGGGCTATTTCGAAGATACGGTTAGCGGAGAAAACGTTGCTCTAAGATTGCTCTATTATCCTCAAAGTAAAGGTCCACGCATTGAAAATCAGATAGGTGCGGGCGCCCACACAGACTATGGCATCTTGACGTTGCTTTTTCAAAGTGATGTCAGTGGGCTTGAGGTGAGAGATAGCAATGGTGATTGGCAGCCCGTACCTTGTATACCTGATACGGTTTTGATCAATACCGGCGACTTAATGCAGCACTGGACGAATAATCATTTCCGTTCAACTGAGCATCGGGTATTACCTATTACTGATGGGCCTGACCGATACTCAATCGCATTTTTTGTCGACCCGGATTCAGAGACGTTAGTTGATGCATTACCACAGTGCATTGATGAAAAACACCCTTCAACTTACAAGGCCATTACTGCTGGTGAACATATTCGCCGGAAACTTGAACAGTCACATAATCTTTAAGAATTAACCATGAGAAACGGAAATCTGTTAGTGCAAGGTGTTCATTCTCTAGTTACAGGAGATGGCCCAGCGACTGGAGATAAGAATAAGACTTCCGATGAAAACACGCGTGTGCTACACGATCTAGATCTTCTTTGTCGAAATGGTGTTATTGAATACCTTGGTCCTCAAATGGAAGAGCGTCCGAACGACGTTGATGTCATAGATGGCAAAGATTTGATCGTTTATCCAGGCTTGATTAATACCCATCATCACTTTTTTCAAGCTTTAGTTCGCAACCAAATCAACTTGGATTGGTCTCGCCTCAGCTTAGTTGAATGGCTAGATCGCATATACCAAGTGTTCACTTTGATAAATGAAGATTGCATATATCACGCGTCATTAGTGAGTCTTGCTGAGCTGGCCAAGTCTGGCTGTACGACTGCCTTTGATCATCAATACTGTTTCAATCGGCATGCAGGTAGTCGATTAGTTGATAGGCAATTTGAAGCTGCATCGAAAATTGGTATGCGATTGGTTGTCGGGCGGGGCACAAATACACTGCCGCGAGATAAAGGAAGCACGATACCAGACGAAATGTTGGAGACCACATCCACATTTATCATAGATTGCGAACGTATATTCGATGCCTTTCACGAGCCAGCGCCGTTTTCAATGCACTCACTTGTCATCGCGCCGTGTCAACCAGTCAACTGTTATGAAGAGACATTTCTCGACAGTATTGCGCTGGCACGTGATAAAAACCTACGATTTCACACGCATCTATGTGAAGGTGAAAATGCTTTGATGTCAAAGCGATGGGGGCAACGTTCACTGGACTGGTGTATTGAGCGCGATATTGTTGGCGCTGATGTCTGGTTTGCTCATTGCTGGGAGATGAGTGAATCTGAACTCAAACTCATGGGTGAAACAAATACGGGATTATCCCATTGCCCTGCTGCGATGTGCTTGGTCGGCGATGGGCTCACAGATTTAGCTGCTGCCAGTCATTATGACGTACCTATTGGACTTGGCGTTGATGGCCAAGCGTCTAATGATAATTCGAATTTGTTGGAATGCATTAGACTTGCTTATCTTTTGCAGTGCTTAGGTGCTAGGGGTTTTAATTACCCTTTACCTTCCCCTTATTCTTTCTTAGATTTTGCTACGCGCGGTGGTGCAACCCTACTAGGTCGACCTGAGCTTGGTCATATCACTGTTGGCGGTGCGGCTGACTTTTTTGCAGTAAATAGAAAGCGTGTAGAGTTTGCGGCAACCCTTCACGATCCAGCACTTTTGCCTATCAAAGTAGGTATAAACGGTCCGGTAGATTTAACGGTAGTGGCTGGAAACGTTGTTTGGCGTGAGGGT
>JBCDMA010000004.1:0-37634 GCA_038744645.1 Pseudomonadota bacterium | reverse complement strand
GCTGACTTTTTTGCAGTAAATAGAAAGCGTGTAGAGTTTGCGGCAACCCTTCACGATCCAGCACTTTTGCCTATCAAAGTAGGTATAAACGGTCCGGTAGATTTAACGGTAGTGGCTGGAAACGTTGTTTGGCGTGAGGGTGCTTTCTCATCCATCGACGAACACGAGGTTATTGCCAACGCAAATACAACTTACAACGACATCATACTCAAAAGTAAAGTATTACAAACATCAGGGTCTTAAAACCATTGAAGCAAGATAATTATCAATCTATGGCACCTCACTCTAAATCAGAAGGTGCGCTTCGAAAGTCAGAGGTACTTAGTTACGGTATGGCCGATTTCACTCAGACTGCTGCAGTGCAATTTACCAGTATGTATTTGCTTTTTTTCTACACAGATGTCTTGGCAGTAAGCGCGGCGATCGTGGGAACGATATTCGTATTCTCAAGATTGTGGGATGCCATCAACGACCCAATTATGGGTGTTATCGTCGATAGAACACAAACGCGATTTGGAAAGTGTCGGCCCTACTTGATTCCTGGCAGTCTTATTCTTTGTTTAGCCCTTATATTGGCCTATACAAAGCTGCCGCTTGAAGGCGCAGCAATGCTGATTTTTGTGATAGTAACGTACAATCTTTTTAATATGGCATATACCGCAACAAACTTGCCGCTTACTGCTCAACTGCCATTGATGACAAACTCTCTGGACGAACGCGTGAAACTAAGTGCAACACGCGCTTTTTTTCAAGCACTTGCCTATGCGTTGCTGCCATTGGCTGCGGAACCATTGTTGCTCGCATTTGGTGGCCACAGAGAGTCAATAGCTTACACAAGTATTGCCGCTATTCTCGGCGTGTTGTGTGTCCTTACCTTCGTCTTTGCTTTTCGCAACACTCAAGAACGTTGTCCTGTTGCTCCCGAAAAACTAAATACCAAAGCAGCACGACACATTCTCTTTGGTCAATCGGATTGGGTGGTGTTATTACTCGCTAATGTACTTTTGTCCATCGCATTGATTGCACGCGTTAGTTCAGCGATTTATCAATTCACCTATGTAGTCAACGACATGCGCTGGTTTGCCATATTCATGACAGTCTCTACGCTTGCTATGGTGCCCTGCAGCCTTGCGGCAGGGCCAGTGGCTCGGCGAATTGGAAAACGAAATTTTGCATTGAGTGGTTGTGTTATTGGCGCTATCGGAAATGTTTGGATTCTGCTCACACCGCATGATCCAATTGGATTGGTTGCAGGAGGCGCCTTAGCAGGGTGCGCGGTGGGTGCATTTATAAGCGTCCTGTTTGCAATGGAAGGTGATATTGCCGATCGCGCACGAAGTCGCACCGGTATTGATGCGCAAGGCATCGTCTGTTCAGTTGTCGCGCTGGGCTATAAGATTGCTCTGGGCATAGGTGCAGGTATCGTCGGTTGGCTTTTGGGCAGTGCAGGATATATTGCCAATGAGCAGCAACAGACTCAGGCCGTATTGGATGCCATCGTGATGGCATTTGCATGGGTACCACTGATGACCGTGATTTTCGCTGCGCTTGTCTTATTGGCGTATCCAACTGACCGCTAGGGAAGGAGTTGTTAACAGCCTACCCATTGAAACGATGCACTAAAGAGCGAATGTCCTGTATGGTTTTGTTGAGCTGATCAGTCGTCGATAGTGACTCATTTGCATTCGCTTGAGTTTGTGAAGCTGCGTTAGCGATACTGTTGATTTGTTCATCTATATGCGCTGAGGCATTACTTTGTTCTTCTGTAGCGCCGGCCATTTCGATTGTCACTCCTGTGATAGTCTCCATCATCTGATTGATTTCTGAAAAATGTGTTTGTGTTTTTTCAACTTTCTCTATGCCCATATCGGCTGTATTTTCTCCTTCTCTGGATGCCTTTACGGCTAATTCGGAGCGTTGTTGAAGCTTAGAGATGATGGCATGGATTTCTTCGGTGGACTCTCTAGTGCGTTGAGCCAGCGATCTCACTTCATCTGCAACGACGGCGAATCCTCTTCCTTGTTCACCAGCACGAGCAGCTTCAATTGCGGCGTTTAACGCCAGTAAATTGGTTTGCTCTGCGATTTCCGTGATGGTCTCTGTAACGGAACCGATTTCGTTCGTTGAGTCGGACAGTTCTACCACCGAGTTTGCAATAGAAGATACCGAGTTGCGTAAAGACTTGATCGAATTGGTCGCATCTTGTGCATCCTTTACACCAATACCAACTTGGTCGGCAGATTGCTGTACAACATCTGTGTTGGTTTCAACGCGCGTAGCCACTTCTCTGATGGCTTGACTCATTTCTGCAATATTAGAGGCAATTTGCTGGGTTGCGTTGTCTTGCGCTTCAATTGCACGACCCGTTTCGATGGCAGATTTCATTTGTTGTTCAGCGATACTTTGCAATCCGCCAATACTGTCTGAAATACGTGCAATTGCAGTTCTGCCGCGCCCCATTTCACTCTTTAATGAAAGTTTTATACGCGAAATAAAGCCCGTATCTTCATAGTAGGTTTGAGATACAATCTCATTGCTATACGCATCGGGTGCGGTCTCGAGAATGCTCTTCAGTTCTCTGTTTCTGTAATAGAAAGCCAGAACACTGCTTAACATTACGCAAGAAAAAGAAAGTATTCCGACAGATACATTTTGTGTCCACAGTCCAATGCTCGCGCCCGTGAAAGCTGCGAGTATCAATGAAGGCAAGAAAAACGCGCCAATCGTCTTGAGTTTGCGCATAAAAGAAACCGGTGCTTTGTTAGCATTGATACGTGCGTAGCAATCGTCAGCACGCGCCTTTTCATCTTCAGTAGGGCAGGTGCGCACCGATTCATATCCAACAATACTACCGTTTTCAAAAACAGGGGTTACAAACGCAGATACCCAATAATGATCGCCATTTTTGCACCTGTTTTTGACCAGGCCCATCCAAATCTTGCCAGCCTTTAGAGTATCCCACATTTCCTTAAAGACGGCAGCGGGCATATCGGGATGACGAATAATATTGTGGTTTTTACCAATCAGTTCGTCGTGGCTGTAGCCACAGACCCTTTGGAATTCATTATTACAGTATTGAATAACACCACGTGTATCGGTACCCGAAATTAACCTGGTGTCCTTGTTAAAACGCTGTTCTCTACCCGTGAGTTGTGTATTTTTTCGCATGATGAGCTCGTTGAAATGCGACTTCTATAATTCTTTTATCGGAAACCAAAGCATATTTCCTTACACATATTCGGGTTGGAAACAACGAAGTGATTGTTTATCTTGAAATTTTAATTGTTAAATCAACATAAAGTAATATGGTCTGTAACAAAAGCGTAAGCCTTCTGTAACTAAACTGCCAACAATCTTTCATCCATTGTTCACCAATCTGTAAGGGTTTGTAAGCTATTGTTTTTCGGCTTAACTCTGCTTCAACGAGTCTATGCCAGTCCGTCTTTTACCGACCAATTAAAATAAAATTTGGAGAACAATAAATGTCAAAAGTTGACAGTAAAACTATTGATAATCATAAACTACATGATGATATGGAAAATATCTCATCAAACTCATCAGGAAACCGCCCATTTGCCTCAATTCTCGAAGCAAACATGTCTCGCCGCAATGTATTGACGGGTTCAGCTACAATGGCAGCAGCGGGTTTTTTCGCTCCTGCTGCAACGGCTGCCTGGAGTCAAAGGGCAAGCGAAAATACGGATAAAGATGGCCTAATTAATTTTAGACCAGTAAAGATCGAAGATGTCGTGGACACTACAATGCCAACGATTTCTCCTGATTATGAGTACCAAGTCATTATTCCATGGGGAACACCTATCGAGCCAGGCGCAACAGAAGCATACGAAGGTGATCCAGATACACGTCCAACATCAGAACAGCAGTCACTGCAAATTGGTATTGGTCATGACGGTATGTGGTTTTTTCCGTTGGATTTGAGGTGGTCTGTCAATATTGGTAGAGACTACCAAATGCGAAGCGATGAAGGTGTACTGTGTATCAACCATGAATTTGGTCGAAATACCCATGTACTTGGTAAAGATGCACCAGAGAGCCTTGAAGATGTGCGCCTGTCTCAACATGCTCACGGCGTCTCTGTTGTTCGTTTAACCGAGACAAGCAGAGGATGGAAAGTAAAAAATAGTAGATGGTCACGTCGTATCACTGTCAACTCTCGCGTTACTTTTTCTGGTCCGGTTGCGATGTCCGAAAAACTGCAGAACCCGGCAGGTAACGTACCGCTAGGCACTGTAAACAACTGTGGTTCTGGGCCTACGCCTTGGGGCACGTACCTTACCTGTGAAGAAAACTTCAATGGGTATTTTGGTTCAACAACATTAAGTCCGGAAGAATTTGAGACATATTTAATGCAGCCAGAAAACGAATCATTAGCCCGATACGGTTTTCTTGTTAGTGGTTTTGGGTATGGGTGGCACAACTTTGACAAACGATTTGACCTTACCAATCCGGACTATGTAAATGAAAACAACCGCTTTGGTTGGATAGTTGAAATTGACCCGTTTGACGGCACACAAAAACCTGTAAAACGCACTGCAATGGGACGATTTAAACACGAAGCAGTTGCAATCGCAGAAAGTAGTACAGGTCGAGTTGCCGCTTACATGGGCGATGACCAACGCTTCGACTATTGCTACAAGTATGTTTCGGATAAAGCATGGAGAGATGCAATAGAAGCAGGTGAAAGCCCGTTGGATGAAGGTAAGCTCTATGTTGCAAGATTCGATGAAGATGGCACCGGTGAGTGGATGGAGCTTACCATTGAGAATCCTCTCTTGGCGGATAAATTTGAGACACAAGCCGACCTCTTAATCGATACGCGTATCGCCGCTGATATTCTGGGGGCAACGCCGATGGACCGCCCAGAATGGACAACCATAGGTAAAGAAGGCGCAGTGTTCTGGACATTGACAAACAATTCTCAGCGAACTGAGCCAAACGCAGCAAATCCACAAGCGCCAAACAGTGATGGTCATATTATTCGCACTGTCGATTCAGATGATTACTTAGGCACTGTGTTTACGTGGGAAATCATTTTACTTGCGTCTGATACTCAAGGCACCGAAGGTGTATTTACGGACCCTGATTTGGCATACGCTGATGATGCGGGTCGCCTGTTTATCGGCACAGATGGTGGACAGCCCGATGGACTGCAGGATCAATTGACAGTCCTTGATACCACCCAAGAAACCATTGAGCCTCATCGTTTACTGGTCGGTGTATCGAGCGACGAAGTGACTGGTTTCACTATGACACCTGATCGCAAAACCGCGTTCGTCAACCTCCAACACCCTGGTAATGGCGATCCGACGGCGACAAATTTTCCAAAGCACTTTGATGGAAAAACCATTCCTCGCGATGCAACTATTGTCATCAGACGTAAAGACGGAGGCATTATTGGCTCTTGAGCAGGCTGATAACAGCCGTAAATGGCTATATGCAGTTTACTGAACACGGATGTTCAGTTTTCTAATTGACAGGATGATTAATTTTAGTTGCTACATGTCATGTGATTGCAATATTCGCAATTTATCGTCTTGCGACGATGAGGCGAAAATAAGAAGGAATAATAATGGGAATCAGTGTTTGGCAAATTTTAATTGTATTACTAATTGTTGTGCTTTTATTTGGCACGAAGAAACTTCGCAACGCAGGCGGGGACTTAGGCGAAGCCCTTAAAGGCTTCAAAAAAGGGATTCAAGAAGATCCGGTCGAGCCAAAATCGCTCGATCAGAAAGAGTCTGCTATGGAAGGGACCCTTTCACCAGAATATTCAGAAAAAACACCGACAAATAAATAATGAAAATAGGTCTATTCAACCATGCCTTTTGATATTGGATTCATTGAGCTTTGCGTCGTAATGGTAGTAGGGCTATTTGTATTGGGGCCTGATAAGTTACCTATCGCTGCTCGCGCACTGACGCGTTGGTTTGGTGGAGCAAAACGCAGCATCAATGCCTTTAAATCTGAAGTCGATCGAGAACTACAAATGGATGAACTCAAGCGAAGGTTTCTCGACGAGCAGCAGCGAGTACAAACAACGCTTAATCAGAAAATGGACGTGAAGCAGTCCGCTGAAGATTTTTTAGCGGGCAAATCAACCCAACCAGACTTACTAGCGAAACAACCCGATAAAAAAGATTCAACCATCGGTAAAGGAGGCTAGTGAGATGAAAGAAGACGTCGATAATCCGTACGATAGTACGTCAATGCCTTTGCTGTCGCATTTAGTAGAATTTCGAACACGTATGTTAATCGTGGTAGTGACGATCCTGTTGCTTTTTATCTCCATGATTTATTTTGCCAACGATATCTATCTTATCTTGGTGAAGCCATTGATGGCTCAATTGCCAGAAGGCAGCGAGATGGTAGCAACAGGTTTAGTTGACCCGTTTTTTACACCGTTTAAATTAACTTTGATACTCTCCTTCTTCTTGGCCATCCCCGTTATTCTTCATCAGCTTTGGTCATTTATGGCTCCCGGTCTCTATCAAAATGAGCGACGGTTTGCGATGCCAATTCTCTTTAGCAGCATCGTACTGTTCTATCTTGGAATTGTATTTTGCTATTACGCGGTATTTCCGCTGATGTTTCAGTTCTTCCCGTCTGTTGTTCCAGAGGGAATCAGATACATACCGGACATGACGAACAGTTTGAACATCATGCTCAAACTTTTCTTTGCGTTTGGTCTCGCATTTGAAGTGCCGATAATCACAATGGTTGCTGTCTGGAGCGGCATGACAACAGTTTCGAAATTGAAGGAGCACCGCGCATATATCATTGTTGGTGCGTTCATTGTATCTATGCTGTTGACACCGCCAGATATGATCTCTCAAACACTACTGGCTGTGCCAATGTGGATTTTGTTTGAACTCGGTTTGTTTTTTTCAACGTGGTTGAATCCATCGAGAGATCAAACAAGCGTTTCCACTAATTAGCGCGGGTATCTAGCGATCGGTTGCCTGTAAAACGCTGCGTTGAACAGCGTTCAACAACAGTTTTAATTATTGCAGCAATCTGCATCTTTGCAGCAATCGCCACATTCGCACACTTCATCGCAGCGACATTCGTCAGTTCCGCAGCAACATTTAGCCTCATTATCGTTATCTTTACAGCATTCACATTTTTCGTTCATGGGTCGTCTCCAAATTGGACATGGAAGTGGTTTTACAGCATTCCCACTCATTTTCAAAACAATCAAGCAGTTGGCAGCCAATGGCCACACTGCCTTCCGCACCGCATGAATCAGCAAATTTCTGAAGTGCATTAACTGCAGCGTTTAACTCCAGTATTTTGGCATTGATCTCAGAAATTTTTTCATTGGATTTTTGCCGTATAACTGACTTAGCTTCACCACAGCAAGTTTCAGCGACCAAAAATTCCTTCACCTCGTCCAGCGTAAAACCGATGTCCTGTAGTCTTTTCACCAAACGTATCCGCTTGACGTCGGACTCTTGGTAGTACCTAAAGCCACCTTGTTTTGGCGGCTGTTGCAAGATACCCTTTCGCTCATAAAAACGAACGGTTTCAACGCCGACATTTGCATTTTTGGCCAAATAGCCAATGGTCATCTTCTGTTGCTTGTTCATGCTAATACCTATGTTACACCCTGTACATTAGTACGGGGTCAAGGGTTATTTTGATTTTTCACAACCTGCGTTTTATGACGGAGTTAACCATACGCGAAGCCAAATCTAGCATTGAGCTGGCGTTGAGTACTTTCGACTGCGAATGCGTTTTAAAAATTGTATCGATTTGTAACTGACTACTGTCTCGAGAATTGCTCACTGTTACACTCCTGATGTTAACGCGAGGTTCCTTTTTGAGCATTATCAGACAATTATTAATCATCGCCCTTTTGCACATGGTTGTACACGCAAATGCAGATGATTCCAACGTAACTTGTACTCGAGGTGTCGATTGTCCGTCGATTTCTCCATGGTCGGTGAGCTTGGCGATTGGTATTGGCGCACGGCAAAATCCCTTGGTCGACGGTGACCATCTTCCGTTGGTCATTCTACCTGATATCGCTTACTACTCGGATCGCGTCTATTTCGACAATGGGGAGTTAGGTGTTTTTTGGTCTGAAGGCTCTAACAGCCAGTTTAGCTTTTTTGTTGCACCCAATCGAGAAAGAGCCAATTTCTCATTTTGGCACCCCAGTAACATTCTGCTCCCCGTAGAAATCACCTTCTCAAGGTTTGACAGGATTGAATCCCAGGAATCAGTATCGTTCAATGAGGTCGACCGTCGAAGTTGGGCATTTGATGCAGGCGTGCAATGGCAATGGTTTTGGGAGAACACCATTTTACGTTTTAGTTTTATGCATGATGTTTCCGGCGTATACGAGGGCGCGAATGCAACGTTATCGCTGACGCATCGATGGAGATCAGATAGCTGGCGGTTTCAAGTAACCCCAGAACTACGATGGCACAGCAGTGAGCTCACGAACTATTACTACGGTATCCGTGAGGGAGAGGTTGAAGGAAGGAATATTCAATTTCAAGGCAGCGGAGGCCTTCAACCAGGTATAACCGTTATGGCGATACGTCCAGTTTTTGAAGACTGGAATTTGCTTATTCGTTTTGGCGGAACGCATTTGCACTCAGGCATGGCGGATAGCCCTTTAGTGGATAAAAACTCTGTTTTTCATGGATTTATCGGGATGGCATATACGTTTTGAAGTGGCTTAAACCCATCGTGTTTACAGTGGTAGTCTTAACTCAAACTCATTTCGCAATGGCCTCTCAATCAATGCCTATATGGCGAGTTGAACCGGACACCTGCATCGTATCCAAATCAGTAGGTAGCTGTCCTATGAGACTTAGCGTGACCTTGTTAAATACGGACTATAAAGAGATGTGCTTATGGTTCAATGAAATCGCTAAGCCCTGCTTTACTGAACAATCCAATCGTGTGGTTTTCGACGTTGTGTTGGAAAAAGATGCGCTATTGACCCTTCGCCGTTCAGATCACTCGGTGATTGCTGAACATCGCCTTGAGCTGAATGTATTAGTTTCTGCCGATTTTAGAAAGAGAACACGTATGCCTTGGAGTATTTTTTAATGCTATCTCAAACTCTCCTTTTTGTTGAAGATGACGCTCGGCTTCGAACACTCACTTCAGAATACCTTTGCAATAATGGCTTTCAGGTCATTGCGTTTGAAAATGCCGATAACGTAGAGCAGGCGATTGACACCATCCCTATCGATTTAGTCATTCTTGACGTCATGCTTCCAGGAATGGATGGTTTGAGCCTTTGCAAGCAGCTGCGAAAAAAATACACAGGTCCGATTCTTTTCTTGACGGCAAAAGTATCATCATTTGACGAATTAAACGGCTTTGAGATAGGTGCTGACGATTATATTTCCAAACCTGTTGACCCGCCAGTGCTTCTAGCGCGAGTGCGTGCGTTATTGCGAAGAATACCAAGTGCAGAGTCAACCACAATCAATAAGCTTATTTTTGGCCAATTGGTGATTGAAAGCGGATCCCGGTCAGTCACGCTCGGCGAGAAACCAGTTGCTCTAACAAGCCAAGAGTTTGATCTTATCCTTATGCTTGCGCAAAACGCAGGTAACATTGTTACTCGAGACAGGATCTACAAAGAACTCATAGGGCGGGAGTACGACGGTTTAGACAGATCGGCAGATATGCGTATCTCTCGTATTCGCAAAAAACTCAATGACAATAGTCAGTATCCGTATCGCATTAAAACAATTTGGGGCAAGGGTTTTTTCTTCGTGGCCAACGCGTGGAATGAATAAACATGTATTTATGACGCGTCTTTTCCTAAGTCTGTATGTTTTTGTCGCCTTGAGCATTTTTAGTTTAGGGCTGGGCCTTGAAACCCTATTGTTTAGCAATGAATCGACGAAATCTCCATCGCAGCAAGCAATGCAGGCATTGCTCGAGGCTAATCAATCAGATGAGCAAGCGTTAACCACTATCCTTACACAGAGTGATGCGGTCTTTGACCGATTGGAACGTTCTCAAATAGAGTTTATCAATGAACTGGGTAATTCGATAAAAAACAATCAGCTTGTATACGGTATGCAAAACGACAAGTGGACAATCTATATCCCAATTGTTGATGGTGCAGTAATAGTCGCTCAATTTCCCCAGACGGACGCGCCGTCACATGCATGGTCGCTATACAGTTTGCTTTTTTTCGGAAGCCTCGGTGTTGCTTTAGCCATTTGGGTTTTCCCCATTGGTAGAGACCTAAAGAGGCTAAAAATAGCGGCACAATCACCCATGAAAAATGGACAGATAGACATACCAAGCATTTCTGCTCATTCACCTTTGTACCCTCTGGCCAACGGGTATCGTGTGCTCAACAGCAACGTAAAACAACTACTTTCAAAACACAGGATCTTAGTTGGTGCCGTCACACATGAATTTAAAACACCAATTGCCAGATTGAAATTTGCTTTGGTTAACAGTGGACATTATTCAGATGCAAACATCGCTGCTATTCAGTCTGATGTAAAGGACCTGGAAAATCTGGTTGAGGAAATGCTTGATTTTACTCGTATTGAGAGTCTTGAGTCCGACTTACACATCGAAGATATCCCGTTAGTGGAATTTTGTCGAGCTTGTGTAAAGAGACAACTTATTCCCGATGCACTGCAAATTAAAGTCAATGGCCCGGACGTTACTTTGTCAGCCGATGCGGGCTTTCTGGCGCGTGCACTTGAAAACTTGATAACAAACGCGATACGCCATGCGGAAAAAGAGATACGATTGACCATTGAGAATAAAAAAGAGATTGTTTTATACGTCGAAGACGACGGTGCTGGCGTGTCAGATCGAGACAAAAGTAAAGTGTTTGAACCCTTTTATCGTTCCGATGAACACAGATCTAGGGGCACAGGTGGCACCGGTTTAGGGCTAGCAATTGTGCAACAGGTCATGCTTAAACACGAAGGGCATTGTTCGGTATCTGACTCAAAATTAGGCGGTGCACGTTTTAATTTGCACTTCCCAAAATACTCCTATTCAAATGCAAAGGTTTCGCGAACATAGGCTCTTTTGTTGATATCGACGACCTGGAATATGAATTCTATTGGCCTGGAAGTATCATCTAATAGCGTTGTCTCCAGAACATTTTCCAATGCACTATTGGCTGCCAATAATCGCCACTGTTCGGTTTGGTCTTTTTGCCAAACGAGTAGTTCATCATTTTCTTTCGCTTCAAGCACTTCATACTCCAGTGTGAGCCTTTCATTAACGCGTTGAATTAAACTCATCCGAAGTCTGTCATTTTGCAAACGTCTTTGATTGTACGTCCACAAATAATATAGCTCTTCTCTTGCTGCGATATCAGCGCCCATGTAATGACATGCACTTTCACAAGGCTCTTCTAACTCAAAGGCAATGTGAATGAGTGGTTGTGCAACTGTTTGTGACAAAATCAAACGAGACTCGTCGCTAGAGATTTCACTATATATGCGAAAGTCGAAACCAACATCGGTAAGTTGCTTGATTGGACGCAAGTTTTCCTGGGTTCTTTCTGGATCGCCACGATGTTGAAAAGACCAGATTGCCGTTTGTTCGTATATCTCCGATCGGTCCTCAATATTTCGAGTTGGAAAGTTTTGTGGGGGTTCACCGCCACGGTCAAACCAGCCGGCCTTTGGGCTGATGGAAGCAAAAGTTTCAGGTAAAAGAAATGGTGCAGTCCAAGTCATCATTCCGCCTGCAGAGTGCCCAGTCAAATGGACTCTATCGGGGTCAATTTGATGATTGGCAATTAAGTCGTCAATTAAGCTATCGAATATTCTTATCAGATTATCGTCATACCACTGTTCTGTAATGCCACCAAAGGGAATTAATGGAGCAACCACATAAGATGGATACTTTTCTCTAATGGAGGGCTGTAACCATCCAGCGGCAAGAGGTCGGCCTATTCTTTCGCCTGTTCTGTCAATAAGATGAGGGTTATCGATACGCCCTTCTTCTGCAACGATACCTTCCGCGGTTCCGTGGGCTGCGAATACTAGCGGGTATAGCTCGCCCTGCGCAACCGGAGGGCTATACAAATGATAAACAAATGTGAATCCGTCAAAAGTAAAAGTGTTCTCGACGAAAAGTTGAGAAACGTCTTCGATGCTGTCCTCTGTAAACAAAAATGAAACCGAACATGATGTAGATCGAGCAGGTATTGTAAATGTATTCCCTGCGAGAGTACCTGAGCAACCACTGGCATTGTCGATAGAAAAACCGCTGTTTGGGACAAGCGTAATTTCAAGGTCATCTTGGCTCGGCAAGTCGACCGTGGATGGAAAATGGCTGCCACTTCCAATCACTTCAAATGTTAATCGAGGCGGCGATTGATCTCTAGGTTCGTCATCTGAACCCCCGCATCCAGATAGAAAAAATAAGACAAAAACGACGAAGGGAAAAACTAAACGATTCATCAACCTATATTCCTTTTAAAGATGACGTAAGAGCAGCTCGCCATTATGAACTTGAAGCGGCATCAGGCGAACAAGGCAATCATGTTTCTAACTGTGGACTACGCTAACACTGATTTTTCGTTGCGACTGTATCAAATTGTAATAGTCGAGCATGAGTATTTTTGATGCACAAAAGTGTTGCGAAAAGTGTTAATTGGTCAAGCAATCTATTTATTCAATTGGATATGCAATAAAAAGAACAATAAGCGTGTGTGTTGTCAAACCAAATGAAGGTATGACAAACATGATTGTCTTAACCGATTTGTTAGATCATCAAAAGAATGTGGTTAGGCATCTATTTTTAAGTAAAGGATCACAATGGAAGATTGGTTACTATTGCTGCTCGCTGACATCATTTTGGTCATACATGTGGTATTTGTGGCCTTTGTGGTGCTTGGTTTAGCATCAATCTATATTGGTTTTGCACTGAAATGGGATTGGGTTAGAAATAGAGCGTTTAGATTGATTCACTTAAGTGCAATCGCCTTTGTCGTTCTTCAGTCTTGGTTTGGTGCAATATGCCCATTGACGATTTGGGAAATGTCACTCAGAGAGAGCGCACGCACTGGTACTTATTCTGGATCATTCATCCAGCATTGGTTACACGAAATTCTCTACTACACCGCCCCTGAGTGGGTGTTCACTGTCGCCTATTCTGTCTTCGGTTGCCTGGTGCTTGCTAGCTGGTTTGTCGTAAAACCCAAAATGAAAAAACGCTAGCGTTAACAGGGGTTTTCGTCGTAATTACTTACTTTTTAAATATAAAACTCTGCACAAACGGCGTTGAATAAAGTGCAATTTGTTAAATTTTTTTAACAAAAAATACTTGCGGTCCAATCGCATTAAATACTCCCTAATTGTTATTAAATAACGATCAACTTTCTCTGCCTTGCATTCAGCGGTATATAGACAGCTTTATCACTTAATCGTTTTCTTATTGCTCGGATTTTTCGAGTATTTATGTCAATTAAAATTTACATGAAAAATTCCAGCCTTGTTAATACAATGTTACATGTTGTGATCTTTAACATATTTGTAACTTATTTAAGGAACCTCACCTTGCACTTTGCAAATTTACAATCTTGAGCAACTTAAAGAGAGACAGTATGAAAATGAGTAAGACAAACAATAACAGCACGGGCTTCTTGGAAGGGAAGCTTAAATGGCTGGGGGCACTTGCAATATTTGCCCTTGTGCCAAGCACTGCTTATGCAGCAAACCTCGACCAAAATGATTTCGTTGGTATCAGTTTTTGGTTAATTTCGATGGCGTTGATGGCGGCGACCGTTTTCTTCTTATGGGAAACACAAGCCGTTACTTCCAAGTGGAAGACGTCGCTCGTTGTTTCAGCTCTCGTAACCTTCATTGCAGCTGTACACTATTTCTACATGCGCGATGTGTGGGTAGCAACTGGTACCTCACCGACCGTGTTCAGGTATATTGATTGGTTGCTCACTGTTCCGTTGCTGATGATTGAATTCTACTTGATACTGCGCGCCATTGGTGTTGCAACCTCGGGCATCTTCTGGCGTTTGCTGATTGGTACGCTCGTTATGCTTGTACCAGGATACCTTGGTGAAGCGGGCTACATGAACGTGACGCTAGGATTTGTCATCGGCATGATGGGATGGTTCTACATCCTGTATGAAATCTTTGCTGGCGAAGCAGCTAAAGCTGCAGAGATGAGCGCAAGCGATTCAGTCAAGTTTTCATACAATGCGATGCGCTGGATCGTCACCGTCGGTTGGGCGATCTATCCCGTCGGATATGTCATTGGATACATGGTCATTGCGGATCCAAACAATCCAGTGGCGATGGCAGGTTTGAATATCGTTTATAACTTGGCTGACCTAGTCAACAAAGTCGCCTTTGGCGTCTTGGTATGGTACGCAGCAGTGAACGAAAGCCAGTCAGAAATGGCTGCGAAAGCCAAAACGGCTTAATCAAACCGCTCTTTGAAGCTTGACTAATTGAAACCCAGCGGGGCGTCAGCCTCGCTGAACTAGCAAAAAAATGAGTATCACTATGAAGCAATCAAGTCTACCACTCAGTAATAACAATAAAACAGACCTACTGTATGAGTGTGAGAATGATATGCGAAGAAGGATCTTAACAGATGAGCCAAGCACGGTGCATTTGGCAAGCGGCGGGTCCAGAACGCGCGCGCGCATTTGCATTACCGCGGGTCAGCAGTTGGGATTGCAGAAACATGACATACTCTGTTTGGCATCAACAGTCGAGCTTTTACACAATGCTTCTTTGATTCACGATGATGTGCAGGATGAGGATAATGTTCGTCGAGGAACAGAAGCGCTGTGGAAAAGATACGGTGCAGCAAGAGCAATTTGCTCTGGGGATGTAATGATTTCAGCGGCTTACGGCGCCATTGCTGACCTTAGGTGTAGCGCAAAAATCTCAGACATTTTACGCGAAACCCATGAAGCAGTAGCTGAAACGATACGAGGACAGTCTTTAGACTTGTCGTCAGATCTCAACATCGAGCCTGAGCAATATGAAAAAATAGCAGCGATGAAATCAGGTCCGCTTTTCAGGCTTGCTTTGTCGCTCCCCTTATTGGTAGCGAATCGAAGAGATTTACTGCCAAAAGTGCAATACGTGGCCGCGCGATTTGCAGTGGCCTATCAGATAAATGATGACTTGGACGATTGGCTAGAGGATGAAAAGAACGGTGATTTAAACATCGTTAATCTGTTGGCGTCGAGGTCTTCTATCAATGAAGCACTATTTGTTGCAAAAAACAGGGCCAAGTATCTGTTGCGCAAATGTCAAAGAGAGCTCTCTAATTTCCCGAATGATTCAGCACATATCGTAGAGCAGCTCACCTTTAAACTGATGAATCAAGTGGAGAAGCACTATTAAAAATCGTGTCGCCGATAAACAAAAAGCTGTCGTGATTGGTGCGGGCTTCGGCGGCATAGCGTCTGCCCTTCGCTTGCGTGCAAAGGGATACGACGTCACCCTGGTTGATCAGTGCCCTATGTTGGGTGGTCGCGCTCAGCAATTTAACAAAGACGGTTTTATTTACGATGCTGGTCCAACGGTAATAACAGCGCCGTTTTTGCTTGAGGAGCTATTTAGTCTGTTCGGCAAAGATCTTAAAGATTATATCGAGCTCGTCCCCGTTGAGCCATGGTATCGATTTGTTTATCCCGATGGCAGTACGTTTGATTATGGCGGTACCGTTGATGACACGTTGGAACAAATAGGAAAAATAAGCGTACGCGATAAAAGAGGTTATCTAAAGTTACTGCAGCAGTCTCAGTCTATTTTTGACGTTGGGTTTACGCAATTATCAGACGCACCTTTTCATCGCATAGGCACGATGATTAAGCAGATCCCTGCCTTGATAAGGCTCAAGTGCTACCGCAGCGTCTGGCAAATGGTTTGTCATTTTCTTCAGCATGATAAATTGCGCCAGGCATTTTCAATACAGCCGCTTTTGGTCGGTGGCAATCCCTTCGCAACCACAAGTATTTATAGTCTTATTCATTTTCTAGAGCGCAGATGGGGTGTGCACTTTGCCATGGGCGGAACGGGGAGTCTTGTCAAAGGATTGCAAAAACTAATGGAAGAGCAGGGCATTAAAATCCATTTGAATACAAAAGTGACAGGGCTTAACGTAGTTGATAACGATATTAAGCAAGTACTCACTTCAAGCGAAACGTTTGATTGCGATAAAGTCGTTTCCAATGTCGACCCAAAACATCTTTATCGACAACTGGTTCCAAAACAATCTCAGCGGCTAAGCGCAAAAATAAAAACAAAATATTCCAAACTCTCAATGGGTTTATTCGTGCTGTATTTCGGCACAGATCGAAAATACGAAGATGTGGTTCATCACACTATTTGGTTAGGCAAACGCTACAAAACATTGCTAGATGATATCTTTAATAAAAAAGTACTGGCCGACGATTTTTCACTCTACTTACACAGGCCGACGGCAACCGATCCGTCAATGGCACCAGAGGAATGCGACTCATTTTATGTATTGTCTCCCGTGCCAAATAACCTATCTGGCATTGATTGGGAACAGGAAAAAGAACGCTATTCCATGCAAATTATCAAAGCATTGGAAAGGTCAATAATGCCGGATTTATCAAAACATTTGGTCCATCATTTTGCAAAAACACCAGCGGACTTCGAAACCGATTACGCCAGTGTAGAAGGCAGTGGCTTTTCAATTGCACCGACGTTTCAACAGTCAGCGTGGTTTAGATATCACAACAAAGCGGAAGGCCCAAACAACCTATTTCTTTGCGGAGCAGGCACCCATCCAGGCGCAGGCATACCAGGCGTGTTGTCTTCAGCTAAAGTTATCGACCGTCTTATTCCTGTTGCGCAAAGACAAACATATGCAGATGCGAGACATGAGTGAATTAGCGATTCAAAACGCTCAAGCAAATGCGCTTGAGACATTAAAAAAGCATGGCAAGACATTTAATTTTGCCCGTCTCTTCTTGCCCAAAAATACCGGTAACGATGCCGCAGTACTGTACCAATTCTGTCGCTATGTTGATGACATCGTTGATGAAGCAAAGAGTAAATCAGGCGCGGCGTTACATCTGGAGCGCATAAACAATGCGCTTCGCGCACAAGATGAAGCTGACCCGATGGTGGGTCCATTTATCAAGCTCTGTAAAAAACACCAAATCCCGATACGGTATGGATTGCATCTGGTGCACGGCGTTAGTCAGGATTTATCTACAGTATCTATTACGTCGAAAGACGAATTAATAAGGTACGCATACTATGTTGCAGGTGTTGTCGGCCTTATGATGGCGCCCATACTCGGTGCTGATAGAAAAGGTCGACCTTATGCAGTTGACCTTGGCATTGCAATGCAGCTAACTAACATCGCCAGAGACGTGCTTGAAGACGCGCATAATAACAGAAGATATTTACCTGGAGACTGGATCGACAATGTCTCGCCTCAGGATATCGCGCATTCTTCTAAAGCAACGCAATCCATTGTTACCCATGGTATCCGCACACTTCTCGCGCTTGCCGAAAGTTATTATGAAAGCGCGTTTATTGGACTAAATCATTTACCGTTAAAGAGCCGCATCGCAATTAACGTTGCAGCGGTCACTTACCGTGAAATAGGACGAAAATTGGCTCGAAACGAATATGCGTTTTGGCGGGGAAGGATTGTTGTACCGAGTTGGCATAAAACGTTACTTGCAGTGGGATGTTTGGTCAGTCCGGATTCTCGATACAAACGCTCAGCCATTCCTCGTCATCATTCGACACTGCATCAACCGATTAAATGTATTATGAATCTGAATTAATAGATGATGATGAAGTCAATTATGATCTAATAATAATAGGCGCTGGCGCAGCAGGGCTTTCTCTGCTGATAGCGCTTGATGAAGTCAACTATTGTGGGACTGTGTTGATCCTAGAGACCAACGGTGCCTTCAAAAACGATCGTGTCTGGAGTTTCTGGCAAACGTCCGACGTTCCCACAAGTATCAATAAAATCATTGAATGGCGCTGGAATTCCTGGTCGCTATCGCATCAAAACGAAACCGTCGTACTCAGCGATAAGAACATACCCTACTGTTGCTTGCCCGCAACTAAACTTCATCAACTTGCGGGTGACGTCATACAAAAAAGACAAAACGTCACCATCGCATTTGGTCATCCTGTCGACAAACTGTCAACATCTAGCTATCAAAACTTTGTCCAGTGCAAAGAAAAAACCTATTCATCAAACTATGTTGTAGATACAAGGCCGCCTTCATTTATCAATAACACACCTATCTCAGGTGAACTGAGTCGATCGCATCTAAATATACCTAAGTACGGTCTATTGCAGTGCTTTTTTGGACTGGAGATTGAGACAACCAATGGCGTTTTTGGACATCTTCAACAAGATGTGAAGTTAATGCATGATTTGACGGGTACGCAAGATGGCTTAGAGTTTGTCTACATCCTGCCTTTTTCTGCGACACACGCGCTCATTGAGTTCACTGGTTTTTATTCGGAACTGCCCGACAATGCGTATTTGTCTTCCCGGGCAAATGAATACGTTATTAAAACGATTGCCGACACCCCGTATAAAAAACTAAGAGAAGAGAAAGCCTGTCTCCCCATGTACAACATATCGCAAACCAACACATCTACCGGTATTATAAACGGGGGGATTGCTGGCGGAACTATGCGAGCGTCAACAGGTTACAGTTTTTTATCGATTCAGCGTTGGGCACGCAAAACAGCCAGGCTGCTGCACAATGAAAAGCGACTAGTGTGGATTGATTCAATCCCGATGATCTATCGCTGGATGGATCGCGTCTTTTTACGCGTACTTATCGATAACAAAAAGCGCAACCCACAGATTTTCATGCGCTTTGCTAAATCGGTATCTGCTGCAACCTTTGCCCGATTTATGAGTGAAAAAGCAACGTGCAAAGACTTATGCAAAGTGATACTGGCAATGCCAAAATGGCCCTTTATTAAAGCGGCCATTCAAACAATAGCTGAGAATGAACGTTGAACAAGAGCATGTGTTCGAAGGTGTATGTTATCACTACCTTGCTGTTTGCCGTAGCTTGGGCATTGTCTGTGCCCGCGTCAAATGACCTATTGATCCTACTGTTCTTGGTTGCCATTTCAGTGCTCGGCATACCTCATGGCGCGCTTGATGCATTGCTGGTAAATTCATTCAAACATACCAACAACGCCTTAGGGTTAGTGGGTTTCTTCATGGCATACCTAGCGTTTACCATATTTTGCATTGCCGTATGGCTGCAAATGCCTGAAGTTGCTTTGGTTGTTTTTTTAGCGGTGTCTATTTACCATTTTTCTCAGGACTGGCGGCAGCTGCTTCCAGTTTATGCAAGGCTGCAAATTGCAACAATCATATTATGCGGCCCCACACTACTTTACGCCGACGAGGTTGTTGCCATTTTCACAATGCTCGGCGCCGAAAACAGCGTGGCTTTGATTATCGCTCAGGCTATGCAAACCACGTGTGTCATCGCTATCGCATCCTTAGTGATCCAAATAAAACACTATCGCCAACTATTTCAAGGCTGGAAAACAAGTGAAACAACTGTGCTATTATGCAGTGCAGTGCTATTGCCGCCGCTATTACATTTCACGCTGTATTTCTGTTTGCTGCATTCATTCAAACACCTTCTAGACATTATTCAAAACGGACTAACTTCAAGAAAACAATTATTGTTGTTTGGTATTCCAACAATTGCAGTGACGTACATAGGGATGTTTTTGGGTCATCTATTTTTAAAACCGATCAGTATCGAAGCTGGTGTATTGCAGGTGGTGTTTGTTGGGCTGTTTGGTCTAACAATGTCGCATATGATAGTGATTCACTTCTGGCATAAACGCCTAGGCGTTTGAAATTAGCGGTTCATTTATATCAGGGTAAATACTCTGTTCGACGCGCTCATAAACCAGCTTAAACCAAGCAGTGAACGTATTGGGTTCGTTCAATAACGTGTGCTCTATCTCTTGTTGTGACCACCATCTGATCTCGCTCACCTCATTCAAGTTAACATCGGTATTTAGGTCGTGAACTTGCCCGGCCACGACAATGTCGAATTCATGCTCAATCATGCCATTGTCTAGCTCAGAACGGTAAATCACATGGTTTAGGTTACGTAGTAAAATAGGTGCTTCAATACCTAATTCTTCCTTTAACCTGCGTTTTGCTGCAGTCCGAATGGTTTCATGAGGTAAGGGATGCGAGCAACACGTATTCGACCATGTATCGCCACTGTGATATTTGGTGTTTGCTCTTTTTTGAAGTAAAAAATAGATGCCGTCAGATTGCACACGGTAGAGCATCACAGAAAAGGCAAGATGCAACTCTCCGCTACGATGTACTGCCATTTTTTCACCGTAACCTCGTATGTTTCCGGCGAAATCGACAAGTGGGACAAGAATGTTTGAATCAATGCTCATGACCCCAGTTAGAACTCACCAACTGAGGGTTTAGATCATAGTGTTTAAATTATGTTTACTATTTATTTACACAATGACTTGTGCAATTGTAAGTGCTACTTTCCAGATAATGGTTTAAAAAAGGCGGCCAAAACACTAGCTATTTGCTGCTGAAGCTAGCAACTCAGAAAATGTAATCAATCATAAAACACAAGTGTATTTTTGATGCGCAGTGCACTGTACGCTATATCGCGGTTGGATGCTTTAGTGATTGACGGAATATCCACTACTTCGAGTGTATTTAACAATACCCTGTCTTTTGCATCAAAGTACTTAATCCACCAGGTATTAATGCATGAAGTGGCACTGATTTGGCAGTTTCCATAGACTCTTGAGCACATGTTTACTTCATCGATACCCAAAAGGTTTTCCAAGTCTGACATATCGTCTTTATTCATTGGTAAAGATGCAAGGTTGACGACGAAGGACTGACTAGAAGCTGAGTATTCTTTACCTCGTTTATTCAGTTCGTGAATGAGCGCTCGATTGTCAAAATCGGTCGTGTTACTTTTCCGTCCTTTTTGTTTTTTCGATAATGCACGGCCTGCTGGTTGCATCTTGTTAAGGGTTGCGCATTTATTCACAATGGCCGTTGGAAACGTTGCTATTTCCAAGTATTCGACTCCAACCTGACCAAGACGGTTAATGTGCTTAATTCTCCACACGCCTGCCATTAGGGACTGTTGGATTTCTATATGTTTTATGTCGCCTTTATTGACTTTAATTGTCGCGCTTATGTCACCTTCACCTAGGACCTGATCAATGAATTCTTTAGATGCTTGATTAAGCGCACTCAGATCAAATTGATTGTACTTGCTCTCTTCATTGAACATGGTTATTGCTACAAGAAGGTCTCTCAAGAGCGCTAAACCGTCAATTACAGTATCTAGGTCTTTTACTTGCGGCGCTTCCGGGTATAAAAAGATATCATTTGAAACCGGCAGTTTGAAAAGTTTCGGCTTACGCCCTGTTCGGTCAGAAAGGTAATCGCGAGAGCCGAGAATCATCCTTACGGGAATTGTTTCGAGAACTTCCATTGCAAACCTCATTCAATTTTCTAAGCAGGCGAGAAAAAAGAAAACCGATCACGTTTGCGAGTTGCTATTAAATTTTTGTGTCCTTCAAAAAAGTATCGCTTACGTAACCCGAAACTCGTTCTGTGTCCACTCCGGGACGAAAAATGAGTTCCTATTAGTGCCTACCTAATTTTTTATCAAAACAAAAGTACAAGCTAACAACCAATGAAGCAGTGATGTATGGGTGAAAACAAAACTAGATGAAAACGAAAATGTGTTGTTACAACCATGTGAAAATCAAAATTTAAAACGGACCGCTCCATTTACATCATAGGTTAACGTACCGACGTCATGTTTTTCAATGCTACTTTTGCATGTAGGGTACTGATACTTTTGGTGTAAAGTGTGAAGTTAGTGTAAACAAAATTAGCCTTTAGTATAAAAAAAGTATGAGAAATACTTGTCTTAGCCTTTTTAGGTGTAAATTTTTATCAATCGTAGGATGTTTTCCATCAGACTGGATTACGGCAGGTAGTTTAAAGAAAGGAACAAAACCAAATGCAAAAAATAGAAAAGTTTTGGATCTGAGATGCATTTTCTATCAAATGAACAGACTATCATTAAGAAAGATTGAAATAATCAATCATAATAGGTGGTAAGCACTCGCTAGCCGATGGGCATGGGTTCAGCGCGTAACCAGTTGTGTGTGTCGTACGCAGTGCTCCCACAGGTAATATGCAGTGTCACCGCGTGTCGAGACTTGCTTGAAGTATTGGCATGGCTAAAGTGTGGTAACTGCCCGTTAAAGACAATCAGGCTCCCCCGTGTTACTTCAAGTGGAACGGCGTCTTCTTCAGGAGGCCATGGAGTGCTATCGAGAGATTCAAGGGAGGTCGTGTTGTCCTTAAATCGCTTGAATTGTTCTATCAATGGATATTGTCCCGTGTTGGGTTTCACCATTAAACAACCGTTTTTTCTGTTGGCGTCTTCAATCGCTATCCAAAACGTAATTACACTGCTTGGTTGAGTCAAGAAATAAGTCGCATCTTGATGCCATCTAACAATTCCGCCAATCTTAGGTTGTTTGAAGATGTACATTGATTGCCGTATTTCCGGTTGACGTTGACCGAGCGACTTTGCGATGTTGGCGATTTCAGGCTTTTGACAAAATTGATTAAATACAGCGTCTTGCGTGTGCAAGGCATGCCCAATTTTATTGATGCAAAGCGCCTTATCCCTGACTAAATTGCCATCGGCATCAAACGCATCCTCTTCGTAAAAACACCGGACTTTGTCGTCTGAGGTTAAAAAATACTCGTCCCTTGAGGAGGTATCCGTCTTTGTTGAAAAGAAACTACGCGTGGAATCCTCATCAAAATCTTCGACAATCGCGAGTGCCGAACGCTGTAACGCTTTTATATCTGCATCGCTAAAAAACTCATGTAATATCAGGTAACCTTGCTGGTGATAGTGATTAAGCTGTTGTTCAGATAACAATCGTCTATGCCTCATTCATGTGGAAGTAAAGATAGAACAGGTTTCTTTAATGTCTGTCAAGTCGTTCAAAACAGGAAGTGCATCTTTGATGTTGAGAACACGCGAAAGCAAACAGAATATGCGATAGCTGACGTTTTAGATTAGAATATCGGCACCAATATTATATGAAGATACCTCCGCCCATACAGGCGTTCATTGCAGCTGGCGTCATGTCAATGTTAGCTATAGTCGATAGACAGCCAGATAGGAACCTGCAGCTGTTGGCACTTATTTTTTTGATGCTTGGCGTGTCTGTCGCCATCATCGGTGTGCGTCAGTTCAGGAAATTTAAAACGACAATAAGCCCTATTAGATTAAATTCAACTTCTCATTTAGTGACGGAAGGCATTTATGCGTACACACGCAATCCAATGTATGTGGGCATTGTCATCGTTCTGATTGCATGGGGATTGTGGCTGGGAAGTTTACTGTCCCTTGTTGTCATTCCGGTGTTTATGTTTTCAATACAACATTTTCAAATAATAAAGGAAGAGCAAGCACTCACTGACTTGTTTGGGCAAGAATACAAAGAATATCAAAAAAGTGTACGGCGCTGGTTGTGAAGTATGATGTCGTTGTCTTAGGTGCTGGCGCAGCAGGTCTTTTTTGTGCGATAGAAGCTGCTAAACGCGGTCGAACCGTGGTAGTTATCGATCATGCAAAGCGTTTGGGCGGCAAGATCCTGATGTCTGGCGGTGGCCGATGCAACTTCACGAATATGTATGCGTCGCCCGAAAACTTTCTCAGTCAAAATCCACACTTTTGCAAATCAGCGCTTAGCCGTTACACCCAATGGGATTTTGTGAGTTTAGTTGAGCAATACAACATCGCTTATCACGAGAAAACCTTAGGGCAGCTTTTCTGCGACAACACAGCAAAAGATATCGTAGACATGCTGCTAGCTGAATGCGCTAAAGTGAAGGTTAATATCAGTAATCGAACCAATTTTAACAGCGTAAGAATCGCTAACAACGAAGATGCACCAAACGAATATGCAGTAGAAACTTCAAAGGGAATATTTACGTGTCAAAGCTTTGTGGTAGCGACCGGTGGATTGAGTATGCCCAAGCTCGGCGCAACGCCAATTGGCTATCGTATTGCCGAGCAATTCGGCATACCAATTGTGCCAACAAGAGCAGCGCTTGTGCCTTTTACCTTGCATGACCATGATAAAGAAACGTTATCCGCGCTCTCAGGGATATCTGTCGATGCCAGTGCAACGTGTGATAGCACCGTGTTTGATGAGAATATCTTATTTACACACAGAGGCTTAAGTGGTCCTGCCGTCTTGCAAATCTCTTCATACTGGCAACCAGGACAGTCAGTATCTTTTGACTTAGCGCCCCGGATTGATCTCAACGAGGTTATATCTCAAGCACAGCAAGCTAGTCCAAATCAGTTGTTATCAAATGCTTTAGGTGAACACTATCCCAAGCGCATGCTTCAAACCATTATTCCGCATTTCACTATCCAGAATAAGCCGTTAAAGCAATATACACCTGCTGAGAAGGAGCAAGTGGTCTCTGCATTCTCAGACTGGCAAGTAACGCCCAACGGCACAGAAGGTTATCGAACGGCTGAGGTGACCTTGGGTGGGGTTGATACGGATTATCTCAGTTCAAAAACCATGGAAAGCCAACAGCACAAGGGTTTGTATTTCATTGGTGAGGTCGTTGACGTCACCGGATGGCTCGGCGGCTATAACTTCCAATGGGCATGGTCCAGTGGTTGGGTCGCAGGGCAGGTGGTTTAATTTATCAAAAATGCACTTCAATGCTATAAAATCCTCGGTTCTTTGTTTGTACTGAGTTTACAGTCGCCGTTTAAAATTTACTGGACAGGGTTTTAAATGGCTAGTAACTTCTAGCGCTTTAAATTATTTTGAGTTGTTGGTTTTCTTAAAGATAGAAGCCTCGACCATGATTAAGCCCACAGAATTGAGAAAGGACCTAATATGAACAGACGCCAATTTATGCAAGGGTTGGGTACTTGTGGTACGCTGATGGCGCTTTCAGGATGTGGTGGTTCAGGTGGAGATTCTTCCACTAATTCACCCAGCCCAGGTTCGGGTGTCACGCCTCCTGATCCTACACCCGCTCCCTCAACAATTTTTGATTTAGAAATCCAAAAAGCACAATTTTTACTGAGGGACCAAATTACAACCGACTTGATAAGTTTAAGCTCGGATCAACCCCCACCGGTTTTGCATCTCAATCAAGATCAAAACACAATTATCAATCTTACAAACGCGTCGGAAGACCATACCGCTATGCATTGGCATGGCATTCGTTTACCCAATGATATGGACGGTGTTCCCTATCTTACACAATTGCCCATCGCGCAGGGCGAAACATTCGCTTATGAATTTACGCCGCCAGATGCAGGCACATATTGGTATCATCCGCATTGTTTGACAATGGTTCAGATGGCGTATGGTCTGACTGGAGCGCTAATTGTTCATGAAAAAGATGAACCTGGATTTGACGACGATCATGTCCTTAATCTGATAGACTTTTTACTCGACGAAAATGATCAGCTGGATACGCCTTATACGTTAAACAATGCTGCTAGAGGCGGTACGCTTGGCAATCACATGACAGCTAATTGGCTGACTGCACCTGAATATGAGTGTAAAGCGGGCGGACTTGCGCGTATTAGGTTAATAAATACTGACACTACACGTATACGACAATTATTCTTAAGTACATCTGACCTTGTAATAATCGCGTGGGATGGTCAGCCCGTTGAAGAGTCAATTCCGGTTCCTACCATCGAAAGTCCTTTGATCCTGGGCCCTGGACAAAGAGCTGATCTCATTGTGTTAATGCCAGAACTAGAGGGTGAGTCAATAGACGTTCTAGCAGCTTTAGGCGCAAGCGGTAGCCGCGTCATGGCCAGCTTTATTTCAACCGGTGTTAGCTTAAGTCGCAGTCTTAACGATGTGACACCATTGCCACCAAATCCATTGTCACAACCTGATATGCAAAATGCCGAAATTCTCGATTTTCTGTTTGGTTGGTCGCCACTTGGGTTAGTTCCACCCAACAATGGAGTATGTGGTACGTTGGGCAACAATTTTTGGTCAATAAACAGAGTTGCTTACCCCGGCGACAATGCACCGACCAACGAGGCGCTCGCAATGCTAGAACGCGGTAAGACGTATATAATGAAGCTGACAAACGGCTCACCAAATATTCATCCTATCCACTTACACGGGTTAGTGTTTAAACCAATATTTTCCAATAAACGAAATATTCCAGCCAATTGGACAGACACAATCGTGCTTCAGCGAGATGAAGTTGTGGATGTCGTATTAGTAGCAGATAATCCGGGCGATTGGGCCTTCCATTGCCATGTAATTGAGCATCAAAAAACCGGCTTAGCAGGTTTTATCAGCGTCGTCTGACCAACATTATCACTGTAGTTTGTAATTCCGATTTGCTTCGGTCTTAACGCCTCAAAGAAAAAGTATAGAGCGGCGAATCAATTGCCGCTTCTCTCAACCAGTCTTCTAAACACTCTTAAATGATTCGCATTAAAAAGATTTAATGGAATAACTAAATTGTTTTTTACGTTCGTTGGACGTGCGCGAAAGCCTCTATTCGCCTAAAAAGCTCCCATGGCGATATCAAAAAATGTTTACGTATCGATAACTTTTTTTTCACAAAAACGCTTCTCTTCGAAATACTCTTGTGTTTTCCTATAGGAATTGCGAACTATGTGACTTATAATGCAAACAATAGTAAGAACTATTCACATTTATTATTTGTATTTAGGACAACATAGAGAAAACAAAATCCATGAAAAAAATAACAATTACACTTGCAGTTGGTGCAGCGCTCGCATTGGGTGGGTGTTTTGATGATGGCGATGATGGTGCACCTGGTCCCGCAGGACCGGCAGGCACAGATGGTGTTAATGGTGTAAGTGCGTTCGTTACAGTAGATGACGTCGTCACAACAAATGCTAATATCGCGTACGCAATGTATTCAGATTCATTGTTCACAGTCATTGAAATGAAAGCAGCACTGGAGGATTTCGTGGCAAATCCGACAGAAGAGACTTTCATGGCGGCAAAAAATGCGTGGCTTGCAGCCAACGAACCATACGGTCAAACAGAAGTTTACAGATTTAGAGCTGGTCCTATCGACGCCTTGTTGCCAAATGGCACGATAGGTGAAGACGGTGATGGCCCCGAGGGTCGAATTAACGCTTGGCCACTGGGTGAGGCGCTTATAGATTACACAGCTGCAGTTGTGGATGGAGATGACGGTCCCGATGATCCGGTAAACGCTATTAGTTTAAACATGATAGCCAATACTGCTGACTTCCCCACAATTGACGAAGCGGCAATAAACAGCATACAGGAGTTTGGCGAAGACGAACGTAATGTCGCGATCGGATATCACGCGATTGAGTTTCTTTTGTGGGGACAAGATCTCAATGAAGACGGCGCTGGAGTGGGACCAAGGGATACCTCAGGTGGACAACGCTCCTTTAGTGATTACTTTACTGCCGCTAACGGTAATCCAAGCGCGTGTACCTCTGGTCCCGATGCGCAGACAGACAATATTTGTCAGCGCCGAGCGGATTACTTACTCACAGCCACCGACATGCTAATCGACGACTTAACAAGAGTAACCGAAGCATGGGAGCCAGGTGCAGGCGTTCACTACCAAGACTTTATTCAAGGCGGTGATGTTTCATTGGCGAAAATTCTAGAAGGCATGGGTCGCCTTAGTTTTGGTGAGTTGGCGGGCGAGCGAATGAACATCGCCCTAACGACTGATTCTCAAGAAGACGAACATTCATGCTTCAGCGATAATACTCACCGTGATATTTTCTTGAATGCAAAGGGCGTTCAAGTAATGTACGACGCTAGCTATACAAGAATCGATGGAGAAGTTGTTGAAGGTGCGTCCATCCATGACTTGCTTGTTGTAGCAGGTGAAGCCGAGCTTGCAAATACTATGCGCGGCGCGTTGGAAGAGACGCTGGCTTCTGCATCCGTCATTGATACAAAAGCCAAAACAGGTACGCCATTTGACGTGCTCATTCAAGAGGGTATTGACCAGCCAAATGTACTTGCAACCATTCAGGACTTGGTCGAACAAACCGATGTGATTGAACAAGTCATTAGTGCACTTGGTGTAACGACAAGCGATCTGCGCCAAGATACTGAAGAAGACATCGGCGGATAAGTTGTACGCTGTCTCTGATGCGCAATTGGGTCATTTTGGCCCTTTTGCGTTTACAAGACTTCCTAATAGATGTTGATAATTTGACTTTTACATAATTACTTATGAACGAGGCATAGAGTCGTGTTATGTAGGATTTTGATATAGTTTCGCTAGGTCGTTATGAAATGTAAACTGTTTGTCCTACTTATCTTAGTGCACGCATTGTCCTGTAAACCGCTTACATATATCCCCGCGTTCGAAGAAACCGAAATGAGGCCTGGCGGAGATATGACCGCTAAACGTCTCTCTGACCGAACATTCATTCTTGCCGGTGATGGCATCAGTAATATGGACGAGTTACGGTTTTGGACAGGACTATCACTATTTAAAAATCCATGGGTGATCGGCCCTAGTTCAACGACCGATCGGGACGGATTGGGTCCGTTGTTTCATACGCGTTCTTGCATTAGTTGTCACATTGGCGGCGCGCGTGGACACGCATCGCCAGAAGGTATCAGCAAACCGTCTGGATTAGTACTCAGGCTGGGCCCTACAGGGCGAAATACGCCTATGTCTGACCCCATTTATGGAGGGCAGATTCAACCGAGAGGGATTAGATTTGCCCATCAACGGTTACCGGAACCTGTGAAAGGTGAGGCGAAACTGGATTTGTCGATCACACAAATCACTAGACACTATGCTGACGGTGAAGCATATACGCTGTACAAACCAATGTATCAATTAGCAGAATTAGCGTATGGACCAATTCAGGAAGGGATTGGTATATCACCTCGATTTGCGCCTGCCATTTACGGACTAGGTCTAATTGACGCTATTGGTGATAAAGAATTCTTAGCGCTAGAGGATCCTAGAGATGACAATAGCGACGGTATATCACCAAGATATAATCGAGTACCTAATGTTGCTACGGGTGATCTTGAAATTGGAAGATTTGGGTTTAAAGCCAAACACCCTACGCTAGTGCAGCAAGTTGCTGCGGCGTTTCGAGATGACATCGGCATCACAAACCCTATGTTTCCTGATGAGTCATGCACAACGCATCAAAACGACTGCCACATTGCATCAGCATTGGGTGGTGGAAGCAGTGTCGAAATCCCGGGCAAACTAATTAGTCTGGTTAATGACTTTACTTACTGGTTAGCTGTTCCCCCTGCGCGAAACATCCTGGATGAAGAAGTGCAACGCGGACGAAGCATGTTCTTCAATGCTGAATGTCATGCCTGCCACACACCAAGTTTTACCACCTCACCAGATTACCCTGATCCGAACCTTGCAAATCAAAAAATTTATCCATATTCAAACTTCGCACTGCATGACATGGGGCCAGAATTAGCCGACGGCGTAAGTGAGTACGACGCGGACGGCCGGGAGTGGAGAACACCACCACTTTGGGGGATAGGATTGCAACAACAATTCAGAAGTAAAACAAGATACCTGCATGACGGACGCGCTAAAACGCTTGAAGAAGCTATTTTATGGCATGGGGGCGAGGGTGCTAAGAGCAGAGATAAATTTATAAATTTTAATAAAAGCGACAGAGAGTCTCTGATTGCTTTTATCAAATCTATTTAAAACAGGCTGTATAAAAATGAAAACAAAATACGCGTTATTAAATCTACTTATACTGATATCAGTGTTATCAGGCTGCGGCGGTGGCGGAGGTTCCGACTCACCTGCACCGCCACCAAGTCAAAGCCCAAGCCCTAATCCAACACCTGAAGCAGTGAATATAGAGGAAGAGTTTACAGAGTACCTTACAGACTTAGCGGACGGTATAATTCTCCCGCGATATCAGGCGTTTCAAGATGAGTCGCGAGCTATGGTCGACGCGTCTTCAACCTTCTGCGACCTGATGTCTCCGTCGCAACAAGATCTTGAGACGATAAGAACGCAGTGGATCGCTGTGACAGAAGCCTGGCAAGCTATCCGTTTTGTAAATGTAGGGCAAGTTACCGAAAACAATAATTCGTTCAGGATACAACTCTGGCCAGATGCCAATGATGCTGTTAGTCGTGGTGTAGAAAATCTATTGATTGAATCCAATACGCTTACGGCTGATTTTATTAGTAATACAAACGCAGGTGGTCAGGGGATCCCTGCCCTTGAGTATTTGCTTTATCCAGACAATGCAAACGATTCCCTATTTACTGCTGTCGATGCGACAAAAAGATGTGAGTTGATAGAGGCAATTTCAAACAATCTCGCTAACATTTCCGAAGAAATTTACACAGCCTGGATAGAAAGTGGTGGGAATTTTAGAAACGCGCTTATTTCGGGCGAAGCACCTTTTACATCTGTGCAAGATTCGGTCGAAGAATTAGCTACGAACTGGTTAGAGACACTGGCGTTAACTAAAGACGAGCGCATGCTCTTCTTATTAGGTGATGAGGCGCCAGGACGTCCTGATAGAGCAGAACATTTCCGCAGTGATATATCACTCGCGGTTGTAGAGATTAAACTTCTCACAATTCGCGCTTTCTTTACGAATCTTGATGGTAAAGGATTCGACACGATAATCGGTGATGTATTGGAACAACCCTCAATTAACGATCAACTCATGTCTGCTCTGGATGCATCAGTAGCTGCGATTCAAGCAATTAACCAAAACCCAGATTTTGATTCCTATGCCGATCTATTAGATTCAGATGCTGGTCGCGCTGCGTTGACAGAGGTGATTGATAGCACGCGAGATGTAAGAGATATATTGGTGGCAGATTTTATACAGGTATTAGATATACAAATCGGTTTTAATGCTTTAGACGGTGACTGATTCGATAAAAGTTTGCAAATTAAATGGTTGCTGTCAGAAATACAAAGTTAAGCGATGTTAAATTTGATGATTGATACTTATACGAGTTGAAGGTTTAGCAAATGCAAAGACGCACATTCATACTTGGCGGCACGGCTGCAATCATTGCTTCATCATTTGCAACTTCAGGATGCTTTAATTCCAGGTACGAGCAAATGCTCGTCAGCACGGCAAGTGATTTAATGGGAAACCATTATGTTATTGCAACTACATTGGATGGAACATTAATAAGCGCTACAAATCTACCCGAACGTGGCCATGATACTATTGAAGTACCAAATAAACCGCATCATGTTTTAGTTGTTGCAAGACGGCCTGATAGATTTGCCATGGAGATCGATATTCTAAGTGGTAAGGTCACACATCATTTCAATACCACGGCTGGTAGGCATTTCTATGGTCATGGATGCTTCTCTCCAGATGGCAACTTCTTTTTCACATCTGAAAACGATTATGTCAACGGCAAAGGTGTCATCGTAGTCAGAGATACGCAGAGCTATCGCGTCATTACCGAGTTTTCATCTGGAGGGATTGGGCCGCACGATATGAAGGTGTTGCCTAATGGAAGGCAACTCGCGATTGCGAATGGTGGAATCCAAACTCACCCAGATTATCAGAGGATGAAACTAAACATCGATACCATGACGCCAAATTTAAGCATTATTGACTTTGATTCTGGCGAAGTGGTAAGACGTTTTTTCCCTCCCCATAACAAACAAAGTATTCGCCATCTCGATGTCGATAGTGCTGGAGACATTTTTGTTGGTGTTCAGTGGCAAGGATCTAAGAATGAGGTGCATCCTCTTGTGTACAAGCAAAGTGGTAATTCAGAACTAAAGCCGCTTATCGCGAACAAGCTCGATTGGCAGAGAATGCACCAATACACCGCTAGCGTCGTAGCCAACAATGATAGTCTTATCGTTACTTGCCCGCGAGGCGACTGCGTTTCTATATGGGATACGACAACGCGTGGGTTGGTTGATATATCAAGCCTAAAAGACGCGGCTGGAGCTGTTCAAATTGACGATGCTTTTTACTTGTCTACGGGGCATGGTTACATTAAGAAATCTCAATCAAATAACTTCCAAGATGTAGCAAAACTAGCGAAATTTCGATTTGATAATCATATGATGAGCATGCGTGTTTAATGTGAGCATACAGGTTAAATGTAACTGATCATGTATTTTGTTTTTTAAATGTCTAACCATTCACCAAACTACTTCTCCTTTCAAATAATCAAGTCGTAGAAAACAGGTCGTTGTAATGAGCTCATGAAACCAAACTCAATCTTCTGCGGTTGAGCCAAGTTCGCAATGTGATAACATCTCAGCTTCTGATTACAACAATAATAAGGTTATGGATGCACCGCTTTCCTAAATATCTGTTTTTTCTTTTTTTCGTTTCGATTGCGAGCTTTTCAGGCCATTCCGCCATTCAACAAACAAAAGGCGATTTCGAAGATAAATTTCGCCAACTAGATGAGGTGTTACCCACGCCGAACGTATATAGAAACGCTGCCGGTGAGCCGGGTCACGCGTATTGGCAACAAAAAGTGGACTACAAAATCAACGTTCGTTTGATCGAAAAGGAACGTCGTCTCGAAGCGTCTCAGCAAATAACCTACCAAAATAACTCACCCGATACGCTTAAATATCTATGGGTGCAGTTAGACCAGAATAAGTTTCGTAACGATTCGATGTCAGCTTTAACGACAACGTTTGGCGGTATCGGTTCGCGAGGCCCTGTAACCGTTGCGGCGACAGAAGAATCTCCGCCACAAATCAGCCTTTCCGCGTTACGACGACAACATTTTGTCGAGGACAACGTGTTGGGGTATGACGCACTGTCGGTTAAGACCCTTGATGGAAAAGTGATTAAACATACCGTGGTCGGTACACTTATGCGCATTGACTTACCAACCCCACTACTGTCAGGTGAGCAAATAATCTTTGAAATTGATTTTGCTTTTAATATTGTTGAGGAAGATGCCGTTTCTGCGCGCGCGGGTTATGAGCATTTTCCAGATGATGAAAACGAAGGTGGCAATGACATATTTTTATTAGCTCAATGGTTTCCTCGCCTTGCAGCCTACACTGACTATGAAGCATGGACCAACAAAGAGTTTATCGGGAGAGGGGAGTTCACACTAGAATTTGGTGATTACGAGGTAGAAATTACCGTACCCGCCGACCATATTGTAGCCTCGACAGGAGAGCTTCAAAACGCAGACACAGTCCTTACTGCAACACAGCGCGAACGACTTGAAGATGCGAAAGATGCGGATAGACCTGTATTTATTGTTACTGCAGACGAAGCACTTGAGAACGAAAAAAGCGGTACCAACAAAGAAAAGACGTGGCGGTTTGTTGCAGAAAATGTGCGTGATTTTGCATGGGCAAGCTCGCGCAAATTTATGTGGGACGCACGGGGTTATCAACAAGGTGGCGACGTGCAACCTTTGGTGATGGCGATGTCCTTTTACCCAAAGGAAGGCGGCGATCTTTGGAAGCGCTATTCAACCGAATCAGTTATTCATACGATGGAAGTGTATTCGCGTTTTTCATTCGATTATCCATACCCGACAGCGCAGTCAGTGAATGGCCCTGTCGGGGGGATGGAATATCCAATGATCACGTTTAACGGGCCAAGAACGACGCTGCATGAGGACGGAACGCGTAGCTACACATTGGCAGAAAAACGCTTCTTGATAGGTGTCGTGATCCACGAGATTGGCCATATCTACTACCCGATGATAGTGAATTCTGATGAGCGCCAGTGGACATGGATGGATGAAGGCTTGAATAGCTTTTTGGACGGAGTTGCTGGGCGTGAATGGGACCCGTCGATTCCCTGGGGCGTTGAGCCACGAGATATTGTGGATTATATGAAAAGTGATATCCAAGTGCCGATCATGACCCAGTCGGATAGCGTGCTCAAATTGGGACCTAATGCCTACACTAAGCCCGCAGCTGCCCTCAATATTCTGCGCGAAACCATCTTAGGACGAGAACTCTTTGACTTTGCTTTTCGCGAGTACTCACAGCGTTGGAAATATAAACGTCCCACACCGTCTGATTTTTTCAGAACCATGGAAGAGGCCTCCGGTGTCGATCTTGATTGGTTTTGGCGTGGTTGGTTTTACACTACCGATCATGTCGATATCTCAATTGATCGCATATCGCAGCTAAGATTGGATACATTCGATCCAGACATTGATCTTGGTCATGAAAGACAGGAAGAAGCAGACAAACCCTTATCACTCACAGTGGAAAGGAATCAAGATGAAGGAATAGAGCTTTGGGTGGATCGTTTCCCTGATCTCAAAGATTTTCATGACGAAAATGACAGGTTTTCCGTCACTAATGCTGACCGTAATGCCTACAATGAATTTCTGAGTCAGCTTAAACCATGGGAGAGAGAAACACTGCTACGTGCTCTTAAAGAGGACAAAAACTACTATGTGCTAGAGTTCAGCAACCGAGGTGGTTTAGTGATGCCGATCATCTTGCAGTTGGATTTTGAAGATGGCTCTTCACAAGAAATGCGCATTCCTGCTGAAATCTGGCGACGCTCACCTAAACAGGTACAAAAGCTCATCGTTACTGATAAAGACAAAATATTAAAACAAGTTGTAGTGGACCCTCGATGGGAAACGGCTGATACCGACGTGGATAATAATCACTACCCGCGCCAGATTATTCCTTCGCGCATAGAGGCTTTTAAGCAACAGCAAAGAGAGGGTTTGGAGTACAAAGACATCATGCATGACAGTAAAACCGAACTAAAAGAATTCGATCCCATGTTCTATGAGAAATAGTCACCTTAAGAAATAATATGGAATACCGGCGGTTATATCGATTTTTTGTGATGGCCGTGCTTTTTATAGGTGCACTACATCACGCGTATGGGCACCAGCAAAAAGCAGCGATCACTACTATTACTTTCAACGCAACGAGCAGTGTGTTTGAAATTGTGCATCGATTCAATTTGCACGATGCCGAGCATGCGGTAAAGCGCATCTTGTACAAAGAAACGGATATTTATAACTCTGCGGACACACAAGTTAAGTTTGCTGAGTACATTTACGAGCGTTTTTCTATTGCAGATGAAGATGGACATCTTATGTCGCTTGTACCTGTAGGCTATGAATTAGATAATAAGCATTTCTGGGTGTATCAAGAATTAGTATTCTCAGAAGATGCCATTTTGCATATTCAACATCCCGCATTGCAAGAGATTTGGGCAGAACAGATCAACACTGTGAATATAGAGGTGAATGATGAGGTTCGGACGCTATTGTTTACCTCTGAAGATCCGCATCAAACTGTTGAGATTGCATTCTAGGATTAGACAAGCGCGATGGGAATAAATACCTTGTCGGACCCAATTAGCAAAGCATTTTCCATTTATAGAAAATGAATGCTTTAAGTGTACTGGTGTGCTTACCGAGGGAACTTGACGATTCATCTACCAAGCGATTTTGACATAGGCACAACATCAGCATTATCTTAAATCATTCAAGAAGCTAATTTATAAATCTTTAGACCTTGACTGACACCTTCTTGTATATTTTACATTGCGTTAGATGAGATTTGACGTGGTCAATTTCGGTTGACCCGTCAAACGCATGACTACAAAGCTCGGAACCAAGGTAATGATTAAAGCATACAATTTATGTCAACTTCCAAAAAGCTATGTATTTCAATCTAATAGAGGCTTACAGTAGATTATGAGCAAATTTTCCTGAGAAGAGTGTTCTGATTTAGTTGCGTAAGACACATAAGACAGTTCTGTGAGTAGAGTCTACATTTTCAAGAGACACAGACCATTTGTGGATAAAAAAGGGGTTTTTGGTACTTTCAATATTTAAAATCTGGAAATTGCTATGGTCAAGTCGAGCAGAGAAAAAGGCCTTGGATATTTTTGTAAACATCTGCCCGATCAACCAAACGTAATACTATTGATCAAGCCTCAAGCAATCCACAAAATTTTCTTGTCCCTTATTTTTGTTGAGCATCAGAATATTTCGGACCTCTGTTATTTGACGAAAGACTCTAGATTTTGGGTCATCATTAAAAAACCTTCCTGTTATTAATACGACGCTATCATCACAATTTTCTCTAACACGTATTTCTGTTTCAATTGGGAGTAATACTGCTATCTCTCTCGTGTAATCTTGTGAACTTGCATCAGACTCATAAGGGTACAAGAACACTCCATCTGGCGTAAATGCAATGTAACCGCTTGTTTGAATCACCTTCCCTGATGATTCGTCTGTAGTTAAGAGTGAAAAAATAGAAACAGCATCCTTTGCTAAAAGCTTAGCTGAACAAGAAACTAATAGAATTAATAAAACTTTTTTTAACATGACGTTGTTGTTCCATAAATTTGGCAAGACCAATCGTTAGAGGATGACGAAGTTCTACTATGATGATGAACGGCGTTAGTTTCTGTATTCCAGGAATAAACGCTTTGAACACTAAAGTTACCACCCCATCTAGCTTCAAGACGCCTGAAATTCGGCATTCCAAGTGAGCTATTTGTAGTTATAAACCAGTCAGATACACCATTAGCTAAACTTTGGGCGCCGCCAAACGCATTGCTATTAAGTTCTAAAAAGCGACCCCCGTTAGAGTTTACTCTTTTATCTGCGATATATAAGTCTCCATCTTTGTACACATATGTACCAACTCTCACCGATGGTCCAATAGCTGGAGAGCCGACTTGCAAAGCTGCCTTGTATGTTGATTTAAGATTATGTAGTGCAGTTCTTACTGCAACGCTTCTTCTTACTCGCTTTTCTACTTGATTATACAGATATTGGAATGCAGCGGTATTGGCGCCATTGGCAAATTTTCCTCCAGAAATTACGGACGTTGTCCCTCCAATTACTGAGGAAACTATTGTACCAGTCGCAATTTCTGAAGTTGAAAGATTATTCCCCGCCGGCAGGAATCCGCCGCCAACGCCTTTTGTAATTCCGGCACTTAGAAAACCATGTCCAAATTGGCTGCCTGACAATTCAGCTATCACTCCACCGGTTGCCGCATGATAACCAATTTGAGCGGCAATTTGCCCAGATGTTAATGTTAAGCCGCCAAAATTATAAAATTGATTAAATCCAGTAGCTCCATGCGTGATAGCAGCCTCATTTACTCCAGACACATACTTAAATTGATCTCCAATCCTTTGGAACGCTTTTGCTGAAGCAAAAGCAATTGCACCTGATCTAAATGCTGCACCTAAGCTTCCTGTAACTGAGTAAGTGCTTGCCGATGCATATGCAGCGCATCCCCAGGGCCCTCCGTAGAAACACGCTACTCCTTGAGCGATTGTATTAAGTATTGGTACTTTTGCTATAGCCCGGAAAACTTTTTTAAAGACGTTACCTATCGCTTTACGGAAATACCCGCTGGGGTCGGTGTAGCTCATCGGGTTGTTGAGCACATAGCTATAGCGATTATGATTTTGTGTGTTTGTGGGCGCTTGGATAAAGGGGTCTGCCTGCATAAAGCGACCTACGTTCGGGTCGTATATCCTGCCTTTCATGTGAATGATACCCACATGACTGAGCTCTTCATGTCCGGTATATCCATGCTCTGTGGGC
>JBCDMA010000003.1:0-39660 GCA_038744645.1 Pseudomonadota bacterium | reverse complement strand
TTTACGTAGCGGTGACGCGATCGCTCTATCGATGTTATCTTGGCGTGATTGTGAGCAGCGTCGCTTCAACCAGTGCACTTCATCGTTTACTAAACCTAGAAGCACTAGGAAACGAAGATGATGCCAAGGCCTATTGTGAAAGATTCACAGCGGCCATGCGGCATCAATGCAGTAAAGCCTCGAATAATCTTGTTTTTCGCAAAGCACAGGCACGGACCTCAGAACATTACAGTACGACCAATAAAGACCCAATCCTACTGCATCAAACATCAACAAGGAAAGTGACGCCTACCTGGCAAATGAGTTCGTTTAGCAGAATTACCAAAACATCTGAAAACGCGATTGTTCAAGCAAGAGATAGCGACGATACGCCGGAGAATGACAAGCGCCTCATTGCAATTGAAAAACTGATAGATCATGAGTCGTTATTGAGATTTAAAATGACACCAGGTGCCGATAGTGGAAACTTGTTGCACGATTCATTGGAAAATATCGATTTTCAAAGGCCAGATTTTCAATCTGCGTGGAACGATATCAGGGGTAAGTACTCATGGTTTGATGTAACTATGCTAAATGAGTTGTCATCTTGGCTGACAGAATGTTTGGTTACACCCATACTGAATGATGGATGTAGTCTAGCTAAACTGACATCTTCTGCTGTACTAAAAGAATCTAATTTTTACATGCCATCAACAGCAGTCCCTGGGAGAGACTTCGTTCGACTACTTACTGCGCACAGGGAAAACATAAAGCAAGTATGCAATCTGAGTAATGTTAAAACGCCCTTTTTTATCGATCAAAAAACTAACCTTATGTTGCAAGGGTTTATTGATTTAGTGTTTGAACACAAGGGCAAATACTACGTGGTGGACTACAAATCCAGTTTCTTAGGCCCAACCTTTGAGGATTATTCGGCGAAACGGATATGGGAAAACATGCAGTCACACAACTATGACCTGCAGTATCACCTGTATACGTTGGCCTTGCATCGACTATTACAACAGAGGATCGATGATTATTCGCCAGCAACACATTTAGGCGGTGTAATTTATCTTTATTTGCGAGGAATGCATCCTGACAAGCCCCAGTGCGGCGTCTTCTTCTCCCCATTAGACACACTCTGTCTTAAAGAGATAGATGACCTTTTTGAGTCGGGGAAGTAGTCGCGTGCAACGCTCAATTCTAATAAGTCGGGATTGCCCCTATGAGAGTCTCGCACAACTGCAAGACAGATGTTACGGCATTGTGGCTATCGACTTTTATGCCGCCAATCAGATTTTTCTCACCTTGCTTGATCCCTTGTCTTTAGAAGCGGATGAAATTGACAAAACGATTTTGTTTCACGTATTGCTAATGTTGTTTTGTGTGCAACGACAGGGGAGCAGTTGCTTGCATATTGCGTCTTTAGATGATGCCATAATGTGGCAACAACAAGACCTTCATGGTCACGCCCTGCACAGTGGCTATATCTTTCCTTCACTTGAGACGTTAAATCGCGTGCTCAATGACTTTTTCACGTTGGTTTCCGATCTAGAATCGCTGATATATGAAGATGGTCTCCTCTACACGCGACGTTACTATGAGTATGAAAAACGCATAGTGAATAGCATAGTTCAGCGGCTTGAGTGTCAACCGAGCATCAGCGAATCAATTGATGCTGAAGAACAACGCTTAACTTTAGCCTGGGATCCGATATTTAGTGAAGAAGATTTGGCATCACAATCCGAGCGATCGGCGTTGCTGTCACCACAAAAGATGGCCATGCTAAATGCGTGTTATCGTAACTTTAGCATTATCACTGGTGGAGCAGGCACGGGTAAAACATACACTATCGCGCGATTGCTTTTGTTATTGCACTCATTTAAAGATCTAACCCCTTCAGACGTTTTGTTGTTGGCACCCACTGGAAAAGCGGCTAATAGACTCTTTGAATCAATCAATAAAGAACTATTGAAACTTACGCATTTGAATATCGATAACGATGTTATTGGTGCGCTACAAAGCATTCAGCCGCAGACTGTGCATAAAGTGCTCAGAATTAACCCTTTTACGAATAAGTCACCATTCAACAAAGGGCATCAATTAAAAGCAAAGTGCGTCATTGTTGACGAGTGTTCAATGCTAGACATTGCAACCATGGGAAAGCTTGTCGACGCCATTCCCACAGATTGTAAGCTCGTGCTGGTTGGCGATCCTTATCAACTGCCATCAATAAATGTCGGTTCTTTGCTTGCGGAGTTTATTCGTTCTTTTAGTAGCGCAAACAATAAACAATTGAATTCACTGCATCATTACTTAACTGTTTGCGCCGAAAATTCAGCAAAGCCCATCAGTGAAGATCAATGCATTACAACGACGCTCGATAGAAATTATCGAGCCGATGCCAGCCTAATCGAATTATCTCAAAGCATTTTAAGAAAAGACATTACCGCGCTAATGGACCATCAAAGCGAGCGATTTGTCATAAATGATATAGGCGAAACACAAGACGCAGAACACCTGATTAGTCACATCATCACGCAATGGGTCGCGCCTAGATTTCAACACATTCTCAAATGCTCTGATATAGCGCATGCATGGCATTGTCTTGAGCAATACGCGTTTTTAACCCCGTACCGCCAAGGTGATTTTGGTGTCGAGGCAATCAATGGAAAAATCCATGCAACGCTTCATGGCTCTAATAATACCGATGGTTTTGCTCGCGGTGTCCCCGTTATGGTTGAACAAAATGATTATAGGCTTGGGCTTTTTAACGGAGACATAGGACTGTTGTGGCCCGATAAAACCGGTGCGTTAAAAGCGTGGTTTAAAAATCCTGACTCGAAATTGATGAGCAAAAATGAAAATTACAGGGATTTGTCCATTCATACATTGCCTCGATTTTCTCAATCGTATGCCATGACAATTCATAAAACCCAAGGTTCAGAGTATCAACATGTAGATATTCTATTGCCAAAACGCGATGAGTACCTATTGTCAAATGAGCTGGTGTACACTGCTTTTACGCGAGCGAAGGGGGCTGTTTCTGTATTCACAACGAAGGACATATTGCAGGCAGCGCTACACAAAAATATCAGGCGCGCAAGTGGATTGCAGCAAAGGTTTAAGGTGTGTGAGGTGTTATCGTCTTTGCAAATCTGAATTTTAAAAGCTGTTTGCTTGCCTGCATTTTAGTATCAATTTCCATCAGCTCTGCTGGATGTCGCAGTACAAGAAAGTTGTGTTTCACGCCAAAGTAATTGCTAGCATCGACATATTTTTTTTCTTTATTGATACAACCAAACTTACTTAGGGAAATATAATTTAACCATCCAAGCACCGTATTCGCTGGTAGCATTCGGCCTTTGCGTTCAAGTAAATGTTTATCAATGGTCACATGATGACCGAAAATGGGCTTTTCACCGATGGCGACATCCGTCTCATCGTCGACAAGCAAATAGACTTCTACGATCTCTTTGCAAGTATAATCAAGGACGTTTTCTGACAATGTCTGATGCATTACGCACTCATCATATGTGTAAATTTTGCTAACTATAATTCTAGTAGAATCGGAGTAAAGAGTAGCTGATACAGATCAATGAAACCTTCCATTACTCAGTTTAAATCACTCGACTGTATCGCATCTGATGCATCGGTTGCGCTAAATATTTGTCGAAACTCATACAGATGTTTCTCACAATGAGGCGCCCTCGGTCATGCACCACGATTTTTTCCGCGTTATCCGTTAACAGTTTATCGCGCTGCATACCTTTCAGTGTTGCCAATTCACGACAAAAGTAATCATCAAACTCGATATTGTGTTTTTCACTAAAATCACGCTTATCAAGCTCGAAATTGCACATTAGCGTATGGATCAGATCACGTCTGATAATGTCATCTTTCGTCAGTACAACGCCTTTAGTGACCGGAACCGCATTGCTATCCAACATGGCATAATAATCATTTAGCGTTTTCGCATTTTGCTGATAAAGGTTACCTACACTTGATATAGACGAACAACCAAAACCAAGGCAGGCATTTGCGATACCAGTTGTGTAGCCTTGAAAGTTTCGATAAAGCGTTTTACTGCGGTGAGCTACACTCAATTTATCGTCTGATTTAGCAAAGTGATCCATGCCGATAAATTCGTAACCCAGTGTGGTCATAAAGGCAATCGCTTGTCTAAAAAGGGCAAATTTCTCAGTCGTTGATGGTAGCCAGTCGTCCTTGATTTTTTTCTGACTCGCAAACATTTGCGGCATGTGCGCATAGCTGAACAGCGATACTCTATCGGGGGATATGGCTTTAACCAGCTGAAGCGTTTCATCAAAAGTCGCGGTGTTTTGATGCGGTAATCCGTAGATCAAATCGAGATTGATTGAATCAAAATTTAGATGTTTCGCATGCTCAATCAGCTTTTTGATGTGGGTGCTATCCTGTACTCGATTGATTGCCGTTTGTACTTTTTTATTTGCATCCTGTATTCCAAAACTCACCCGCGTGAAACCAACGTCGCGAAGTCGAGTCAAATAATCGAGGGTAACTGTCCTTGGATCAAGTTCGATTGAAAATTCTGGATTGTCTGCGAAGGTCACGTACGCATTCATTATTTCCATCAGTCGATGCATTTGCGCAATACTTAAAAAGTTCGGTGTGCCACCGCCGAGGTGCACGTCTTTGACTTTGCAACCTGCTAATTTAGAAGATTTAAGTAAAAACTCTTTGTGTAAGTAATCTAGATACAAATCCGCCTTATGGTGATGACGCGTAACGATTTTATTGCAACCGCAGTAATAACAAAGTCTGTGACAAAATGGGATATGAATATATATGGATAATGCATTGGCTACGTCACTGCTTTTTAGCATGTCATATGCAACGTCGACTTCGGTCGTCTCATAATTCTCTGAAAATGCAATGGCGGTTGGATATGAGGTGTATCTTGGGCCTGACGTGTTATATTTTTGCAAAATACGCTGGTCAAAATAATCATCCAGTGCCAATGGGCGGTTTGCATTCAATGCCATGGTTAAAACTGCTCTAAAACGAAACTTAAAAGTGGATTGATTATTCTCCATGTTGAACGTTCGCTCATTGATCAAGATTAATATCACGACATATTTTCAACTATGCCTCACGCTCAATGGCGACAGGTGCTATCTTAATAACAAAAAAGTAACATCATTGTAGAATAAACGAGGATGGAATAGATGAAAGCTATCGTTTGTCATGATTTTGCGCCAATTGACGAGCTGAGATATGAAGAAATAGATTCACCAACTGCAAGGCGGGGGGAGGTCGTAATTGATGTCGAAGCTGCAGGGGTCAATTTCCCCGATGGCCTTCTAGTACAAGGTTTGTATCAAATGCGCCCCGATCTCCCGTTTGTGCCAGGTGGCGAAGTATGCGGAACAATTTCGAGCATTGGCGAGGACGTGAAAAATCTTGAGCTTGGCCAACGCGTGATAGGTATATGTCAGCTTGGCGGTTTCGCTGAGCACGTTGCTTTACCGGCCGAACATACCATACCCATCCCAGACAAAATAGCATCCGATGAGGCAGCGGCGCTGACTACAGCTTATGCAACAGCGCACCACGCATTAAAACAACGCGCAGCGTTGAAAGAAAATGAAACTGTACTTGTGACAGGGGCATCTGGAGGCACGGGATTAGCGGCCGTGCAGATTGCCAAAGCCATGGGGGCTAAGGTTATTGCGGCGTGCTCTACGGATGAGAAATGCGCGCTAGCTAAGCAGTACGGTGCGGACATTCTTGTTAATTACAACACAAGCGATTTAAAAGACACAATAAAAGACCTCACAAGAGGCAAAGGTGTTGACGTCGTCTATGAATGCGTTGGAGACGATATCTTTGCTGCTTGCACTCGCGTCATTGCTTGGGCAGGCCGATTGTTGGTGATTGGATTTGCAAGTGGCCACATTCCAAAATTTCCTGTCAATCTTGCATTGGTAAAAGGGTATTCAGTCATTGGTGTATTTTGGAGCTCGTTTGCACAACATGAACCGCAATTGTTTGCAGAAAACATGAAAGAGCTTCTTGGGTGGTATCTAGACGGTACGATTCGCGTTCATATCGATAGGCGATTCACCCTAGATCAAACGGTTGAAGCATTAGACTATGTGAATCAACGTTTGGTGAAAGGAAAGGTTGTCGTTATTCCATAAAAAAATGACCCCTGGGGGAGGGGTCATAAAATGGCAAAGTTGCCTTTGCCTACCATGTTGAAACGTTTCAACGGGTTGCAAGTTTTTCCGTTTTATCAAAGGCCAATGTCGGTAGTCGTTTGACTACACTGTTTTTTTGCCATTGATAGTTGCGCTCACTAAAAGTGTGCCCGGAATTTGATTGGTAATGTTGCTTCAAAGAAGAAATTGAGGCTTCGGTGATCGTTGCTCGACGCTTTTCGCTCGCAACCACATATTCGATGACCTGCACGTTTTCTTCAATATTGATTTTTTCAGCAGGCACATCGATGACAAGCATTGTCGCTCCCATATGTAACGCCGAAATGGCACAAAGTAGGTTTGTCACAAACATTACCTTAAAAATTCAATGATGAAATAGTAGCTTTTAGTTATCGGGTTTTAAAACGCATTGTTGATACTTAAGTATTCAATTTCATAATGGACAGGCTTCCTCTCTCATATGGAGTATTGTCTTTTAATGTATGGAAATGGATGCACACGTCAATGCAAGTATTTACGGATAAATCATAACTTTTAATTTGAGCTTGTTGCGAATCGATACCGTATTTTATAGATACAAACAAACTTGATAGAGAGTAAGACAGATGAAACAAGCACTATCTGAAAACGCGATACAAGAGCAGCTTGCATTGCTCAATCGAGACACAGATCAGCAATGGTCCTTGGTTGATGGCAAATTACACAAGACGTTTGTGTTCGATGACTTTATCGGTGCTTTTGCGTGGATGACGAAAATAGCCATCCATGCTGAGAAGCTCGACCATCATCCAGAATGGTTTAATGTGTACAACAAAGTAAAGGTAGATCTTCAAACACACGACGCAAATGGCATTACTGAGCTTGATTTTATGCTTGCAGATAAGATGGAAAAGGGCCGCTAGCTGCTTACATTTCTTCGCTAGACGCCCATTTTCGTTGACAGGACTGTGTGGGCGTATTGCAATTTGAATATGGCTATAACTGGCGTCATTTATGAAAGCATGGCACCTTTAGCATATGCATATCTATTGTCGAATTAGCATCAATAAAAATGTATATGAATAAAATATAAGCAATCAAACGCTGTTTATAAAAATAATTGATTATGGGGCTTGTATCGGACACATTGCTATGTATAATTCACAGCCTCTTCAAATGACGCGTCATTTGAACATCCAAATCTAGCGCGGGATGGAGCAGTCTGGTAGCTCGTCGGGCTCATAACCCGAAGGTCGTAGGTTCAAATCCTGCTCCCGCAACCATCTTTACCTACCTCATTGGTCTTTGCTATCTGGAAACTTTCGGGTAGGTCCATGTCGGAAGACAAGTCCTCATTATTTTTTGCAAAATTGTCAAGTTCTTCTAGCTGTCGAATAAGCGGTTGAACTAAATCTTTGTTTTCCGTTGCTAAGGCCAGTATTCCAGCAAGCTTGCCGTGTAAATCAATTGAATATTCTTGTCCACCCGACTTGGGTGTAAGTACGATTCTATCAATCAAGCCTCTTATGAGCGTTGATGCCTCAGTTTTAGCATGATCCCTGTTGAGTGATGCTGTCAATGTCATAACTTCCTGTTTATAGCGTTCGGCCATACTGGGATGCATAATAACTGACGTCTCATCTTGTTCATTTAGAAAAGCTTCTATTTGTTCCCTGCGCTCTACTATTTTCTCTAAAGGCGCTTTAACTTCTGAGGCGGGGATACCATTTTTTATTGCTTCAATGATGTTTTCTTTATCATTGGCCAGCTTCTCAAGCTCAGACTTAAATCGATTGATCTTCACAAACCGCGCTTTCCTGAGTTGATTTGAGTATTTCGTATATTCATCACAAAAGACCTGTATTCGGTCTGAGCGCATTAACTCACGCTGAAGCCCTCCTAGTACTGTTTGTTCCAAAACTTCCTGCTTGATCGTTAAACGGTTGTCACAGGTTCCTTTGTTTCTTGCGGATGAGCATCCATAACGGCCAGTAGATACGATACTCATGCCGCCGCCACAGCATCCACATTTGAGCATGAATGAAAATAGGTTTTTGGGGCGGCGCTTCGCTTGAGGGCTAGCTTTCTGATTAAGAACTTTTTGTTTAGCTTTCAACTTGTCCCATAAGTCTTGCTCTATAATTCGTAAATGCGGTACTTCAACAACGTGCCAGTCTTTTTCAGGGTTTAGTTTCGATACGCGCTTGCCCGTATCGGGGTCTTTAATGTATTTCAATTTATTCCAAACGAGTTTACCGATATACAATTCGTTATTGATAATCCCAGTTCCTCGGCGTCTGTTTCCATAGATAGTGCTTGCTCCCCATGTTTTGCCAGAGGGGCAGAGTATGCCATCATCATTTAGCTGTTTCGCAATTTTCTTAGGTGATGTACCAGTCACATATTCTTGAAATATGTGACGAATTACTTCAGCTTCTTCTTTAACGATCTCGCGCTCGCCCTTAATCAGCTCACCATCTGCGCCGAGTTCTTTTACTACTTGATAGCCATAACATAGGCCACCGCCAGATTTCCCTTTTTCAATCCTGCCGCTCAATCCTCTATGCACTTTAATTGCCAAATCTTTTAAGAAGAGAGCATTCATCGTGCCTTTGAGACCAATATGAATTTCGGTAACAATTCCTCCATCGCTTAAGGAATAGATATCAGCACCTACGAATTTAATGCGCTTGTATATGCCAGCAACATCTTCTTGGTCTCTGGATAAGCGATCCAGACCCTCTGTCATTACAATATCAAACATAGACATTTGAGAATGGTGCATAAGGGTTTGTATACCGGGGCGAAGTAACATACTTGCGCCGCTGATACCGTGGTCAGTATAAATCTGTACGACCTCCCATCCCTCTGCCTTTGCTCTTGCCTTGCAGATGCGAACCTGATCATCAATGGAGCTTTCACTTTGAAGTTCCTCGTCACTAAAACGGGCGTAGATAGCTACTTTGGTCATGCAAAATTCCTTTCTAATGGATGGTTTTAGTCTTCTCGTGTTTTAGTGCTTCTTCAAAGTCTTGCTTTGCTGCACTTCGAGCGAGTATTCGTACTAATTCATCTAAAAACTCATCCTTATTGTGACTCGCTTCGACAGATGATTTCCACTTTTTAATCTGCGATCTTTCAATACATTCTGTCAATTTTTTTCTCCGTCGGTGAGTTTATAAAGTTAAAGTCCAAGCTCTTGTGGCTTAATCCGTTGTTTATTGGAGGCTTTGTGTGTGTGAGCATGCTCAAGCGTCTCTTTCATATTCAATTCATTTGAGGACTCTAAAAAGCGTGAGTTAAACAGCGCGATGGCTTGCTGATGTTGTTGTTTGAGCGCGTGAATCGGTGCCTGAAGCTTTTCTCGTTCGCGCAGTTGTTGTTGCTGCAACTCCTCCATTTCATTTTTATCGCGCACTTTACCCGCTGCAAACTCGGCTTCATGCTGTTTCTTTTGTTTGTGATATTTGCCTGTCACAAAGCGCCATAATCCGTGAAGGCCCTTCTTGTATTGTGCTTGTCGCGCTTGGCGTTCTTGGGTTTGACGCGCAAAGTGTGTATTTTCTAATGCTATTCGTGCTTTGCGCTGGTCCTCTACCAGCCTGTCTATGACTTTTTGATGCGGGGCAAGTTGCTGCGTTTGGCGTTTTATCATGTCTTGAAGTCGACGCTCATACTCTATTTTATGCACGTCTTGAAAGGATGCTTTTGCAGTTTCAATACTTGGCAGGTCGATATCTTTACGCAGTTTGGCTTTCACCTCTTTGGCTTTTATGCCAGCGGTGCGGGTAAGCGCTCTGATATCACCGTGAATATCAACCAATATAATGGCGCGCTTATTATCGCCGCGTGCAAGTCTGAACTGTTCTTTTTCGATAGCCTGTATAAACGTAGTCGCATCCGGTGCGTTGTCCCATAGCGCACGCACCAAGGCTTTAATCTGTTTGGGGTCACGCTTTTGGCGCTTTGCAATGTGTGCGTCTGCTAAATCATAGTTAGTGTGGCTGCGTGCTTGTTTATTTTGCATGCCTTTGGGCAGTGACCAGCCGTTTTCAAGGTATAGCTCTTTGCTGAGAGTTTGGAGCTTCTTTTTATAAAACGGCAGTTTGATGGCTTTGAGGTGTTCATCAATGCGTGACCATACCACATGGGCGTGCGTGCGACCTTCTTTACTGTGCAGCACGATAGCGCGTGGCTGATTGGATAGCCCCAGCTCGTTTTCAACACGATTGGCCGCGTCTTGAAACATATCCACGCTGACCGTTTCACCAATAGGGGGATTCAGGCTCATGGACACCAGTTCAGATTTTATTTTTTTATTGGCAAGGCGCTGCACATGGATTTCATTGAGCGCGTCGGTAAGATTATCGGCGGAGAAGTGCCTTAACTCATGAACCGTCACATGCTCATTGTCTTTTGTATTGAGCAGGTGTTTAGCAAGATTACGTGCGCCGCTGCGCTGAGACATCTTGATTAGCATGGCCTGCCTCGTGCGCCTTTAATCAAAAGTGTGCGAATGTATAAAATCACCTCATAGGCTTCATTGATTTGCGCCACGACATCGGGGGTGAATACCACATTGCCTACATTTGCCGCATGCGCCAGCTGGTTCAGGTTAGACGCGATTCTTGATTTACCCAACGCATGTAAAATCACCGCATAGTCTTGGCGGCGGTTCTCGCGTGATAGGAGGATGGATAATTTACGCTGAGAATCCTCACTTGCCATCATCATGCGGATATATTTGCTGGTCGACATATCAAATTGATCAGCGTGATGTTGCCACCTCATGCGCTCAGCACTTGTGATACGCAACGTCACGGAGCTATCCAGCGGTAAACCTAGTGCAGTATCAAAGGTGCGCGTTAACATGGTGTTGTCCTTCTATATCCAAGCGATGTGCAAAAAAACAATGAGCGATGAAAAAAGTGCCGGAGCAAAGCACGGTGAAGCGAATGCTCCGGCAAGTCTTGGGGCGTGACTATTCCGTTGTAGTCAATTCTGTTTCCTCCTCGGCCACTACGTCTTTCTCTTTGGAAGTATCCTCAGCGTCCTGCCTACTAATACTCGCTAACGCGCTTGCTGCAATGCGTTGGGTGTTTGATTTGGCAAGGGCCGCTGCTTTCGCCTCTCGGGTTTGTAGGATAATGTCCTGTCCTTCGGCATTTTGGGTTTTAAAGGTGCCGTCCTTTTTACCTTTCCACGCCACCAAGATTTCATCCCACATCGGCTCGCCCGCTTCATCTTCGGCCTCAATGAAAATGAATAAATCAGGCCTACGTTTTGTGCTATGGATGGGCGGTTCAACAATGGCGTCTTTGGCTTCTCTGGTGAGCACGAGGATTGGGTTGCCATCAGGATCTGTGCCCTTATAAAACCCTTCGCCATCGTCCCACAGGTCAAAGTAGGGTTGCCATGTGGTCTTGCCGCAGTCTTGTTCAATAATGAGGCTGGCGATGATGTCCGGCTTGCGTCGCCGACTTGGCCTCACATGGCTCGTTTCTGTAGTTTGAGTATCGTTTTTTAACATGGGGTTTCTCCTTTTGGGTTAAGATTAGTGCTGGTACTCAATCTCAGCGGCGATATCCGGTGATTCATCACTGGCCAGCGGTGGCATAAACCCGCGCGGCAGTTGCTTGTCTATGCTCTGATAGGTCTCTGGCAGTCCCACGACTTCAATCACGCCCAAATGCGTTTCGCTCACGACAGGGTGGGTGAGTGGCACATGGCTGTAGCCAAGTCCGATAGGGTTGCGCAGGATTTCACCCGACGCTAGTTCAATGAGTTCATTGAACTGGCAATTGGGCCGTTTGTGTTTTGAGGTGGCGATAGTGCCTACACCGATAGGTGGTGTTTGTTCATAACAGCGGTACATGTTTAATTCTCCTAAAGTTTGTTGCTGATAGTGCTAGCATGGCGTGTAATTCGTTAAAAAAGTGTGTATTACCAATGGCTTGACACCTGCAAAGCCCGAACGGGCTTTGATGCCTAAAATAAGTTAATTTTCGATGTGCAGCGCCATACGCGGATATGCGCTTCACAATTGCAAGTTGAGCCAAGTCGGGTAAAAACCGCGTCAAAACGAGTCAGTTCTGCGCATCAAAATTGCTGCGTCTGTGACGTTTGCTGTCCCTGCTCACGCTGCGTCTTCATCTTCTCGCCATATTCCTTGGCTTCTTGTGCCAGCGCCGGGTATTGGGTTTCTAGTGCTTTTTTGCTTTGATACAGGCGGCTGGCGATGTTGCGGATATCATTGACTGCAGCATTGAGTTCAATTCCCGCTTTCATCATGGTATGCCCGTCATCCGGATAGGCGAGACTGTCCTGCACCGTCTCAAGGCGCTGCTCAATGTGATACAGCTTGCGACTTAAAGCGCTAGCACTTCGATGGTATTGCTGCTCTGTGGTCAGGGTTGGTTTGTCTTGCATGGTAGTTTTCCTCTATTGGTTTATCTCAAAGTGGGGTTAATCGTAATGAGGTTGTTATGATTAGTAACTCAAGCCGAGCTGCTTCATGTCAAAGCTTTGCGCGGCCTGCATGTTAAAGTCGTTGGCTAGTTTGGGTCCCATGGCCTGCATCGGCTCGACCTTGCGCTCCATGGAGGTGGATACAACACGGCCATTGTAGCGATAGGTGGTGTGGATTTCGGTGATGCGGATCTGGTATCGCTGCGCACGCATGCGCTCAGCAGCCAATTTTTGTTTGTGATGCGCATCATCTACCTCTTGGCCCACGCCATAGGAAGGTTTAAGCACCGGCACGGGCTGCTCTTGCTCAACCATGGTTTTTTCATGTGACCCGCCCATGCCATCCAAGAGAGATTGGCGCGTTTGTTCAGGCGTGGTCGTCACTTTGTGATTAAATACTTGGTTCATTATGTGTTGCTCCTTAACTGCCACCAACGCTTGGGTTGCAGTGGATGAAAGCCTTCGATATAGCTCCAGTATCCCTCAGCGTATTGATTAAGGTGGGAAATAGCGTCCGGCACACGTTCGCTAATGACGTTGCGTGGTGTCATGCGCCCAAAGCGGTTGGGCACTATGACCTTGTCAAACGGCGGGTGTTGTGGGTTGGGTAAAAAGCGCGTGACTAAAGCTCTGTCTAAAAAATAATGTTTCTGCAGGGTTTGAATGGGTTTAAGACCAAAGCCAGAAGTGAACAGCAGGCCCATATCCGCCGCCCGGCGAATGACTTCGTCCGGGTTTAAGACCTGTCTTGCCACAGACTCAGGGGTGTCTAATGCGCGGCTTTGCCGGGCAACCTCCAACATGCCGCCGAGCATGTCATTGCCGACAAGCATTTTTTGCATGGTGAGGCTGCGCTTAAACGCTGCTTCGCTGCGTTTACCTTTTGGCAAATACTCATAGGTTTGCTTGCCGCACATCTCAGAGACAATTTTGGCCGTCATCTGTGAGCTGACGCCCAAAATCAGTTTGTAGGGGCAATTGGCAAGGATGGTGTCGCTTTCGTGCTTACCGAAATTATCGAATATCTGCCCGAAGTTTTGATAGTAGATATCCGCGGTGGTCTTATACCCCCGGCCAAGGTAGGCAATTTTCGGTATAAGGTGAAAATTACCTAAAATATTCGCTTCATCCAGTAAAAACCGCAAAGGCCTTGCCACGTGGCGTTGCTGCTCAATAAAAATCGCCGTGGTAATACAGCGGATGGGGGCGGCGCTTTGCTCCACCGCATATTCGGGGAACATGATAAATAGATGCTTTGCACTGTCGCCCGTGACAAAGTCTTTGGGCGTGATGGTGGACGGGCTTGAACACATCGACGCAATGGCAGGACTGCCAAAAGGCCTCAGGGCCGTGCTCGCGCTTGACATGATAGATCCGTACTCGGCAGGTACCATCTGGGCTTTACTTTTAAGCTCACATGCTTGCGCCCCGACAGTGGCGAAGGGAGAAGCTTTCATCCGCGCGATATGAAAGTCAAAATATTCACCGCCGCCCGTGGCGATATCATTGACCACGTTGGTCAAATCAATGGGGCTGAAATGCGGGTTGTGGTATTTGCCGTCCATGATGATAGCTTGAAAGAGTGACACCACTTTTTCATAGAAGTGTTTGCTGTTACCGCCGCTATCTCCTTTGGGTTTTTCTGCAATGCTCATGGCAAACAGCAGCGCTTCTTCAAAAAAACCCGGCTGCGCAGGACTTGTGGCATCAAATGGATTCATGCGGTCTCGGGGTAAAAACCACGGCGCGTCACACCCAATCTCATAACCGTTCAAGCAATACTTCTCGATGAGGATATTCAGTGATGCAATCAGTGCATGCTCGGGCTTTACGTCCACGCACACGATGTTGGTCTCGGTATCCAGAAACTGCGGAATTATTTTAGTGCTGCCTTTACCGCTGCCCGAATTGCCAATGGTCAGGGTAGAGTTAGTTGAAGGTACGCATATTTGGCGTGCGCGCCGCTCGCGGGTATAACCAACGTGTAAGCCTTTACCTGATAACAGGCTTGCTTTTTCAATGTTGGCAATGTGTTCAAAGCCTGCACTGCCGTATTTGGTGTTCGCATCATTAAAGGTCATGCGTTAATACCGCCACAGCGTAAAGAGCGCGATGAGCGCTTTGGGGATGGCGATTAACACGCCAATCACGGTAAAAAGCGCCATCCACACCGAGATAACAATCATGAAAAACACACACACGATATAAAGTCCCTCCCACAGCCAGTGGTAGTCCCAGTGGCTGTATTGCAGGGCATAGCGGTAAAAATACGGGTAGCTCGCATGATAAAGCGGCATAGTGGCGAAAAACGCGCAGACCACGCCGATGGCTTTACCAAAAGCATTTACCACCGAAGGTGATTGAGGTTGCGGCTGGCTCATCGCACTGCCTCCTCAACGGATGCATTTGCATTCGCTGAAGCATCCATAATCTCGCGCACAGTGAAAAAGCGCGTAAATGCGGTGTCTATGCCGTCATTCAATACGCCATCAACATCCGCCCCTTTGTTACCGCCTCTCGCTAAATCCAATGAAAATGGGGTTTGATAAACCTTACCTTCAACGCGTACGCGCAGTATGCCTGTGAGCGCGGCATCACGGGCAGGCGCATCATAGACATTGACAGCGATTCGTAACGCGTCAATATCAACACCTTGACGAAACTCAATGCGTTCGTAAAACTGCGTGTTATTGCTATCGCCGCTGAGTTCATCTTTAATGTGCACACCCACGCCGGATAATGTATTGCCAAAATACAGCACCGCTTGCCCCGGCACGCCTGCATAGATATCCAAATCGATGTTGCTGTCTTCACCGATGTTCTGCCATTCGATGCCCACCCTGACAGCAGGCGCTTCATCTGTAGCGGCGTCTTGCGACACGTGCGTTGTCGTCTCTGCATTCTCAATCACTGCGTGACGTAGCCTTTGCATTTGCAAGCGACCGACAGGGTCAAGTTGATAGATAAAGGGCAGTGCGCTTGCACCATTAACCAATTGCTCAATAACGGCTTGGTTGTTCGCGGTAAAACTCACCAGCTCGCCGCCCAGGGCATGAATGTAGAGGTGATAAAAGCGCAACACCGCTTCACCATAGAGCACATCATCAAACGGCGCGGACAGCGCCCAGTGTATGCGTTTGGCGCTCAGAAGTGACACACCCTTGGTGCCAAAGATGGAGGTGGTCGGTGGCGTGAGAATAAAATCATCACTGGGATAGGCGCCATCGGTCATGGCAAGTGCTGGATGCTCAGGGTTATCATACAGCGCACTGCCCATCAGCACGATATCAGTGATGCCCGGATAGTTGCGTGCAATATCGCGCAAGACCGCGGGGGTATTAAGCGCGCCATATGTGCGCTCACCTTGCGTGACATTGTCTGTGAAGTGTTGAAGCGTGCGAAGGTGTGAGGCAAATTGTTTGAGCCGCACTTGCTCGTAGGCAAAGGCTTGTTTATCCGGGATATCAAATCGCGCTACCAGCGCACCATCAATACCACTTACTACCGTCAGTGAGCTGTCGATGGGCAGGTCTTTAAAGATGCTGTAGGCCGTCTTGAAAACGGTATCGCTGTTTTGCGCGGTGTAATGCGGCGAGATGACCAGCGCCACATCACTGGCTAGGCTGGTGAATGATGCAATAGTGAAGGTTAGGGCAGTTAAAACGGCTTTCATTGGTCTTCTCCAAGGAATTGGTTGATGGTCGAGTGGCGCGCTTTAAGTAGCATGAGGCGGTCGAGTTGTTGCTGTACAAACGCGCCGCGCTGAGACTCATAGAGCGCAATAGCGTGGATCGTGGCCTCAATGCGCTCATTGATGGGCTTAAGCTCTGAGGTAAGTGAATCAATTTCATCGTCCAGCAGTTTGCGCTTTGGATTAAGTGTTTGCTGCATTGGCTGGTAGCTGTCAAAGAGCAACTGCCAACCGATGAATAGGCAGCTACTTAGAAATACTTCGACGAGTAATTGCAGGTAGGTGTAGATGGCATCTTGGTTATCACCACCTAGCACATCATCAATGGAAATACTCCCCGCCGTAGTCGCAAGAAAGTACAGCCATACGATTACGGTGATGGCGGTCATGCTAAAAAACGCCGTGTAGTAGTGTTGGCGAATAACCGCTGAGCGAAACGTCATGGGCAGGGCTTTAAACACCAGTCCCGCGCAAGCGCTCAATGCCGAAACGGCTATCGCGATACCCTTGTTCTCGTGATAGACAATGTTGCCGCTGCCAAGCAGAATGGAATACATGTTGAGCCCGGCGGCCATCATCATTGCTATAGCAGCGAGAAGCAATAAGATGGACATTACTATGTCGGGCGCGCGCCAACCTTTAAGGGGCCGTTTAATCTTCATCGGTGTCTCCTTGCTGTGTTGGCGCAGCGACATCGTTAATAAACTGCGGCTGGTGTTTACGCGCATCACGTTTCTCTTTGAGCGTTGCTTTGAGCACAGCTTGCTCTTCCTCAAGCGAGGCAAGGCGTGATTTAAGTTGTGTAAGTGAATTAGATTGCACGGCATCAAATAGCTGGCCTGCGCCTTTTTCAACATACTTCTCGGCACTGCCGCTGGGCATGACCGCTGCGGCTTTTAATAAGTGGTGTGTCGCGGCCTCAATGTCGTTGTTGGATACACTGATGTGCACCCCGACATGTTTGGTCAATGTGGTTTTGGTGGTCATTTTTGCTCCTGTATTGTTCGCGAATGACAGAAACAGTCTGAAACGGTTAGCGTAAAAAGTTGGGAAATAGGATCGTTGCTGAGTATTTGAACAGCGTCTGGAGCACGCATGAATGGCTAAGAGGGTGATCGCTCACCCTTGTGTAATACAAAATCGAAAGCAGCAGAGTTAACCTCTATCTACGGCTTGTACAATGATGTTTTTGGTTTCAGGCTTCTCTATCTTGATTTTTTCAAGCCAGAAGTCACCAACAAGATACGCTTCAATGACCAGCGGGCGCATAATATCGCGTGGCGGATGAGCCATACTGCCGTCTGGTTTGACTTCCAAAAAACAAGAAAGCCAACGTCGAGAACCAAGCATGTCAGCACAAAGCGTCTGAGTTTGCCACCCTGCAATATCTCCAACTAAGGGTGTGTAAAATTTAATTGATGGATGCATTAAAACCCTGTCAATGTCGCGCAGAAGTTTTTCATGTGATAACTGAGTTATCGCTTTAAACTCAAGTAATGCACGTTGAATAGATTGTTGCACATCATATTCAGCATATTTTCTGATTTTTCTCATTCGAATAGTTAATGTCGTCATTATTTTCTACCTTCTCTACTCGGTTAAATTGTTTGTTAAATGGGTGAAGGATTTGCGCAAATCACAGATAGAAACTTTAACGACGAGCTGTTCTTAAAACGATATAACTCCCGTTCTTAATTGTTTATTGGTCGTTCTTAATTGGGTTTTTCCATTCTTAATTTTCATATTGTTAAAAATGTCGTGAGGCATGTTGTCATTTTTTCTTTGACATAATGAAATTGTTCATGTTAAGCGTGGTGTCATAGCAATTACCCAACTTAGGAGAACAAAAAAGGAGAGCCAAGGATGGCTAAGAAAAAACGACTGTTTTCATTGACGAAAAAATGGACATTTAATATTCGTCATGAAGACTCTTTTATGCTTAATAGAGTGCTGAGGCACATAATAAACGAACACTCACCTGTAGATGAATGGTGTTTCAAAATAAAAGAACAGGAACTTTCCAAAGAAGATGCGCTTAACATCTTGGTGAATGAATTCTTGAAGCACAATTCTATTGATGGTCATGGTTACGGTCCATCTGCGAAACAAAGAGCAAAAGAGCATGCTACATTTCTTGAGCGTAAAGCCATAGAACAGGGCACTCATCCAGATTATCAAGATAAAGAGCCGGACTAACAACCAATACTCCGTAGCACATAGGATCGTTTTCACTTAACATTATCAATAGGTTTGGGCCAAAGGAATCCAAAATTTGTGGATGATAAGGACAACGAGATATTTGCAGATGGTGTGAGTGACCTAGATTGGGGTGATTTTGAAAATGACTTTGATGATATTTGTTGCCTCATGTCTACGGAGAAGAGGGACGAATTTATCCGCGAAAATACCGTTAACAATAATCCACCAGATACCATTGCTAAAGCAAACGAGATAGCGGTACGTAAATTGAAATCCTCATTGTCAGAGGAAAAATGGACGGAAGTAAACAAAAACTGTGCCTTACAGTGTTTTGAAGGCCATCATTTACGAGATTTTGTGTATTTTTTTTATTTCGACGACAAAGACGAAACAATTGAAGATGATTCTGATCTCCCCAAAGTCTCACACTCCAGTCTGAAGACCCATTTAAAAAACAACGGCTTAAGCGATATTAAATCAATTCAAAATGCAGCAATCACTTCATCTGCGTCTCAAGAATTATTTGTCAGTATTTTTAAAGCTTCGGCGGAGGCAAATAGAGTTTCATTACCTCAATGTTTTCTTGGGTTCTTGCAATTTTGCGTGCAAAACCACAGACCAATTAGAGGATATGAGCCGCACGACATAAAAGATATTGCCAACGGTCTTAAAAAACACATTGGTATCACGAGTAAGAAAAGACTAGACGAAAAACGCAATCAGAAAAATAGGGTGCAACTTATTTATTCGGGTAACGGTTGGCTTAATCCTTACTTTTCAAACGGTATTCCATTTATTGGGCGAATTGAAGAACGGAGAAGGTTGGATGAATTTCTAAATCGAATAGACAACTTCAAAATTTGGTGCCTTGAAGCACCCTCAGGCGCGGGAAAAACACGCCTTATCATTCATTGGCTGAATACTTCTACCTCACTAAGTAACTGGGAAATCCGATGGCTTCATATCCATGAAAAAACAAATATCAATGGCTGGGATACGTGGTCGCCACAAAAGCCAACAATTATTATATTAGATTATATGTTTGGCTTTGAGCAATGTCTGAAAAATATTATTCTTAACTGCCGAAAAGACCACGGTCATAAAATCCGATTATTCGTTCTTAATCACATCTTTGACAATCCATTATGGGAAGATAAACGATGGGGGCTCACCCTTAGCCAACGAAATCGTGAAGAGGGAATAATGCTTTTTCACAAGAAATATCCATTGAGATTCAGTAATGAAGATGAACAAGGGGCACTCCTTGCAACTATCATTGCAACAAAATCAGGACTAGTTGAGAATGATAATACTGTAGTAGATGGATTAGCTTACTTACAAAGAACGAAAGGAGCATTTCATCCATTATTTGCAGCATTACTTGGCGATGCCATACGTAATAATGAGTCTTTCAATAAGTGGGATAGGCGTGAGCTAGTCCGATATTATCTTAGTAAAGAGCGGCTACCATGGGAGGAATTTGATAATGATGGTTACCTAGCTGCTTCTTTAGTTTGTGTTGGTACGGCCCTAAACGGCCCTCAACTCATTCATATTATTGAGAAGTCCAAATCATCCACCTCACAATTGCCCGATGATTTTGATAACGCGGTAAGTATTTGCAATGCAGTAACGTCAAGCAGTTCAATAAATACTATTGAACCTCTATCACCAGATTTATTAGGGGAGAGTTTTTTCATAAAATGGTTGGCAAAAGTGAGGAAATTGCCATCATTTCAAGACTTTTTCTTTTCTATATTCGAGTTAGGCCCAGAGGAGAATCAGAAACTTGAATCGCTAGCTTTCCAGACATTTATTACTAGGGTTGCGGCCAATTTAATATTTGATGATTCAACATTAGTCAAAACACAAGCCGAATTTGACGACCTACTATTTTTTGTAAACCCTTCTAATTTTACCCCTCACTCGTATATGAGATTGGCTTGCTCATTATCTTTATTTGATATCTATAAATTATTACAACCTTATAACCACCAAAGCCTCTCATTTCGAATAATGAGCTTGATCGAGGTTGAAGAACTTTATCGTGTGTCAAATTTGGATGAGTGGCACATTAAACATGCGACATTTGCTTGTCTATATTTCTTGGATTTCAATGTAAAAAATAAAAAGATAAGCCCAAAGCTTCCGCCCAAAGCCCTAACCTTGTTTTCTGCATTCGAATCGTATCAAAAGAAAAAAAAGAGCGAAGAACTTAACACAATTTTTTTTCTTGCGTGTCAAGAGAACCTCTTATCTGCAGTAAATATGTTTATTGAGGAAAATCATAAAGTCGTAAATTGCCCAACGATAAATAATTACACCCCACTCATGTTAGCAAGTCAGTGTGGTTCGACAGATTTGACAAAATTACTCATTAAATGCGGTGCCAACATTCACCATAAAACGCGGAGAGACGCAACAGCAATTATGATTGCAGCATCACATGGAAATTTTCAGATAGTAAAAATACTACGAGAGAATGGCGCAAGTATCTTAGACATTGATGACGAGGAAGCTTCGGTACTGCATTGGGCATGTAAGTCTGGGAGACTGGAAATCGTCAAATATCTTATAGAAGAAGGTGCAAATGTTAATGTTCTTACAATTAAAAACGCCACACCCTTAATGATAGCTGCGCAAGAGGGTTCTGTTGAAATTGTTATGGAACTTCTTCCAAAAACAAAAAACCTTGAACAAGCGGACACAGTAAAAGATACCGCGTTGAATATCGCGTGTCGTCGGGGGCACGCCGAAGTTGTAGCTGCTCTTTTAAACAGCGGGGCTGCTATCGCTAAAAACTGTGTTAAGCGAGATACATTAATTCAAGCGTGTATTTCGAATCATTCTGAAACAATCAAAATGATCGTTAATGAAATGAGGGCACAAAAGATACCGCTGTCAAATGGTGCGGAAGCGTTGAGTTTTGCTGTGAGTGATAATAACTATGAAATAGTAGAACTGTTTTTATCAAATAATGTGAGTGTAATTGATTTTTATAATAGTACTTCAAACCCATTGATATGTGCGGCTGCTGAAAATCGCATTGAAGTGTTGAACTTATTCCTACCTCAAATTAAACAAATCCACCAAAAACATCTAACTGAGGCAGTAATACAAGCAGTTGAATTCAAAGCGCTAGAATCTGTCAAGTTCTTTATCGATATCGGGCTTGATATACGAGAGGGACACTGGAAAACAAATTACACTACCCTAATGGCAGCTGCACACAGCGATTCGATAGAAAATCTTCGATTCTTATTACGCTTTGATGATGTTGCAAAAGATAAAGCATTCATCAACGCTGTAGACCATTTGGGCAGGACTGCTTTAATAATTGCTGGCATCCAAGGAAACTTAGATTTATTCAAAGAACTCATATCTCATGGTGCTGATTATAATTATAAAACTAGTGAAGGAATAACGTTACTTTTTCTAGCTATATTCTACGACCATATAGACATAGTAAAGCATTTGTTGACATACAATGATATTGAAATTAATTGTGAGGTAGCTGACGGGGAGTCTGCTTTAAGTTGGGCTTGCTATAGCGGAAAAGAAGCTATTATTGACGCTTTAATAGAAGATAGTAGAACAGATATTAACTTCATTACGGCGAACAACAAGAGCGCAATTAGGTCAGCACGAATGGGCAATAATGATGACATTGCATTAAAAATTATTGCAAATCGGCATTTCAACATAAATCAAAAAATAGAAAATGACATGACTTTATTTTTAGTTGCGTGTAAGCAGGGTGAAGATCTCACGCTAGATGCTTTACTTAGTCATCAACGTTTAAATGTTAATCAATTTGATAAACAAAGTGGCTATACAGGTTTGATGATGGCGTGCGAAAATGGTCACCTAAAAGTAGTGAAAAGATTGCTAGAAGAAAAGCGTATCGATTCAAAATATCAAAATAGCTATGGTACGAATGCGATTGCACTGGCAGATGAAAAAGGACATCTAGAAATTGTAGAGTTTTTGCTGCGACATAACGAATTTTGGTTGTTTAAAATTATTCGAAGATCAGTTCAGTTTTTGAGGCGCTGAACGACGGATTTAATAATCCAGATTCTAGGTGACATATTTAGAACGTTTTATCATCATAAGAAAACATCAAGTGTTAAGTGCAAGTGTTAAGTGCAAGTGTTAAGTGCAAGATGTCCCCTTGTCTTACATTTTTCTAAATTCTGCCTTTCAGACAGCATTTTGTGAAAAACGCCAAGGGGAAATCTTGGCAAGCAAAACCCTTGCAGGTTTTACGTTGCATCTTTTCCGGCTGTGATATGCATTGCTAACCTCTATCGAGTGCATATCAAAAACTGAGTGAACAGTTTTATCACCCAAATAAAGGGCGTTCCTGCCCCTTATTGATCCCTGACCAAAGAAAGACTTCGGCTCTCTCTTTGGAAACTCTTCGACAAACCTTATGCAGATTTGATGCGCAAAATCGGGTCACCGATTTATTCTGATCAACATTTCGCCGTTGAATGACGACCAAGATTTATCTTGGAGCACAGTAAGGTGGTCATATAACAAAGGTTTTTTTATATCATACTATACAGCGTTGTAATCATATCTATAATCGGCGCGAACATCCCATAATAGTAGCAGCCTAACCCTAAAATTAACCAAACAATCGCGATGATTTTTTTATTCTCATAGATTTTGTATCCCAACTTATTTTGTCTCACAGGCTTGAAGTATGTTGTATATCTCAATCCGTACGCCATTCCGCAGAGAAGCATTGAATAAACAACTGTTAAAAGCGTTACGCCTTTCAAACTTGTGTTTTGATATATCAAATATGCCGCCCCCAATAATGCACCTGATATTGCAAATAAAAGGTTAGAAAGCGGACTTAGAATTGTTGTTTTAGCAATGCAAACGAAGAAATCATTATCGCTTAATGCAGGTCGTTTACCTGGCTCTCTCATCCTCCAAGTTGTGAATGCCCAAAACCAAAGGATCGGGGGCATTGTATTTATCATGCTATCAGCAAGCATCTGGTCGATTTGGAAGAAAGACTTAAATTCAGGGCTTTGTGCTTCATAAACAGTCAAAAGCCTTTTTATCAATGGTATTTCCATGATTTTAGCTATAAAAGTAATCATAATTGCAGTTACCGAAACGATTAAAATTGGTTTCATTTTCAATGTTTTTTTACTCCATGAATGGTTTTAATATCAGTTTTCGCTAGCTGTCTTCAAAGCATCAGCACTTAGGAGTGTACTAATCCGTTAAATGGGCAAGAATCTCAAAGCACTGTTCAATATATCCTGATGCGTATTCCAAAAGGATAGCCCTATCGCTTTGGTCAATTGAGCTTTTAATACTTGTCATTTCCTGAGCTTGATATTCATTTTTAAGCGTTTCAATTATTGAGAATACTGCACCCAATTCTTCTGCTATCTGGTCAACTCTATGTGTGTTCATTTTATGTATTGGCGATTGTTTTTTCTCATCTTACAGGTGCGGTTTATAGGGTGCCTACTGTATCTTGAAACAGTTTTATTTCCGCATCGATTATTCAGATGTCATTTGCTGTTAATTCATAGAATTAAAGCATTCTCTATGAGCGTTTTTGGGCTTGTTTGGGGAATGTCTTCCCCTCGCTGCAACCGCATATGCGTTTTGCGCTACCCCTTCTAACGCGGGGACACCCCTCGTAACGCTCCCCGTTTGAGCAGTCTTGTTTGCTCACAATCAAGAATAATGACGGTTTCCATGCTGGCGCTTTGCTGGTATGGACCCTCCGCAATTTTTCTGGATTGTTTCACCTCCGCCTTAGTCGCCCTAGTCGGCAGAGGAACATGCGCGGCGCTTTAAAAGCGCTTCGATGAACCTCAAGCCAATATTAGGAGCAAAAACAATGAGCCAAGATATTCAAATTTACGTTGCCGATTTAGCCGCATACAACAATGGAATTCTCCACGGTGTCTGGGTCGATGCAACTCAAGACCTAATTACCATTCAAACAGCGGTTGATTGCATGCTTATGCAAAGTCCGATTGAAGGTGCAGAAGAATACGCTATTCATGATACGCAAGGTTTTGGTCAATACGTTGTATCAGAATATGAAGGATTGGAATCTGCTCACAAAGTCGCGTGCTTTATCGAAGAATTTCCAAGGTTCGGCGCAGAGCTTTTAAACCATTGCAGTGACATTGACGAAGCACGAAGATACACAGAAGAAAACTATCGCGGTTGCTACAACAGTCTCGAAGATTTCGCCCAGCAACTCACTGAAGAAACCTCAGAAGTGACAGAGCATCTTGCTTGTTACATTGATTACGACAAGATGGGACGGGACATGAAAATGAGTGGAGATATATTTACCATCGAAATTGCTCATGATGAAGTTCATGTATTCTGGGGGCATTAGCCCCTCAGAAATCTCTGTATTAACGGTAAGTTAAACATTTTTCTGTAAATTGGATGCATGAATTGGTACGGCTGTCATTTTGTGGCTGGGTGGGACAAAGAGGCGGAGTTGGATGTTTACCTTGTATAAAAGACATTATAAGCATATCAATCTTAAGTCTCTTAAGATTGGGATCACAAATGCTATAGCATTTGGCGGATTTTCAGGTGGTTATGCATGACGAATGGACCACCCATAAGCACCGATTTTGATACTGCCCGAGACAGGCTGGCCCATGCAAAATATCAACAGGAAGCCTTTGACCTTCGTCAAGATGAGATCCGCGTTGAAACGGGCCAGATTAATCCAGAAAACACATCGCGCATCTTACGCATGAACCGTGATGACGCAAATAGCCAAGAGGCAAAGGCGCGTAAGGCAAGAGACATTCAAGCCTTTATTTCTCTCCTAGATGAAATGCGTATTCAGCTTAATGATTTACTCGCTCAGATGGAAACGCTTAACCAGTCTCTACAAGAAAAATACGGTCAGGATAATGTGATTGACGGCATGGCGCAGGCGTTCTTGCCTGCCGAAGTGCTTGCAGGGCTTGAGACTGACGAGGATAAACTCAACGCCCTTGCCAATGAATTTCTCAATCCAGATGGTACGATAAAGGAAAAATACAAACATCTCGATGAAGCTAAATATGTGCAAGCATGGCAGCAAGCGCAGCAACTAAAAGCCACACTGGATAAGTATGAACATAAAGACAATCTTACGCTTGAAGATAAGCAAGAGATTTGTAACGCTGCAGAAGCCGCCAATGTTTCAGGCGTCAATGCCACCCTTGCAAAAACTGCAAATGATGAAGTTCAGCATGAACTGGCGAGCGTAAATGATGCTGAGCGCGGAGGTTCTGGCGAAGTTCAAACTAAGTCAGCGCTTGTTTTTGGGAACTAAAAGACAATCAGTTATGAACTTTTTTGGCTGCTTCCGCCATTTCAACAGCTTTGCTAATATTCATTGCAGCTTTATCCGCACCCCACGGTCCAAGCGTAGAATAACCAATGACATATTCTACCGTCATGCCTTGCCAGTCAGCATCGTAATAAAAATACTTCGCTGGCTTGCCTCGACGATTGAGCTCAGTCACGAATTGTTCACCAATTCCATCAGGCGTTACATTTTCAGCATTACCTTTACCAAACGCAATGAGAATAGCGATACCGCCATTCGTTTCAAAGAAATAATTAAACGCTTTTTTAGTAGCCTCAATCGAAGCAACTAAGTCTGTTTTATTCAATTGACGTTCTGCGGCTATTGAGTGCGCACTACAAAAAATACCAAAAAAGACCAAAAACCATTGCAATTTATATTTAAGTGTTGGTATTGATATACTTGAAAACCGTTACAAACGGAATTGTGGCGCATAAAACAAGGATCTGTGGAAGCTCAACGTGAAGCTGGATAAGGGGTCTAGGTATTATGCTAACTTTTAAATAAAAGTTGGGATTGCGCCTTTTTTCGTCTGTTTCAATGCAGAAAGTAAACAAGCAATGGCGCAGCGCTCCGGCAATATCAATCACCCCAAAAAGGGCGCAGCGATTAAGGTGCATCCTATTCGCAGTATTCAGCATATTGAAGCCATCAAAAGCGCCCTTAAAGACCAACCTCGCAATTATTGCTTGTTTGTGATGGGCATTAACACTGCATTTCGCGCGAATGAGCTTTTATCGCTCAGAATTATGCAGGTCGAAGATTTACACGTGGGCAGCCGTTTGGAAGTGAAGCAATCCAAAACAGGCAAATACCGCGCAGTGACTATGAATAACAACAGTGTCGCCGCTATTCAGCATTGGCTGCAAAATCACCCACTGCGCAGCGAGCCTAAAGCTGCATTTTTCAAATCGCATAAATCAAGAAACGCCATCCGCGTATCAACATTGAATAACTTGGTGAAGCGGTGGTGCAGGGAAGCGGGTATTCAAGAAAACACAGGCTCACATACGTTGCGCAAGACATGGGGTTATCATCAGCGCACCAGAGGCAAAGCATCCGTGCCGCTGCTTATGATCGCCTTTGGTCACAACTCACAGCAGCAAACCCTTGACTACCTCTGCATCCAAGCTGATGAAGTGCAAGCGCTGTATTTGGAATTGGAACTCTGAAACGAAAGCAGGAAGGACACCGAAAACCATGCCAAAAATTTCAGATGAGAAGATGCAGCACTACCGCACTCAACTGCGTGTGATCGGCGAATTTCTTTGCAATAACGTGGAATCAGATGCGTATATTCGGAGCCTGATTTTCGACACAAACCAACCCGAATTCGAAAAGGCGCTGCGCAGACTGATTGAGAAAAGCTTTTCTCAGTGAATACAGTGTTCAAAACAACGAGCTAAACCGAGTACAGAAAAGCAACTTTAAAAATTGAGTCAACTGGTTCGATTAGGGTCCTTTTTGCAGATCGGTACTGTAAGTCGGCTTAACTCCTAGGTGCGTCATATCATTTCGTAAGTTTCGTTTAGGTGCACCTTAAACGAACCATTTAATTTAATGCGTAAGCAGAACATTTTAGACAATCCGCCTCAGTAGCACGACAGAGTCTCTACGCTACCAAATTACCTATACATTAAATAAAATCCCAAGTCCTCCCTTTATACGGATAGTATTAAAGTATTATAAAGATATTTGTGGAGAGCTTATCAAATGCATTCAAAAACAGTTTTTTTATTTTTGAGTTTGTTATGGTCTGTCGGAATTTTATCTAAAGATAGTGCTATTGATGACTCTTACCAATTTATAAAAGATATAAACTCTGAAAACGACTTAATAAACGCAAGTTATTCAATCACAGGTGAAATCCCGAAAAAAATAAAAGAAGTTATTGATTTAATGTTATTTAATCCAAAGTACTTTGAATCTGGAAACAGTAAATATGGCGAGAATTATTCATTCTCTAATGAGACATCTAATTTGGAAAAATTGGTTAGCGTCTGTGCTTCAAAAGAAGGTGGCAGCTTTGTTTCATATCTATACAAAGGGGTTACTTTAAGGGAGCAGACACCAAGGACAGAATGCGATAAAGGGGCATACTTATATGCAAAATCCTATTTCTTTCATAGCAAATATCCAAAAGAGAGAATGATTTATAGGGATTATGAAAGTGACACAATCGTTCTCTATGCTGAAAGCGATACCAATTACAGTATTCACTTATTGACGAGTGGTTATGAACAAAAGCTAGAAAGGTTGATCATTGAGGATATTCCTTTGCCCTAAAAATAGTAATCCGCTGATGCATACTCACTTTTGTTCAACAACAAATATGTTGCGTTTAAATAGGGGGATAACATATCTTCGACCTCACACTTCCACAATAATGCTATTTTCTTGAATAGCGAGATCAGATTGATATGCTTACGCTTATCGAGATTATCGAAGATTGACGGTAAATTCTTGCTTATGGTGGAAGTTCACTTTAGGTGTACTCTAAACGAACTATCATTTTCTGCGGAAAGCTGTATGTCATTTTTTTAAATGACCTGCGCAAATGTATGTCTATTGCCGCCAAAAGGATGATTCAATCATTACGTGTAGTAACGCTAAGACTTCTAAAACTGAATTGCAGCTTAATAATGACCCAATTGTTCTGCAGCAGTTTCTAATACAAAGGCCGGATCAAAACGAAAATATTTTCTGTGTACAATGTTTCTCCTATATTAATGAAAATGACCTAAGCAGTTATTACAAAAATAGTTACGGCTCTATTCGTAATTCGTCAACCTATGGAAAAAACGACCATGAAGATATGGAAACTAATTTGTGCAAGCTTTATTTTATTTAGTCTAAATGTAAATGGAGGGTTAACAAAAGGAATTACGATGGCAATCTTACTTGATGAACTTGAGCATAAGGCAAATGCCATTATTTCTAATGGCCAAAATGCTGCTGACAACGTTGTTAACAATGCTGCTTACAATGCAATAAATGCAATCGCACAGGTTAGATCTGAATATGAAGGTGCGCTAAAACAAACTAGTGACGAGTTGACGAGACAACAACGTATGATATTTGAGGGGTTGGAAAGCAGAATAGATCTTTTATTTGTCAACATTGAATCTGAACACGATAAAATAGATGATACTTTAGATAATCTTGCGATTTACCTTTCGGATACTGTCTTCCTTAGCGATGAACCCAGAATATCCCGCTTTTTATCTAGTGTAGCGGTACATGGAAGCTCAAGTGACACTTCTCTATTAATTAAATTTAGAGGAAAAAACCTTAATCATAAGAAAAATCGCTTGATAGCGCACCTTCATGAAAATTTAGAGATAACACCAAGTGAAATAGGAGACAACCAAATAGCATTTACTCTAACCAGAGAGCAAATTGAAAAATTCTCAGAGGCTAACAAGCTAACTCTTATCCCCATAGAAATAAATATTTACGAAGATTCATTTTTTTTCTTTAGCAAAAAGAAAGCCTACAAATATCATGTGCGTGTTGTTCCAAATTATATCGCTAATGCCGTCATTCACTACAAAGAAAAAGTAACCGTAGTCACAGATCGTCAAAATAAAACTGTGGGCGGCCCAACAGGTTCCTTTGAATCCGGAAGAACGACAAGGCGATTTAGAGATGCTTCTATGAATGCTTACCCAGATGACGGTTACAAGATTAATACCGAAACTGTCTCTATTGATTGGGGAGGCAGTGATCACTGTAGTGGTGGAAGCACACGTTGCACCACGATCCCATCAAGTAATATTGCGACGGCTAGTTGTAACATTGCTTCTGAACGAGGTCGCGGTGGTCGAGTTTCTTGCTCATATGGACTAAGCATGAGCTTTCAGCAATACAAAGAGGAAGAGCAAGTAAATTCATTTAATACTGAAAAGTTGAAAGTTAGTTATGACACTCCTGTAACTTGGAATGTACCAAGTGGAAAATACTTTGATCGTCTCGAACTTTCATTGTTCGACGGTAGAACGGTAATTTTGGATAATGAGGCTAGAACTGAGCTTATTAAATTTTCGTTAGATCAATCATCTGGAACAGCAGTTGTTTCACACAATCTAAACGTTGACGTTCTAGATTAGCCCTAACAAACTAATGCTTGCGGACTGTTAAAAGCTTCGGCCTCGCGTCCTCTTTTAGCAGTCACATAGCCGGGCTGTAGATGCGAAATATTGGGCAAATACTCATTGGCTAATAAGCACGATACGCGGTATTTGAGGTGCAATTTATTATAGTTCACGTTGATTGTATCTAAAATGAAATAACAAATGCCGCAATACTATGAATCGCGGTTTTTTATAGTCAATTAGGCTTTTGAGGTTTTATGATGTTAACAACAACAGTAAAACTATCCCACATGCTTACCAATTTCTATATTGCACTTTGAGGTACTATCCATATTCAATAACATGTCCCATTTTATTATTCATCACCTGAGACTACTTTCAGAGAGTGCTGAAAAGAAGATTGCTAGTAATGATTTGGTTCATTAGATAAATAAATGTAGCGGGTCACTGGTGAAAAACGACCCAATTACTCACTATTGAATTTTTATGTAAAAACGAGAAGATATGAAAAAATATGTTATCCCATCTCTTGGTTTTATATTCGGTGCAAGTGCAACAATCGCATCTTGGTTCGCTTTTATTCGACCAGCTTTAGAAACTCAAGATACTTTTAAAATAATGATTTGCGCGTCTAAGTCTTCATGTGATGAGCCAGCGGTACTTTCTTATAAAAGTGACGTTTTTCAAATCGTTGATTTAACTTCTGGCTTAAGCAGTAATGTAAGAGTTCCGGAAGCTTCAGATAAATCAGATTTTCTAGATTACTCTTGTCGCGTTTTGGACAATAAAGAGTTTTTAGTCGGGGCTAAGGGCTTCGGAAGTTTTAGTATAGAGGATGCAGGTAAAGGTCTTTTGGTAATCTCAAGTAGTAACCGTGGGGCTGGTCATTTACCGATTCAGGTCAGCGTTGAGTATACAAATTCGCCTTTAATAGATACTCATATTGTCGGATCTAAAACATGTGTTGTCCCATAACCATAACAAAGCTGGGGTTCTTGTAGACTACTTCCTCATAAGATATCCGTGAGAATGAGTTAAAACTCTGAGAAAACTGTCATGTTCGATATCAATAGTATTTTTCAGATATAAATCAGCAATTGAGGCTAAAGAGATATGGCTTTAACACAAACGCGAGTGAAGAAAAGAAATGAAAAACACCACTGGTGGCCAAAAACACTATCTAAGCACTGGTCTAATAGTGACGGAAAAGTAAATGGACTAAGGCCAACTGGCGAACAAATCACACAAAAACCAACAAACTTTGGATTCATAAAAGGCGCTCATAACTTACTTTTTGAAAAGAAATCAGACTGGGAATTTTCATTCGAACGATTTTTTGATGAAGCTGACAATAAGATGAATGGCTTCGTCGCTGATTTAAAAGAATTTCGTATATTTAATGAATTCGGAAGAGTTTACTCATATGCGACACAAGATGAATTGGATAAAAATTTAGAGGTAATGTCCAAGTGCATGTTGTCACTAATAATTCGCTCTCCAGAGTACAGAAATAACCTTGGTAATATGATAACAGGCATTAGGGGAAGCATTTCAAGCAAAAAAGAGCTAGAAATCCTGATATCACATAATCAGGGATTAATTTATAAACGAGTATACTCGTCACATATATTCGGGAGAGGAAACTTTATCATTATGTTTTCAGACGAGAACGAATTCATCTTTGGAGATGGTTTTTATAATAACTTCCCCGTATGTCCTACTCAGTTTTTAAATTTTGAGACTGTTATTCCCATTACACCAAATATTGCTGTCGCGTGGGTATTTTCGAATAGATTTAGAACGAAACCTAGGGCAAAAGCAATATCAATAGAACCAGATGATGTTTTACTAATCAATGAGGCAACACAAATTTATTCGAAGGACTTTTTGTTTTTTCGTTATCAAAAACCATTTTTGTTTGAATTTTTCACAAAAAATCAGCATCTTGAAATATCACCGACAACTAACTATTTGCATAAATTGTTGTTAAACGAATTAGATTCAAAAATCTGAAATGACGAGGTTTGTTTCATGAGACGGTGATAATTGTCTTGTCTATATGAGGCGAGAACGTCTTTACCGACGTAAGAGCTTCAATTCTAGAAAACAATGACTGTGAAGATTTATCCTTTTGGATTAACGTAAATTTACTAAATCTGATTCTTAGAATAGGTTCAAACGCCACTAAAATTATAGACATATATCAAAAGCATTAAATAGTTGGACGAACGAAGTATTGAACCCTTTGAAATGCTTGCAAGGAATAGAAGTTTGCGCTCCCCCGCAACCATCTATACCTACCTCTGAGGTTTTTCCGCTGCAAGGATTAAAGTGTTGCGAACTCCCGCAACCACTTTAATCAATAAAATCTTTTTCAATGAATCTCGCCTGATACCAGCGAATGAGTTCGACTCTGTTTCTGCAGTTTGTCTTTCTGAAAATGCTGTACACGTGAGTTTTCACTGTATTGACACTTATGTTTAAATCGGCCGCAATTTCACGATTTTGAGCACCCTCAGCAATGCGCTCAGTGATAGCCAATTCTCTTTTCGTCAACCAATGGTCTGTTGCCGGTTTTGTTGTTTTATTGCTATGAGGATACTGCGAAACCAACTGGTCAATGAGCTTAGTCATGATTTCACGACTAAACCACCTATGCCCGGACTTGAGCTTTTCCAAACCCTTTACGATTAACTCGATAGGTTCGCTTGTTAAAAATACGCCACCAAAACCTGCTTTTAATGCAGCAATTTGTATTTTTTCGTCTCGTTTTGCAACGTTGAACAATACTTTGTTAACGGGTAAATCTGCACGTACAATCGCAAGCTTAAACAGTTCCGTTGTTCCTAAATCACTTGCATCGATGAAAAGGAAGTCGATATTTTTCGCTTGGCTTGTAGAAGGCTCAAATGTGCCAAAGTCTGAGTCTATTGAACAGGCATCCATGAGGTCAATGAATGTTTTGAGTACTTCTTGTGATTTGGATTTACCGTTTGGTTTTGATTTGGTCAAGATATATGCATTCATATGCCATCCAAATTCCATTTCACTCCAAACATGGTATTCGTTTTGTATTGTGAGTACAAGGGCTAAAGCCAATGTATAACTCGTCCGGCGGCCCGAGATTAATTGGGTTTGCTAATATTAAAACTAAGGAGTATACTTCGCGTGCTTGTTCATTAGGGATGATTTGAACAGGGCAGGCGGCGAAAATATTCAGGCATATTTTCGTAGCAAAGCGAAAGAATTTATGAAGCTCCGCTATGTCCGGGGCTTTTTTGATGGTGCTTTCTAAAGCACACGAGGGTGGTGGGCAACATGCCCTTTTTTTATTTCTGTTGTTTGTAGGTGATTTCTGTGTCTCAACTCATAAATAGGTTAACGACTATTATTGAGCCCGCAGTCAATGCGACTGGGTTCGATTTATGGGGGATTGAGTTTTTGCGCGCAGGAAAACACAGCACATTGCGGATCTATATAGACAGTGAAAACGGTATAGATGTAGATGATTGTGCAGCCGTCTCGCATCAGGTCAGCGGCGTTTTGGATGTTGAAGATCCGATTTCGACTGAATATGTGCTGGAGGTGTCTTCACCCGGCTTGGATCGTCCTTTGTTCACATCCGAGCAATTTACCGATGTCATTGGTGAAACCGTAGAAATAAAAACAACAATCCCTCAACAGGGGAGACGAAATTTCAAGGGTGTGTTAATGCGTGCTGAAGCACAGCAGGTCGAAGTAGAGGTAGATGGCCATGCGTTCTTGATAGCGTTGTCAAATATTGCAAAAGCGAGGCTGGTGCCAGACTTTGATAAGTTATTGTAAATTGTCCGAAAGGGTGATGAGGAAAACATGAACAAAGAAATTTTATTAGTTGCAGAAGCCGTTTCTAATGAAAAACAAGTGCCAAGAGAAAAGATTTTTGAAGCACTGGAGTATGCGCTTGCCAGTGCAACTAAGAAAAAGAATCATGGTGATATAGAAGTAAGAGTCGAGATAGACAGAGCGACCGGTGATTTTGATACCTTCAGACGATGGCTTGTCATTGAAGATGAACAGCCTCAGGAAAATCCATATGCTGAAATCACCTTTTCAGCAGCGCAAATTGATGATCCTGAAATCGATGTTGGCGGCTATGTGGAAGAACAAATCGAGTCGATCGTTTTTTACCGTATAACAACGCAAACCGCAAAACAGGTCATTGTGCAAAAAGTACGTGAAGCTGAACGCGCGCAAATGATAGCGGAATATGAAGACAAGGTCGGGGAACTCGTCACAGGTACAGTCAAGAAAGTCAATCGAGATAACATTATTATTGACTTGGGTAACAATGCTGAAGGCGTTATTTTCAGAGATGACATGTTACCAAGAGAAACCTTCAGGCCCGGCGATAGAGTGAGAGGATTGCTTTACGTCATTAGGCCCGAGGCGCGCGGTGCACAGCTATTCATTAGTCGTACCCACCCAGATATGCTTGTCGAGCTGTTCAGATTAGAAGTGCCTGAGATTGCTGAAGAAACACTAGAAGTCATGTCGGCAGCAAGAGATCCAGGTGCTAGAGCGAAGATTGCAGTAAAAACCAACGACAAGCGACTCGATCCTGTGGGTGCTTGCGTTGGCATGAGAGGCTCGAGAGTGCAAGCAGTATCAAGCGAGCTTGGTGGTGAGCGAGTTGATATTGTGCTCTGGGATGAAAATCCTGCCCAGTTCGTGATCAATGCAATGGCACCAGCTGAAGTGGCGTCGATCGTTGTTGATGAAGATACACACGCGATGGACGTAGCAGTAGAAAGCGACAATCTCGCCCAAGCAATCGGTAAAAACGGACAAAATGTAAGATTGGCCAGCCAATTGACTGAGTGGGAATTAAATGTCATGACGGTTGATGACATGAATGAGAAGCATCAGGAAGAAAATGCGAAAGTGTTAGAAGTGTTCACTTCAAGCCTCGATATTGATGAAGACTTCGCACTGGTGCTAGCGGAAGAAGGCTTTACAACGCTTGAAGAAATCGCGTATGTACCGGCCTCAGAACTGCTTGAAATAGACGGTCTAGATGAAGATGTCGTAGATGAGCTGAGAAATAGAGCAAAAGCTGCGCTTACAACGCAAGCCCTTGCCAATGAAGAGTCTTTAGAAGCGGCAGAGCCTGAAGAGGATTTGTTAAATCTCGAAGGATTAGATAGGCATTTAGCATTTGTTCTAGCAAGTAGAGGCGTGAATAACCTTGAAAAGCTGGCTGAGCAAGGAACCGACGAAATCAGCGATATTGAAGAACTCAACGAAGAAAAAGCGGGCGAACTGATCATGGCTGCGCGCAATATCGTCTGGTTTAACGAAGAGTAAGTGCAGGAGGAAACAGATAATTATGTCAGATGTAACTGTAGAAAAACTCGCCGAAAGCATAAGTACAACCCCTGAAAAGCTGGTACAACAGTTTGCCGATGCCGGCATAGATAAGGGTGTCGGTGACGATGTATCTGAGAAAGAGAAGCAAGCGTTGCTTGATTTTTTGAGTAAACAGCACGGCGGATCTGGAGCAAAAGCACCGAAGAAAATGACGCTACAACGCAAAACCACCAGTACCATCAGTATTGGCAAATCGCGCAACGTAAAAGTAGAGGTTAGAAAAAAACGTACCTACATAAAACGCAGCGAAGTTGAAGAAAAGCGCATTGCTGAAGAAGAAGCAAAACGACAAGCTGAAGCGCAGGCGAAACTAGAAGCGGAACAAAAAGCGGCGGAAGCGGCGAAAAAAGTAGCAGAAGAGAAAGCAAAAGAAGCTGAGCGTCTACGCAAAGAGCGAGAAGCCGAGCGCAGATTGCAGGCTGAAAAGGCGAAGAAAGAAGCTGAAGAGCGCAAGAAAGCAGAAAGCTCATTATCCAAGGAAGAATTGGAAGAAATTGAAGCCTCTCGTGCTGAAGAAGAACGCATCAAGCGTCAGCAAGAAGAGGAAGCTCAGCGCAAGCTAGAGCAAGAAGCACAGCGCGCTGCCGAAGAAGCTAAAAAATTGGCAGAGGAAAACGAGCGACGCTGGAAGGAAGAAGAAGAGCGTCGTAAAAAAGAAGAAGCGGAAGAAGTACACATGTATTCAAACCGCTATGCGCAAGAGGAAGAAGACCGTGAAGATATGGAAGTGGAGCGAGGTTCTCGTCGACGCAAACGCACTAAGAAAAATGCAGGTGAGCATCTCAAGCAGGGCTTCAATAAGCCTGCTGCACCGGTTGAGCGTGTTGTGAAGTTAGGTGAGACTATAACAGTAGGTGATTTAGCTAATCGCATGGCAGTTAAAGGGACTGAAGTGATTAAGGCGATGATGAAAATGGGTGAAATGGCCACGATTAATCAAGTCCTTGATCAAGAAACTGCCGTCCTCGTGATTGAAGAGATGGGCCATAAATACGAGCTAGTCAATGAAAACGCGCTTGAAGATGAGCTCATTGCAAGCGTCAGCACGGGTGATGCACAAACTAGAGCACCTGTTGTTACTATCATGGGGCATGTTGACCACGGTAAAACATCACTACTTGACTACATTAGACGCAGTAAAGTCGCTGATGGCGAAGCCGGCGGTATTACGCAACATATCGGTGCATACAGTGTAGAGACAGAAAATGGTCAGATCACGTTTTTAGATACCCCGGGACACGCAGCGTTTACTGCGATGCGAGCGCGTGGTGCCACAGCTACAGATATTGTTGTCGTAGTCGTTGCAGCGGACGATGGTGTAATGCCACAAACCAAAGAAGCGATTCAACACTCGCGCGCTGCCGATGTGCCGATGATTGTCGCGGTGAATAAAATAGATAAAGAAACGGCAGATCCAGAACGCGTTAAGACTGAATTATCGCAAATGGAAGTTATACCGGAAGAGTGGGGCGGCGAACACCAATTTATTAACTTGTCTGCTAAGACTGGTCAAGGCGTTGATGATTTGTTGGAAGCCATTTCATTGCACGCAGAAGTATTGGAATTGAAAGCGGTAGTAGATGCGCCAGCGCGCGGTATCGTTATTGAATCCAGACTGGATAAAGGACGTGGTCCGATTGCGTCTATTCTTGTCCAAGAAGGTCAACTTAAAACAGGTAACATTTTGTTGTGTGGCGAAGAGTTTGGCCGTGTGCGTGCTATGCGTGATGAAACAGGTGCCGCATTGAGCTTGGCTGGACCGTCAATGCCTGTCGAAATTCTAGGCTTATCTGGTGTGCCGATTGCTGGCGAAGATGCGCTCGTGGTTCAGGATGAACGCAAAGCAAAAGAAGTTGCGACCAAACGGCATTCGAAAAAACGTGAACTCAAACTTGCCAAACAGCAAAAAGCAAAACTTGAGAATATGTTCGCGAACATGGAAACAGGTGACGTCAGCGAACTTAATATTGTGTTAAAAGCAGACGTGCAAGGGTCAATTGAAGCGATTGCAGACAGTTTGGTTAAGTTATCCACATCAGAAGTAAAAGTGAACATTGTTGGCAGCGGCGTAGGTGGTATTACTGAGACGGACGCTTCGCTTGCTGCAGCATCCAGCGCTATCATTGTTGGATTCAATGTGCGTGCCGATGGTGCCGCTCGCAAAACCATTGAAGCAGAAGAAATTGACCTGCGTTATTACAGCATCATCTATGAACTGATTGATGAAGTAAAACAAGCAATGAGCGGCATGTTAGCGCCTGAGTTTAAACAAGAAATCATGGGGCTGGCAGAGGTGCGAGACGTCTTCCGCTCACCAAAACTTGGTGCCATCGCGGGCTGTATGGTAACTGAAGGCAATATCAAGCGTAGCAATCCTATTCGCGTCCTTAGAGATAACGTCGTTATTTATGAAGGTGAGCTAGAGTCTTTGAGACGATTCAAAGACGACGTTCAGGACGTTAAGAAAGGACTTGAGTGCGGTATAGGCGTGAAAAACTACAATGACGTTAAGGTCGGGGACCAAATCGAAGTATACGAAATTGTGGAAGTGCAACGAGAAATATAGCGCCACTCGCCAATGAAAAAATGGAGGCGTTACGCCTCCTTTTTTATCGCTGTCTTTATCGTGTAGTGAGAAAACGTGTAATGAGAAAACGAGTAATGCGAAAAACGTATTACGGGAAAGAATGTAAAATGCCTAGAGAATTTTCAAGAACAGAAAGGGTGAACCAACAGCTTCACCGCGAAATAGCTACTATTTTGCAACATGACTTCAAACATCGATATCCGGATATCGGTATGGTCACAGTGTCAGGGGTTGAAGTTTCCCGTGACCTCAGTCATGCAAAAGTATTTGTCAGTTTTTTATTGGAAGACACAGAAAAGAACAAAAGCGACTTTAACTTGTTAAAGCAAGGCGCGAGTTTTGTGCGCTCCATTCTGGCGAAAAAAATCAAAATGCGCGCCGTACCTTCAATTCACTTTATGCAAGACAACTCGGCAACCGTCGGTTCAAAAATAAGCGCTTTAGTAGATCACGCGATTCAGACGGATAAACAAAAACACAAAAGTAGCGATGGGTAGACGCCGTAAAGGATTAAAAATTGATGGCATCGTCCTCGTTGATAAGCCTCAAGGGCTAAGTTCAAATGCCGTTGTGCAGCGCGTCAAGCGAATGTTTAACGCACAAAAGGCAGGCCATACCGGCGCATTGGATCCTCTGGCCACAGGGATGTTACCCGTGTGTTTGGGTGAGGCCACGAAGTTTTCTCAGTATTCACTAGATGCGGATAAAGCCTACGTAACTACAGCGTTACTAGGTGTGCGCACCGATACGTCTGATGCTGATGGTGAAGTGGTTGACGTTCAGGAAGTCAACGTAACAGAGCGTGAAGTTGCCTCAATCTTGGCCCACTTTCGCGGCGCAATTCAACAAACACCATCGCCTTTTTCAGCGCTAAAGTATCAAGGTAAACCGTTATACTATTATGCACGACAAGGCATTGATGTTCCTCGCCCGACACGAGATATTCACGTACATCATATTGAGCTACTAAATGCCGAAGACGATAAGTTCGACATCGAAATACACTGCTCAAAAGGAACCTATATCAGGACCATTGTCGATGATATGGGGCAGCTGCTCGGGTGTGGCGCACACGTTTGCAAGCTTCGTCGGTTGTGGATATCTGGGTTTAAAGATTTAAAAATGCACAACCTAGAGGCGCTTGAGTCGCTTTGTCATCAAGAAGAAACCTGTACGTCCAACGCAAAAGAGCAAAACAGCAGATTTAAAAGCGTGTTATTGCCCATGGATGTGCATCTCAATCATATTCCAATTATTAATCTCGACGCACAAGATGCCAATGCGTTTGGACATGGAATGGCGATAACGTTGGAAGACACTATTGAGAGCGATGACCACTTGTTTCGTATTTACAATAGTGTGTCGAAGAAGCTGTTAGGCATAGCAACAAAAGAAAACGAACGCACCATTCAGCCAAAGCGTGTGGTGGTAAACGAAAATCAGTAGCCGCTTTTTGAAAGGTGATTAATTAACAGTGCTTTTCAGTTAATGCACAATGTTTGGCAAGCAAAAATTAACCCGCGAATAGAAAAAAGACTCTACTTGCTATTATCTGGCAAATCCTTATACTACGCGCTCTTTGATTATCCTTAAGATGTACCTGAATTAGTGATCGGGGCATCTACTTATTACTGGAGAATAAAATGTCACTAACTACACAAGAAACAGCAGATATCATT
>JBCDMA010000002.1:0-41394 GCA_038744645.1 Pseudomonadota bacterium | reverse complement strand
TTTTGTTCGTACGTCAATTGGTCGAACGCCTGCTCAACAAAAGGTAACAACAGTACATCCAGCTCTAACATTCCCCGACGGCATGCCCACTTTAAACGCGCAAATCTCTTTTCATCAAACATGCAAAACTCCCTCACTCATGATTGTGGCATCACTGTTAACTCTGTATGACTATGATACGTACCAACGCGTTGATAATACCATAGGTTGTATCAATTAATTGTAACTAAAAGTACAGAAATATCGTTATCTCAATGTCTTGTTTTTTGGTTAAATGCCCCTACCTCATTGATGTGTCCAATGGCGGAATGTAAGCAATGACAAGCGGGATCTGTGTACTAGACAACTATCAAATAATACAAGTCAGCGGGGAAGATGCAGCCAAATTTCTACATGGCCAACTTACTGTCAACACGGAAAAATGGAAGAATGATTCTGTTAGAATTACAGCGCACTGCGATTTCAAAGGTAAGATGTGGAGTATTTCGTACCTGCTGAATCAAGACAATCGTTTTTCCTTATTGATTGAAGGCGCAGCCGCTGAACAAACCCTAACCCAGTTAAGAAAATACGGTGTTTTTTCAAACGTGTCTATTGACGTTTTAACCGATGTCATCCCTGTGTCCTTTCACGGTGAAGAAAGTGAAGCATCGTTCAAAGATCAGTTTTCATCTCTGCCTACCGAGCACCTAAAATCCATAGAGAACGATGATAGTATTGTTTTCTGTATTTCCGCATCTGCTCGCCGATATATCGGACTGCTATCCTCAATTACCTTTGAACAGGTTAAGCAAAAAGCGTCATCGCTGATGCAAGATAGTCAACTGCACGAGTGGCTCGAGATTACCGATGGATATGGCGTTGTGACAGAAACAACCGTCAACGAATACGTACCGCAAATGTTCAATCTGCAATGCATTGATGGCATCGATTTCGACAAAGGTTGTTACATGGGTCAGGAAGTCGTGGCAAGGACAAAATTCCTGGGGAAAAACAAGCGCGCGCTCTATTTATTGGAAACGAGTGCACAAGACACATCTGAGGAAAACCTCAGCATTGGTGTGACACTTGAACGACAAGTCGGCGACAATTGGCGACGTGCTGGCAATGTTATCAGAGTAGCTAAACAAGGTGACCAAATACGATGTTTAGCGGTGTTGCCCAATGATATAACAACGGGTGATACCCTGCGATTGAAAGAACATGCCGATACGCTTCTATCAGTCCAGGCACTTCCCTACTCCATTGATGTTGATAAATGACGCATCACGTAGTTTTGTTTTACTCCACTTAATCCTCGATAAACAACGCGCTATATTGCAATTCTAATCCCCAATAGGTATTGGTTACGGTAATCTACTCCTCAGTCAAATACGTTATATTGGATATAATCCCTTATAATGATTGACAATAAGGGGAGGGTTAACATGTTCAACGTTTCATCGAATATTGAATACCAAAAAGGTCTGACACTTATTGAATTGATGGTTGTAGTGGCAGTGTCTGCGATTCTTGTAGGCGTTGTTGCGCCAAATGTTCAAAATATTACTAATCGAAATCAAGTAACCTCTGATATCAACTCGACAAGTGCAGCGCTTCGTTTTGCAAGATTTACCGCAGTTGATCAACTAAAAGATGTAGTCGTCTGTCCGTCAGCCAACTTCGCAACCTGCAATACTGCAGACTGGGATTTGGCAAAGATTGTGTTTATCGATAGAAATGAAAACGGTAATCGCGACGCAAATGAAGCACTATTGCACACAACAGACAAAGTTGCAGATACCAATGCAATGACGGCCCCTGATCGATCTGTGATATTCACACGAACGGGCACTGCAGATCAGCCTATCGAAATCAATTTGTGTGCACATTCTCAAGATAATAGCTTAGCAAGACAAATCAGCATCAATGCGAATGGCAGAGTCAAGTTAAGCAGAGATCAAAATGGAGATGGCGTGCATGAAGCAGACAATGGAGATGCACTTAGCTGCGCCTAATATGTGCCTAAGAATTATGGCTTTGATAACACAGCAAATCATAAACTAAGTGATCAATGAAACAAGTATCACGCGATTTGCATGTCGCTTTATTGGCGTCTTGTGCATTTCTCAATATCCATCTTGCACCCGGAACTTACTCAAATAAATCCAAACCAGTAGCAATACCCTTTATGTAAACGCATATTCATTTTCATTCAGCACGAACGCGTTTATACGATTCGCATTCACACGTAAATACAAAAAACAAACATCCGTACAGTATTTGTTTTATCTGCTTTTAATTAGGCTTGTTTTGACTGCTCGCTTAAACATTTGAAGTGGCTAACAGTTGACTTAACGTACAAGGATGTATTGAATGAAGGATTTCCAGAACGGCTTAACACTTATCGAGCTTTTGATATGTATTGCTGTTTTATCGATTACTTTCACGCTCTCCGCTCACAGTATACCGGGATGGATAAACCACGCTCGTCTAACATCATCACTAAACAATCTCGTCGGTGTCATCCAGTTTGCAAAGGCACATGCCATCATAGAAGGGGAATCGACAACAGTTTGCCCTATTGCAACTGATGGCACATGCAATCGCAAATACTGGGGGCAAAGTACGGTTGCTTTTGTCGACCGCAATAACAACAAAGCACTCGATAGTGATGAGCAAGTGATTCGATACGTCGACAAATCAAGCAACAAAATTATGATTCGAAGTTCGAGAGACCAAATCGTATTTTATGGCGATGGATTATTATCAAGCCCAATCAGTGTGTACATCTGCTTGTTTGACCATGTAAGTGAGTTGAGTAGAGGTTTCACAATAAGCTTGCAAGGCCGAATTAAAAGTTCAAAAGACAAAGATAAAAATGGTTTGCATGAACTCAATGGCAATAAAGAGATAAGGTGTACTTAAGGAAAGTTATAACATGCGCTTGAGCAATCCCGCCCAAACGCTTGTAGTTATTCAATGGAAGATAATCAAAATCCTGAAAATAAATACCACCGTTAGTTGTCTTCAACCTCAGTAGACCACGCATCCTTTTTCACGCGTTCAAAGCGTCCGTAAATGTTTTCGGCTAGACATTCAAATGCACTGCCGCAGGCTTGTTGATTACCTTGATTATCTACCTCAATCACCGCTGATGCGCATTCCACGCCAACACATACAACGGGTTTAACAATATTTTCAATGAGGATCTTAGCATCGGGCGCAATACCGGCCTGTTGCAAATCGGCATACCTATCCAGATGTTCATCGGTGCCATTGTTGTTCATGTCAGTGACCGAATTGGCATTAAATAGATCAACTAGATAAGCACGACTGAAACCTGTTGGCGGCGCGCAGGTACTTTCACTTGCACTTGCCGGCAAATAAGTTGTGAAGAAAATCTTGAAGTCGAAAATGAGTGGAGAAGACAGTACTTTTTCACCCCTTGTATCAAGGCGGATCATCCAGCCATTTTTAGATGCAAAGTCCGTATTTGCGATCTGCCTTGCGTTATCATCTGCAGATGTCAGCTCATGCAGCGTTGCGTCATAAAGGTCTGCTTCTGTGAATGGAGCTTCTGGGAACATAAATTCTCCCTCTTCATCTCGCATAAACACACCCGTGTCTTTAAACATGTAGAATTTGTCTTGTACCGTATTGTTTAACGGGCCCGCCCTAAATCCACTGCCAATAGCCACAGCGTAATACTGCTCATCGCCAAGAGATATCTGCGATACGTCAGGTGCATAGTAGAAGCGGCGGTTATTTTCTGGATCATCTGCTCCCAATGTTGCCATCAATTTGCCTTTGACGAGCTCTGCACGGCTGTTGCCGTTATATATATCCAGTCTGAAGATTTGCGCACCCATGTCCGCTACATACATGTGATCGACCAGACCATCATAATCCCTATCAATCACCGCTACTCGTGCAGGGATACTGTATTTCATCTCAGGAATATTGAGATCAGCATCTTCATTACTGGCTGACCATAGCAATTCTCCAGTATCCGCATCCACGATAAAGACACTGTTACCTTCACTATCTACCGTTCTGTCAGATTTGTTGTCCTGGTCGGGATCGTACCCTCCAGCAAAAATCATAACGTCTTTTTCAGAACCACCAATCTTGATTTTAGTAAGAATGGGTTTAGACCAAGATTGACCTAGGTTTGAGAAATCATTTGAACTACCATCGATCTTAAACAAGAATTTCGGATTTAACTTTTGGGTGATATCTATTACGTAATAGTTATTGCCTCCGCGTCGCATACCCGCATAAAGCCAAACTTTATCATCGTGGTAGCGAACAACTAAGTCACCATCCATCCCATACGTATGTTCCTGCGTGTTGGCATTTTCATAGAATTTATACAAATTGCCCAATAGGTCTTTTGGAATTATCGCGAAATTCTCAGTACCATCGTCAGTATCAAAGGAGTGCAAAAACCCATGGTTTGTGGCAACGATGACAACATCATCGTTGGTACCGTAATTAACAACAACGGGTTGTGAATGGATTGGATCACCTATCATAAGGTTGATATCCGTCGTTTGCATATCACCGTCAACATCGAAAACGTCAACACCTCTTGACCATTTTAAAAGCTCGGTTCGAATGGCCTCTTTGTTGGCAAAGGCATCTAGATTCAAATCACTGATAGTAATATCGTCATTTGTCTCTACAAGGCGGTTTGATGAACTGAATATTGCGCCCGGGCTGTCATCAAACGCATATACACTCCGCGACAGGGTTAGTTGGCTCAATGCGCCACCAACCTCTACGTCGCCACCGTCTACTTGAGGAGACCAATAGCTTCTTGCGGTGTTTGCAAAGAAACCTGTATTTGGATCTACTGCGTCAATACCAGTAACGTCGACTATTGCGCTGTTGCTCAGTCGATATCGTTTTAAGTTTCCGGGCCAAAATGCACTTTCACTGGGTTTAAACAATGCAAAATACAATTGATCAAGGTGGGTAAGCCGATTTTGTTGATTCACTGCAACGCCAGGCGCAACAAAGGTAGCGTTGTCATCTTTTATGTTTGTAAGGATGGTATTAAATACCTGCAACAAAGACTCACTGTCGTCGGCACGATAGAATTCTCCGCCGCCTTTACTTGCAAGTTGGTTTAGATAGTTGTTTACATCGTCATTTGCCGCAAAACCGATCGTGTGCGTCTTCACTGACGCACCTGTCGCGTCATTTGCCTCACTCAAGAATTCGGTTAGTTCAGGTCCGCATTTACCACTGCCGCTACCGCTACAGTTGCGACCTATCATATTTTGCACTTTAGAAACGCTTTTGTTGCCGTTTGGCTGTCCGTCGGATAACAACACAATATGATTGTTTACCTGGCACTCAACGTCTTCAATTGGCGAAATATAGGTCGCACCGGCAGGAATGTATTCACTAATACAATCAGAATCATTCAAATTGCTCGGATCACAACCTACTGGAAGCAGACTGTCCTCACCAATATATGACGACCGATTACTTACTCGAGTCAGTCGTCTTACAGTGCTGCTAACTGTGTCATTCCCTCGTCGTAGTCCGTAATCTACAGGTAATCCGCCATAATACAGCGCACCTTCATACAGCGTATCAACAATGGGTGTCGAGCCGTTTGCAGTTAATTCATTCACCGAACTAACAATACTGTCACGTGCCGTGACAGAAACGCCTGGCGTGGCATTTCCTTCATATTCAATAATGAATCGAGGTGCACCTGAACGTTTACCATTGTGGGAGTGTGCTTCACGCTCAATGTCCGTGAAGTCACTTAATACAAACATCATTTCATTGTTGATTTTCCAACCCGGTCGATTCACGATTTCTTCAACAATGCCTTTCACCGATGGTGAGCGATACTCACCGTTTAAGTACCAAGGTTCAATGCCATTCCAACTGACCGACGCTGATGTTTTTGGTTTATCGCGCAATAAATATCGCGGATAGCTTTTAAAGTTCTTAGGGCTATCCTCTGCTACACCACGTATAATCATATTTGCGCCTGGACTCGTCTGCGCTTCTTTGCCGCTAAACTCTAGATAAGCATCTAAGACACTTGCACCCTGCGGTAAATCGATATTTTCAAATCGCAAACCAATATAAGCGTTAGATGAATCTATCATCGTCAAGCCACTGCCAGTGGACTGTCTGCCATTAGGTTTCTCTTCAGCGTTATTTCTGTTGCTGTTAATTTGAAAAACACGTCTCTTACGGATACAACCCGTTGCTGTTGAATCATCATATTTAATTAATAATTGCGGCGCTCTGGTGGTCCCGTCATCTCTGGAGTATGCTTGTCGACCGCTGGCGGCATTGGGGCTTGTGCCGTCGATGATTAAATTAAGCGCATTACCTCCGCACCAATCTGCGCGATCCACCACCTCTTGGATAACGTGGGAAAGATCTGGGCTAATCACACTTTCACCCACAAGTGGAAAGATGTTTGAATCGTCATTCCAATCAGTAGATGCAGCTGTCAAAACCCGTGCATCAACATCATCGTTTACCGCCTCAAAACTTGCTGCGTTGCCAACAGCTTCAGCCTTTATCGTGAATTCACTCGGTGCTGAATTAGGTGTAGCACTTGTTAAACGCAGTGCTGCGCTGGTAATTACCGCACCTCGCGGGATACTCAAATCGGTAAAGCGCAATCCCGTTTTCACGGTGCTTGTTCCTTGCGTTAGCACAAGCTGATTATTTGTTCGATTCGTGGCTATCGCATCTATCTTATGCACATCATCATTTGAATCGTTTACTGGAATAACAAAATCAGCGGTAGCTGGTGAATCTATTGGCTTGACTGGGTAGAGCACTGGACCACCCACGTTTGAAAATCGCATCAAACCCACATTGATATTGGTTGCTGTCTGCATGAGCTGCCTCAGCGCATCCTGCACCCGCAACAAGCGGGACTCTCCGGTTCCATCTTGGGACCGCATCGACCCTGATGTATCCATTACAAATAGTACGTTGGGTTGATAGGAAACAGCTTCATTTCCGTCACCGATATAAATTTCCAAATCATCTGCAAATGCGGAGAATCCAATCATGCATGAGAGCGCTAGAGCAAACGAAAACGAATAAAATCTTGAGTACTTCATGATGTTATTACCTGTTTGTTGATGAGGGCGCAAACACCGATGCCGTCAGTGTATTGGCTATTGCGAAATCGCTTCCTTCAATTTGTCCACATCCTCGTATAAGAAATACGTGGCAGTTTATGTTGCTACCACCAATGACATTGCTCGACCCAATACACGCTTGTTCACGCACAAATACCGATCTGGACCAGGCATTCATTGGCGGTGAATCACTGAATTTGCCAGTTTGTGTATGACGGGTATTGAACGCCATACCCGCCCTGGTGGCATTCCGTCTAATTCTGCGGTCGTCAAAACAACTCAGCTGTTCGTTGTCTAGGTCCAATGCTGCGACCTGCCTTGCTTCCGAAAGCGGGTCAAGCTCATTGGGATCGCTTAATAAAATTTCATCTTCTGCCTCAAATACAACGCCGCCGATGGCAGCCTCTGCTGCGTCAAACACGAGTGACGTTTTCTCTATTGAAGAGGCCATTTTCGTCTGTAGCGCTGAACTGCTAACTGAACTTATACCTATGACTGTGATAGAAACTAAAACCAATAGTGCAAAAACAAGCACTAAACCGCGCTGCTTCTTCATATGTTTGCCCTCACGAAATTTTTCGCGTTTCTCAGTGTGATTGTGGTTTCGAACGCTTGGTATAGACCTTTATCAGGCGCTGCAATTGAGTCTTCGTTGAGTAATTTGAAGTCTGCATGCGTTTCAACAAATCCATCTCCATCTCCTTTAATAATCAGTGCAATTTTTATTGCTACGACGTGAGCATTATCATTAAGTGCAACATTTAACTGCGAAGCATCGATGTACTTCACTGGGTTTCCGGTGGTTGCGTTTACATCAGATGCAGTTATTCCATACATCACTTGAAAACTTAGAACGTTTTCCATTAACGTCACTGCTTCATGGTTATTGTGATCAACAGCAATGCGTTGTCCTCTGAGCACACGGCCATCAAATCCTCGACAGCGAAGTTCATCACTTTCAAGGAAATATTCATTCACGACAAAGAATTCTTCGTCATCAGCATAACCAAGTTTTTTGCCTCTGCAGTCATGTTGTTCTTGTTTCGATATAACTAACGTGTCGCTAGCGGTTGCTGCACCTTCTTTACTTCCAAGCGTCGGCCATGCAGTAAAATCACCTGGCAATGGGATAACATTATTTCTAACAAAGGCATTTTCCTCAGTGACATCAACGCTGTCATTGAGATCTGGAAATAGAGGATTGTGATAACCCGCCATCATGATGTCGTTGCGAAGGCGAGTCACTATGAACCTGCCGTTTTCTTGTGCGCTTGCAATGGAAGTATTTAAATCATCCGAAAAACGGTTCCCCACCAATACCTGCACAATCCCAATGGATACTAACGCACCTAAGGCTACGGCAATCATAAGCTCGACGAGCGTTAGACCCTGTTGCTTTAAATTTCGCGGTGAACTCACAGCAAAATCTCCAGTGCAACGCAGTCATAGTCGGAGTTGCCTGCGCTGTTACATTGCGCATTTGCAATACGATCTTTACCTTGCCACCCTGTTTCTGGCCATCTCACGATGATGCGGTGAATAGAACCTGCCGTGCAGGCATCAGCGTCGAGCACGTTGTTATCAGCACAATCTACAAAAATCTCAGCATCAGGGTTGCTGGCAACTGCAGCGCAGGACATCTTGTACGCATCAAACGTTGCAAACTCCGCGGTATTGCATTCATCCGTTAAGCAATCAGGAATGGAAACAGGCAATGCTTTGCAATAGCAATCAAATTTAGAAGCACCTGTATTGCAGGAAAGGTTAGTAAAGTTGTAATTGTCTTGATCAAAATATGCGTTGTCGACGACATAGCCATCTGTTACGGAAGACAAAGTCATGCTTGCCCTGAGTAATTCCGCCATTTGTTGAGTGACAAAGACGGCTTGCGTTCGTGCCAATGCATTCTTGTTGTTAAACGAGCTGATAAACTGCATTGACGCCACACCAAGTAATCCAACTGACAACACAAAAAGTGTTATTAGTACTTCTACCATACCGATGCCGAGCTGTGTCTTTTTCTGATTGTTACTACTAGATACCACCATGTTGACTCACCTGAGGTCAAAATCTCTGCTCACCAATAGGTTATTACAGCTGGCGGTTTAGTTGGTTATTTTATATGAGTCTCACGTATGAAATGGCTTGAGTGGCTTGTCTGAGGTATTCAAGATGCGGTCGTATATCTTAGGTAATTTGCTGTATTCTCAGTTCTTTTGGTACGGCGAATTCGACGTTTTCTTTCCGTCCAGAAATCTCGACAACATCAGTCGCGCCATATTGTTTTAGTCTATCGATTACGCTCTCCACTAACACTTCAGGAGCAGAAGCGCCTGCTGTCACGCCAATGCGGGTTGAAGTTTTAAACCAATCCTTCTGCAAACAGTTTTCATCTGCAATCAAGTATGCATCAGCGCCCATTTTTTCCGCAAGCTCGCGCAATCGATTGGAGTTAGAACTGTTTTGAGCACCCACTACCAACACCACGTCGCAATTGGTCGCCAAATCTCTTACAGCGTCTTGCCTGTTTTGGGTGGCGTAACAGATATCATCTTTTCGAGGTCCGTCTATTTTTGGAAATCGCTGTTTTAATGCATCAATGACTTCAGCAGTATCATCGACAGAAAGCGTTGTCTGACTGCAATAATACAATTCTTCCGAATTTTTCACCTGTAGCTGTTCAACATCGCTTGTCGATTCAACCAGATAAATGCCACCTTCTGGGTTACTGTATTGTCCCATGGTGCCTTCAACCTCAGGATGGCCATGGTGTCCAATCAATACGCATTCGGTGCCATTTTTTGATGCGCGCATGACTTCCATGTGCACTTTGGTCACCAATGGACAGGTTGCATCAAAGACCTTTAATCCCCTTGATGTCGCATTTTCTCGCACGCGTTGAGACACACCATGAGCTGAAAAAATAACAATACTATCATCGGGAATTTCATCTAGTTCATCAACAAAGATGGCACCGCGCGCCTTAAGGCCGTCAACGACAAAGCGATTGTGCACAACTTCGTGTCTCACATAAATCGGCGGCTCGAAGATTTCCAAGGCATTTTCTACAATTGTGATCGCTCTATCAACACCAGCACAAAAACCTCGCGGATTTGCTAGATGAACTTTCATTTTTACCTCACATCAATAATTTCAACATCAAAGATGATATCTTGTCCGGCAAGTGGATGATTAAAATCAACGGTGACCGATTGACCAGCAACACTGCGAATAATGCCGGGCAGTTCACTTCCATCAGGTTGTGCAAACCCCATAATCATGCCCTCTTCAAGCTTTTCATCCGCGTCAAATTTAGTGCGATCGAGATGATATATATTATCTGGGTTTGGCATGCCAAAGGCGTCATTAGCATTGATTTCAAATGACTTGCGTTCGCCTTTTACTAAGCCTAATAAACAGGCTTCAAAGTTAGCCGTTAGGCTACCATCACCCATTACCATTTTGGCAGGTTTGTCATTGACGCGAGTACTGTCAACGGCTGAACCATCTTTTAATTTTAAATCAAAATGCAGAATTACTTCACTTTCAGCATCGATTGCACGTTCACTGTTCATTTTGCGCGTCATCCTTGTTAATTATCATGTCAACTATCAGTAGCGCAGCGCCAATAAATATACTTGAGTCAGCCACATTAAACGCTGGCCAATGATAGGTTTTGACATAAAAATCTAAGAAATCAATAACATACCCATACAACACTCTATCAATAAGATTACCTATGGCACCGCCTAAGATAAACGCAAAAGCGACGCACATTAATACTTGCTTTTTCGTTGAGTTGTATAGCCACCACAAGATAACGCCACTGACAGTAAGGGCGACAGCACTTAAAAAGTAGCGTTGCCATCCACCTGCATCATATAAAATACTGAATGCAGCGCCATAGTTGTGAACATAGGTAAAGTTAAAAAAGGGCAATATTTGGGTAGATTGTCCGAGATACATGGCATCTACAATAGCTAACTTCGTCCATTGATCTAAGAGTATCGCAATTACGCTTATCCATAAAAATCGAAATCCAGTTTCGCTGATGAATTTAGGCATAACGTCTTTTTTCTCCCGCCCCATCAACATTGGTGATACATCTGTTACAAAGCAAGGGGTGTTTAGGATCTAAAGAGACCGTCTTGCTGAAGTGCCAGCAACGAACGCATTTTTTCCCTTGTGCCTTGTCGATGTGCACGGCCAATTGCAATTCGTTATCTATGTCACTCGAATCTACTCGATGATCCCAAGGTTTAAGTTGTACAGACGAAGCGATGAGTACAAATCGCAATTCATCCCCCAATTGTTCTAATAAAGCCATTGTTTGCTCATTTACAAAAAGCGTGACTGATGCTTCAAGTGAGCCACCAATCACTTTTTGATTCCTGGCTTGTTCCAACGCACTATTAACTGCGTTCTTTATGATTAACACCTGTTGCCAAAACTTATCATCATATTCAAGTTTCACGTCTGGTATACCATCATACCAAACATCAGCAAATACGTATTTAGCTCTGGCGCCCGGCATCTGCTGCCATACCTCTTGTGCACTGAAACTCAATACAGGTGCTATCCATCTGACAAGTGCCTCAGCTATATGATACAAGGATGTTTGGCAGGACCTGCGTGCGTGACCGTCAGCTTTTGCAGTATACTGGCGGTCTTTGATGATATCTAAATAAAAGCTGCCAAGTTCAATCGAACAGAAGTGGACGATTTTTTGTGTGACAGATAATAAATCATATTGATCGTATGCTTTTACTACTTCTTTTTGTAATGTATTTGTTCTTGACACTATCCAAGCGTCCAACGCGACCAGCTTGTCCGCGTCGATCATGTGTATTTTAGGATCAAAGCCGTTGAGATTGGCGAGCAAAAATCGGCAGGTATTCCTGATCCTGCGATATGCGTCGGCCGCCCGTTTTAAAATCTCATCGCTGACCGTTATTTCCCCACGATAGTCCGTTGATGCCGTCCAGAGTCTTAAAATATCTGCGCCAAGTTTATTGATGACTTCTTGGGGTGCAATAACATTACCCAGCGACTTTGACATCTTGCGACCATGCGCATCAACAGTAAACCCGTGCGTCAATACTTGCTTATATGGAGCATGACCATGCATAGCCACTGATGTCATCAAAGAAGACATAAACCAGCCTCGGTGTTGATCAGAACCCTCTAAATAAAGATCGGCACTTGATGATATATCGTCTCGCTGATCAATGACGAAATAATGCGTGACGCCAGAATCAAACCAAACGTCAAGCGTGTCACTTACCTTTTCGTATTCGTCTGCGTTTTCATCAATTAATGCATGTACATCAAGATCAAACCAGCCCTGAATGCCCTGTTGTTCAATTACCGACGCTACCTTCTCCATAATGCTTACTGCATCCGGATGGATTTCATTGGTGTGTTTATGCACTAATAAGGGTATGGGCACTCCCCACGTTCGCTGTCGAGAGATGCACCAATCTGGCCGTCCTTCAACCATAGCGTTTATTCGATTTTCACCCCATTCTGGGATCCATTGCGTCTGTTGGATTTCCGCCAGGCTATTTGCCCTCAAATGCTGTTGCTCCATGCTGATAAACCACTGAGGCGTCGCCCTAAAAATTAATGGCGTTTTGTGACGCCAGCAATGAGGATAACTATGCTCATATTTTTCGCGGTGTATAAGCGCATTTTCTTTGTCCAATGCTTCAACGATTGAAGTATTAGCTTTAAATACGTACTGCCCTGCAAAACGCGGTGTCCCCTCAACATATACACCATTTTTGTTCACCGGATTATAAATCTCAAGACCGTATTTCTGACCGACATTAAAATCATCAACACCATGAGCAGGCGCGGTGTGAACACAACCCGTACCCGAGTCTGTAGTGACATGTTCCGCGAGGATAATCGGCACTTTTTCACCCGTTAAAGGATGTGACAGTTGAAGCAGCTCCAAATCACTGCCAGACATGATGGTCAATACGGTAACTGATTTAGCTGAGTAACGTCGTTTGCAGTCTTCTATGAGATCCTTTGCTAATATCAAGTGTCGACTAGCGTCATCAAATTCAAATGAAGCAAGACAATAATCTATCTCCGGATGGATACACACGGCCTTATTCGCAGGAATCGTCCACGGCGTAGTCGTCCATATAACAATCGCTGAATCGCGGACCACGTCTTCGTTGACACCCAAAATATCAGCTAACTTGAAAGTATCTACGACGTTAAAAGAGACGTCGATCGCGGGAGATACTTTGTCATTGTATTCAACCTCGGCCTCAGCCAGTGCGCTGCCGCAATCCGTGCACCAATGCACCGGTTTAAACCCTTTTTGCAGATGCCCTGCATCAACAATTTTCGCAAGTGCCCTGACAATATCCGCTTCGGATTTAAAGTTCATGGTCTTGTACGGTGCTTGCCATTCACCCAATATGCCCAGTCGCATAAAGTCTTCACACTGGCCTTGGATTTGCTTTTCAGCATAAGCTCTGCATTGATTTCTAAATTCTGCTTCTGACACTTTTACGCCGGGCTTGCCGACTTTCTTCTCCACCATTAGCTCGATGGGCAATCCATGGCAGTCCCAACCAGGCACATAAGGAGAATCAAAATCTGAGAGCGTCTTACTTTTTATGATGATGTCTTTGAGGATCTTATTTATGGCATGACCAATGTGAATTTTACCGTTTGCGTACGGAGGACCATCGTGAAGAATGAAGCTTTTTTTGCCTTTCTTAGCGCGACGGATAATTTGATACAAGTCGTCAGACTGCCACTCTTTTAGCATTTCAGGTTCGCGCTTCGCCAAGTTGCCGCGCATGGGAAATGCGGTTTCAGGCAAATTCAGCGTCGATTTATAATCCATCATTCTCTCATCCAGATATTCATTTATCTTCTGATAAGATTGTCTTAGCCATTAAAGCATCCTTCTTAATTTGCTGTTTTAGCTCATCTAAACTTTCGAAGCGTTTTTCATCGCGAATTTTATCGACAAAATGCACTGTTAGCACGCACCCATAAAGGTTACCCGAAAACGCAAAAAGGTGTGTTTCCAATTGTAGCTGTTGTCCTGCCAAGGTGGGTCTATAACCGAGATTAGCTACTCCTTTATACTCCTGGCCATTCATGTATGCTTTCACAGCGAACACACCAGAAATAGGCAATTTAGAGGACTTAATCTTAATATTGGCTGTAGGAAACCCAATCGTTCGGCCATTTTTCTCACCGTGCACTACCCTGCCAAATAACGAAAAGTTTCGACCCAACATATTCTTGGCAGCCGAAAAATCCCCATCTCTTAACGCTTGCCTAATTAACGTCGATGACACTCTGTCATCGTTCATTTGATAACTTTTTGTATTGACGACTTCAAAACCACATTTAGATGAGATCCTTTGCAAAAACGCAAAATCACCTTTGCGTTGAAAACCAAACTTAAAATCATCACCTACGACTAGAAACTTTGTTCCCAACTTGTTTTTCAGCAACTCCTCAACAAAATGCGTTGGCGATTGTTTGGCAAATCCGGCTTCAAATCGTATACAGATAAGTCGATCAATGCCCAGTTTTTTTAGTTGGCTGTACTTGTCTCGTAAACTTGATAGTCGCGGTGGTGCTTTTTCAGGCGCAAAAAACTCTTCAGGTTGTGGTTCAAAAACCATGACTGATGAAGGTAATTTGAGCTGTTTGGCTTTGTAGATCAGGTTTTTGCACACCGCTTGATGGCCCAAGTGGACGCCATCAAATTTACCTATAGTGAGGACGCAACCATGGTGTTCAGGACGAATGTTCCCAATACCTCTTATTAATTGCACCTTGCTCCAGTAAACCTCGTGTTGATATAGGCTAACGAATAACACGTATTGAAAGGCTAAACTCAACCAAAACGTGTCTTCACTATCTTACAAAGCGCCCGATTATATAGGTTTTGCGCAAATTGACCAATGCTAATGACCAAATAAGTGAGGTCACTTCAAAGAAATACGGAATTGGGTAGTATTAATTGATTCTTCAGCGACTGTCATTTTTACTTTAAATAATTGGCCAATCATGACACATGGAATAAACGGCGTTTAGTGTTTAACAAATTGATGTGGTCGTACACCCAACATCAGTATGGTAATCACATATATAGCCACTGCGCCCACAATGCCAATGGCTACGCCCTTAAATCTAGCCCAAGTGTCTAAGTTCGCCCAATCCATGCCAGAGGACCAAGAATAGACAACGAAGCCCATAATTAATGAAGCGACAACAATTTTGGTAACAAACACTAGCATCTTCCTTGAAAGACGATAAACGTTGCTCTTATGTAATCGCTGATACAAGAGAATTGCATTCAGCCAGCCGGATATTGCCGTTGCAATCGCTAAACCAACGTAACCAAAGGGTATGGCGAAAATCAGATTGAATACCATGTTTGCGACCATTGTGATGATGCCATACTTCACCGGTGTTTTGGTGTCTTGTCGACTGTAAAAGGCAGGTGCAAGGATCTTGACAAGCATGAAGCCAAATAAGCCAAAGGAATAAGCCATAAGGCTGTATGACGCCATAACCCCGTCATCAACAGAAAACGCACCGCGCTGAAAAATTAACAACAGCATCGGCAGCGACAGAACAAAGAGGCCCACTGCTGCAGGTATGCCTAACGAAGCAATGAGTTTGATCGCCCAGTCCAAGGTTTCGCTGAAAGTTTTCTTATCTTCATTGACGTGGTTTTTAGATAATGCAGGAAGAATGACCGTTGCAATAGCGATGCCGAACAATCCTAATGGGAACTCTAAAAGACGGTCAGAATAGTACAACCAGCTAATAGAGCCGGTGACGAGGAAACTTGCTATCATGGTATCCAGTAACAAGTTAATCTGACTCACCGATACACCGAATAATGCAGGGATCATTAAGGTTCTGACTTTTACTACATGATGGTCTCTCCATCCCCACTTGGGCAACACCAACACACCTGCTCGATGCAAAAAGGGAACTTGAAAACCCAATTGAACAACGCCGCCGATGAAGACACCCCATGCAAGTGCAAATGATGGATCAGGCACATAGGGCGAAAGAAAATAGGCACACGCAATGATACTGATGTTTAGCAAAACAGGTGTAAATGAGGCGACAGCAAATTTGTTTAATGTATTTAAAATCGCGCCCGCAAAAGCGGTTAACGATATAAAGAAAATGTATGGGAAGGTAATTTTTAACAACGTAGAAGCAAGGAGAAACTTTTCGCCATCCTCGCCTCCATCTACATACTCAATGAACCATCCTATACCGAAAATACCAGCCAATACAGAAGAGCCTGCTACACCTATTATCGCCGTGATGAAAACGACGACACCCAGGGTCCCCGAGACCTTAGCGATGAATTCCCGTTGCCGTTGGCTTGATTCCTTTTCCATCACTTCTGTCAAAACGGGGATAAAGGCTTGCGCAAACGCACCTTCAGAGAAAAGTCTACGAAGAAAATTAGGGATTTTGTTGGCGAAAAAGAACACGTCGGCAGCTGAATCTGCACCAATGACCTTCGCAACGACAATATCCCGTACAAGGCCGAGAATGCGTGATAACAACGTCATGGTACTGACGACAATCCCTGCTTTTAGCAGCTTTTTTGCCAAATTGCGTCCCTTAGTGAAATGTACAATAATTGAAGTGTTGATGAATCAAAATGCATTGTAGGCAAATAAGCGTTGTGAATAAACTAGTTTTTTGCGATTTAGGCGTTGAATTCATTGACATCGCAAGAGATAACTAAGATAATCTGCGCCCTTAATTTATACCCAATTTTTTTTAGGAGTCACACTTGGCTAACATCAAGTCTGCTAAGAAGCGCGCGATACAAGCAGAAAAGCGCCGTCAGCATAACGCAAGCCGTCGCTCAATGACGCGTACGTATCTAAAAAAGGTTGTCGCGGCCATCGACGCTGGTGACAAAAAAGCAGCTCAATCAGCTTTTCAAGCTGCTGTTCCTGTGATTGATAGAATGGCGACTAAAGGCCTAATTCACAGAAATAAAGCTGCTAGACACAAGTCGAGACTTTCTGCGAAAATCAAAGCAATCGCTTAAAAATACAGAATTAAAACGTTAAAAAACGACCTTTTGAGGTCGTTTTTTTTTGCCAAAAATAAAGGCTAAACTACAATTAAGGTGTTGAGTAATAAATCGATTTACGCACGAATAGCGTAAAAACCTAATGAAGCATTAACGCAGCGGTGGTCATGAAATTCTTTTTTATATTGCCAGTATTACTTTGTGCTTTGTGGTACGCGTATTTGCGCAGTCACAATTACTCATTGGAACAAGGAAAACAAGGCTTTCTATACATTGGTGTAATCAGTTCAGTGTTTCTTATTTTCTTTGCAGTAACTGCATTTCTTGTTTAGATCAACGCGGCAGTAACGGTCTGTACCGTCACTGCCGCCGCACTTCGCTTTATTGAACATAACTTAGTCATGTCGATAACACCCATCGAGATAACACAGACGCTAGCGGGTAAGTTGGATTTCCGCATTCTCTCGTAGCGCACTGACAAAACTATCATAGGTGCGCTGAGCCTGTTGATTTTCAAATCGTGGGGCGAACGTAGTCACATCATCTTCGCTTACTTGCTCAACATCATTTACAGCGTCAAGCACCACCAAGCCCACGTTACCATTGAACAGAGACACTGCTGACGTTCGGTTTTCGGGACTGCCAGAAAGTGCAAACAATTCCGACATGACACTGCGTGGCGCCTCGGTATCAAACCGTGTGACTTCGCTTAACACTTGCCATTCGAGCGCTTTTTCTTCGAACTGTTGATTAACGTCGTTCTCTCCGTTTTCTAGCATTGATGCCTGTAATGATTGCGCCCAACTCAAAGCCAGCTGCTGTGCAGCATCTGTCTTGAGCTCTAGTTCAATATCTTCTCGAACTTCATCCAACCCTTTCGTTCTCTGTGGCTCGTGATCTGCTACGCGAACCACCATTACAGTGTCGTTATCTATTGTTAACACTTCGCTGTTTACGCCCTGAAAAATGAGCTCTTCAGAAAAGGCAACATTCTGCACTTGGGGGTAGTTTACTGATGCCGGATAGGTAGATTGAGTAAAAAAATCGGTCTCTAATACAGGGCGATTTATTAACGCTGCAACTTCTTCTAGTGAATCGATGCTTTCAAACGCAATGGTTTCCATCTCTGCCTGAAGCGCAAAGAATTCATCCGTTGCCTCGTCTCTTTTTATATTTTCGATGATTTCATCTTTAACGTCAGCTAGAGGTGTTGTGATAGACGGTTCTAAAGATGTTAGCTTTATAATGTGTAATCCGAAATCGGTCTTAATGATGTTGCTGAGATCACCAACGTTTTCCAGGCCAAACGCTGCATCTGAAAAAACCGGATCGAAATCTCCCTGCGCAATTTCCCCCAAACTGCCACCATCTTCCGCACTAACAGTATCATCAGAGAACTCAAGTGCTAGCGCAGCAAAATCAGCGCCCTCTTGCAATTGTTGACGTACGCTTTCGGCTGTTGGCATTTGATCATCTTCTGATGCTTCAAATAGAATGTGAGCAACTTCTCTTTTTTCTTCGGTTCGATACAAAGCAATGTTGTCTTGATAGTATGTTTCGATGGCGTCATCATCTACCTTGACGTTTACCATCAGGTTATCAACGGATAAATCAACAAATGAGAGCTTAACCCGCTCTTCCGTGTCATAGCGGTTGATGTTCTGTTCGTAGAATTGCTGAATCTCCGTGTCCTCGACGACAACTTCGTCGAGATAGCTTTCCGATGGAATTTCAACGTATCTCGCGTTGCGACGTTGTTGTTGTAGCGTCAGCAATTGTTCTACGCGTTTACTCGAACTTATGCTGGAGCCAAGAATGGCTTGTGTCAATTGTTCTTGAGTCATTTGAACCCGCATGAACTCTGCAAACTGGTCCGCAGAATAGCCTGCGCGTCGGATCGAGGATTGGTAAACTTCATTACTAAATTGCCCAGCAACTTGAAACTGAGGAAACTGCAAAATCGCCTCTTTAATCTGGTCGTCACTGACTCGTAATCCCAGCTCCTGCGCCTTCTGCGCAATAAGCGTTTCATTGATAATACGTTCTAAGATCCCTTGGCGAAATTCGTTAAAGTACTCGTCGCTTTCAAACAGCGTTGACACCGCTTCACCAAACTGAGATTCCATTCGATTTCTTTCGTTACCTACTGCGATCTCTAACTGCTGCTGGCCAATCTCTTCGTCATTTACCACAGCGACTGCGTCAGATACGTTTGATCCTAAATAACTTCCTACACCTGTAAAAACAAAGCTAACAACAATCAGCACAACAATAATTATAGCCCAAGGCCCTTTCAAGCCCTCTCGAATATTCTCTAGCATCTGTAAAGATAACCTTTTACTTTTTCATATTTTTGAACGCGCAGATTATAGCGTTAGTTGATACGGCAAGCGAGTATTTAACACTATTACAACAACAAAAAAGGCGACTCTATAGCCGCCTTCATTTCTCAGGTGTTTAACCTAGTTGCAAGCATCTTTCAATGCTTTGCCCGCCTTAAATGCGGGTACTTTTGCCGCCGCAATTTGGATTGTATCTCCAGTTTGCGGATTGCGACCCGAGCGTGCTGCTCGTTCTCTCACTGAGAAAGTACCAAATCCAACCAGAACAACTTGATCACCATCTTTTAACGCATCAGTAACTGTACCGGTAAAAGCATCTAATGCTCTGCCCGCAGCTGCTTTTGATATATCTGCACTCGATGCAATGGAGTCAATTAATTCAGATTTATTCACAATATGTCCCCTTCGTTATTTTTATATTGCTTTTTCTTAGTATGTTGTCGAACACATTGTCCGATAACTAAAACTGATCATATCTGCGTGGCGACCAATGGTCTGGAGACCTTGGTAGACGTGCGCTCACACCAGTTAAGGTAGCATAACTGTCTGTGAATGGAATACTAATTTTGCAAAAAAGTTAAAAAAAATAGAAAAAAAGCAATAGTCAATGTTAATCGCATGAATATTGAGCAATTACATTACGCATCTACCGTCACACGCTCGATCGAGTCTTCCAATGCGATCTCTAATACTTCGTCAATCCATTTCACCGGATGTATATCGAGATTACCTTTAACATTATCAGGAATTTCTTCTAAGTCTCGCTCATTTTCATGTGGGATGACGACAGTCTTAATACCGCCTCGATGCGCTGCGAGGAGTTTTTCCTTAAGACCGCCGATGGCCAAAACCTCGCCTCGAAGCGTAATTTCGCCTGTCATTGCAACATCGCATCGAACTGGATTGCCCGTCAGTGACGAGACCAGACTCGTGCACATGCCGATACCTGCACTTGGCCCATCTTTAGGTGTTGCACCTTCCGGCACATGGATATGTATATCGCGTTTTTCATAAAAATCTGGATTGATACGCAGTTTGTCCGCACGTGAACGCACCACTGTCATTGCCGCCTTTATGGACTCCTGCATAACGTCACCAAGGGAGCCCGTAGCCGTCGTTTTACCTTTTCCTGGCATCGACGTCGCTTCAATCGTTAATAAATCACCACCGACTTGTGTCCAGGCTAACCCAGTAACCTGTCCGATTTGATTGTTGTTTTCCGCTTTCCCATAATCGAATCGCTGCACGCCTAGGTATTCCTGTAAATTGTCTTGATTTACTACGACAGGTTTTGTCGATTTCTTCAGCAATATATTCTTTACTGCCTTGCGACAAATTTTTGAAATCTCTCGCTCTAAATTACGCACACCAGCTTCTCGTGTGTAATAGCGAATGATTCCGATGATCGCAGATTCCTCGATAACGAGCTCTTTAGCTTTTAAGCCATTACGCGACATTTGCTTATCAATTAAATGTCTTGTCGCGATATTGAGTTTTTCATCTTCGGTGTACCCCGATAGGCGAATAACTTCCATTCTATCCAGTAGCGGACCAGGTATGTTCATGCTGTTTGAAGTTGCAACGAACATTACATCTGATAAATCATAATCCACTTCAAGGTAATGATCGCTGAACGTCGAGTTTTGCTCTGGATCGAGCACTTCCAACAACGCTGAAGAGGGATCACCGCGCATGTCAGATGACATCTTGTCAATTTCATCAAGCAAAAACAGCGGGTTTTTCACTCCCACTTTTGACATTTTTTGGATCAATTTACCGGGCAATGAACCAATATAGGTGCGCCTGTGTCCGCGTATTTCAGCCTCGTCTCTAACGCCGCCAAGCGCCATTCGCACGTATTTTCGACCCGTTGCTTTCGCGACTGATTGGCCAAGAGATGTTTTACCCACACCAGGTGGACCAACGAGACATAATATCGGGCCTTTGAGTTTCTTGACTCTTTGCTGAACTGCCAGATATTCAAGTATTCGTTCCTTCACTTTTTCTAAGCCATAGTGATCGTTATCTAATACACGTTCAGCTTTTGTTAAGTCTTTTTTTACGGCACTTCTCTTATGCCAGGGCACACTTGTCAGCCAGTCAATATAAGAGCGCACTACGGTGGCCTCAGCTGACATAGGTGACATCATTTTAAGCTTATTAAATTCAGCAGTTGCCTTTTCCAATGCCTCCTTGGGCATTTGCGCTTCTTTTATTTTTTTATTTAAGCTTTCAAATTCATCTGGTGCTTCATCCAGTTCGCCCAATTCTTTTTGAATCGCTTTCATCTGCTCATTGAGATAGTACTCGCGTTGACTTTTTTCCATTTGCTTTTTGACGCGCGTACGAATTTTCTTCTCTACTTGCAGAAGATCAATTTCACCTTCCATCAACGCCATTAGAAACTCAATGCGCTCAATAACGCTTTTCATTTCGAGCACTTTTTGTTTTTCAGAAAGCTTAAGCGGCATGTGCGCAGCCATCGTATCTGCAAGACGCGCCGCGTCTTCAATGCCGTTGAGAGAAGTCAGCACCTCTGGCGGGATTTTTTTGTTGAGTTTAACGTAACCCTCAAACTGAGATACCGCAGAACGAATGAGCACCTCTTGCTCGCCTTCTGACACATCATTGTCTTCTAACAATCCAATATTTGCGACAAAGAAAGGATCAGTATTCAAAAATTCTGTCACTTGGGCTCTGACGCTGCCTTCTACCAACACCTTGACAGTGCCATCGGGAAGTTTGAGCAATTGTAAAATAGACGCTACAGTTCCTACTTCGAAAATATCCGATGTTTCAGGATCGTCGACACTTGCTTCTTTTTGTGCGACTAAGAATACCCGCTTATCATTTTCCATCGCAGTCTCAAGGCACTGGATAGATTTTTCACGTCCGACAAACAAAGGTATTACCATATGTGGGTATACCACCACATCACGCAGTGCTAAAACTGGGATCTCACTGAGCACGCTTTGTTCTGACATTCTTCTCTCTTCATTTCTAATTTACAACAGATATGGGGATTGAACTGAAAAGTTCAAAGCAAAAAAAAGGACCAGAGGTCCTTTTCAGACGATTTATTCGGAAGCTGCTTTTTTGTCGGTGCCACTTTCATACATAAGGATAGGATTTGACTCGCCTTTGATGACAGTTTCATCAATAACGACTTTACTCACCTCATCTGATGATGGCAGATCGTACATTGTATCCAACAATACTGCTTCTACGATAGACCGCAGGCCTCTAGCACCTGTCTTACGTTGCATTGCCTTTTGCGCAATCGCTCGAAGTGCATCTTCTCTGAACTCTAACGTCGCGTCTTCCAGTGCAAAGAGCGCCGCGTATTGTTTTGTAATCGCGTTTTTTGGCTCAGTTAAGATCTGTATCAACGCGTCTTCGTTTAATTCTTCGAGGCTCGTAACGACAGGTAAACGCCCAATAAATTCAGGGATTAGACCGTACTTGACCAAATCTTCTGGCTCAACTGCCTTGAATAACTCGCTTAAGGCTTGCTTGTCTTGTGTTGTTTTGACTTCCGCGCCAAACCCAATGCCGGTGCCTTTGGCCGAGCGTTGCTCTATAATTTTATCCAAGCCCGCAAACGCACCTCCACATATAAACAGGATCTTGCTGGTATCGACTTGCAAGAATTCTTGTTGCGGATGTTTTCTCCCACCCTGTGGTGGAACTGATGCAATGGTACCTTCAATTAGTTTCAATAGCGCCTGCTGCACGCCTTCTCCAGAAACATCTCGCGTAATTGATGGATTGTCAGACTTCCTAGAAATCTTATCTATCTCGTCGATGTACACAATGCCGCGTTGTGCTTTTTCCGGATCGTAATCACATTTCTGCAATAACTTTTGGATGATATTTTCGACATCTTCGCCAACATAGCCAGCTTCAGTAAGCGTTGTCGCATCCGCCATAGTAAAAGGGACATCCAAAAATCTGGCCAGTGTTTCGGCAAGCAGTGTCTTTCCGCTACCCGTTGGTCCTATGAGCAGAATATTACTCTTGCCCAATTCAACACCGTTGTGAACGTCGCCATTGCGCAAGCGTTTGTAGTGGTTGTATACGGCTACCGAAAGCACCTTTTTTGCATGTTCTTGTCCAATGACATAGTCGTCAAGGTGTTTGTGAATTTCATTTGGGGTGGGGAGCGCATCAGAGCCACCGCGAGGTGAAATCTCTTTGATTTCTTCTCTGATAATGTCGTTACACAGCTCGACACACTCGTCACATATAAAAACAGAAGGCCCAGCTATAAGCTTTCTTACTTCGTGTTGGCTTTTACCGCAGAACGAACAATACAGGAGTTTATTGTTACTGTCTTTGGTATTGTCATTACTCATATCTTCTGCCTATCTTTTACAAAAGTGTTCTTATTTTTCTGTCTTACCTACATCTTCCCGACTCGCTAAGATGCTGTCCACCAAGCCATAGTCTACCGCTTCTTGCGCACTCAAAAAGTTATCCCTGTCAGTGTCTTTCGCTACTTTCTTGTATTCCTGTCCAGTGTGTTCAGCCATTAATCGATTTAGCTTTTCCTTTATAGACAGGATTTCTTTCGCATGTATTTCAAAATCTGATGCTTGTCCTTGAAATCCGCCAAGCGGTTGGTGAATCATCACCCGTGCGTTTGGAAGACAGTGTCGTTTGCCTTGCGTACCAGCAGACAACAAGAATGCGCCCATACTTGCTGCTTGACCAATACACACAGTGCTTATATCAGGCTTGATGAATTTCATAGTATCATAAATTGCCATACCTGCAGTGACCGAGCCACCAGGTGAGTTAATATATAAGTAAATATCTTTTTCCGGATTTTCAGCTTCTAAGAATAACATCTGGGCAACGATGAGGTTAGCCATATGGTCTTCAACTTGGCCGACGAGAAAAATTACGTTCTCTTTTAGCAGCCTAGAATAGATGTCGAAAGACCTTTCGCCTCGTGCTGTTTGCTCAACAACAACTGGTACGAGTGCGTTGCTAGTATCAATCATTTCTTTAGTCATGTATGCGTTTTACCTTAGGAGGTTGTTAGGGAGTGTTTACCTTATTAATCTACAAAAAAAATGCCCGGAAAGTCCGAGCATTTAATCAGTTAAAATGTGTAAAAGTCAATGGTTGTTAAGAAAGATTACGCTTTTTTGTTCATAACTTCGTCAAATGACTTTTTCACTTCGTTGACTTTTGCTTTTGCCAATATAGCTTCAATAGCTTGCTCTTCTTGTGCAAGATTTCGTACCTGATTTAGCAACTCTTGATTGCCTTTATAGTACTCAATCACTTCGCTGGGATCTTCATACGCCGACGCCGTTGATTCTATTATGGTATCAACTCTCGATTCTTCAACCTCTATTTTTTCCTGCTTTATGATCTCAGCCAGCAGCAAACCTATGCTTACTCTTCGCTTAGCGTTGTCCATAAACAAGTCATCAGGTAAGTCTGGCATGTTGCCGGCATTGCCTTGTTGAGAGAAGCGCTGTTCTGCTTGCTGTCGAAGTGCTTGGACTTCTTGTTGTAAAGCAGCCTGAGGCACGTCGATTTCATTTTTTTCTAGCAATGCAGAAATAACGTTCTCTTTCACTTGCGACTTCAACGTTTGATCAAGTTCTCGCTGCATGTTCTTTTTGACTTCTTCTTTTAATGCGTCAACACCGCCTTCTTCTACACCAAACAGTTTTGCAAACTCTTCATCTACTTTGGGCAAGTTTAGACCATCTACCTTTTTAATCGTGATATCAAATGATGCCGCTTTTCCTTTCAGAGCTTCTGCATGGTAATCTTCGGGGAATGTTACGTCTGCAACGACAGCCTCGCCCGCTTTCGCGCCAATGATGGGATCTTCAAATCCAGGGATCATCTGGCCTTTACCAATCTCTAGTGGAAAATCTTCAGCTTTGCCACCGTCAAACGCTTCACCATCAATTTTGCCAACGAAGTCCAAAGTTACTTTATCGCCTTCTTTGATTTTGCGTTTCACTTCTTTATATGAGGCATGCTGCTTTTGCAGGGTTTTCATCATATCGTTCAGGTCGCCCGCTTTTATCTCGACGATCGATTTTTCTATCGCGAGATCTTCAAGTCCATTTACTTCCACTTCAGGGAAAACTTCAAATGTTGCAGCGAACTCTAAATCTTTACCATCTTCATCAGTGAGGAGTGAAAAGTTTGGCATCCCCGCTGGATTGATTTTCTCTTGCATGATTGCTTCGTAGAAGTTTCTTTGCATGACATCACCAGCAACTTCTTGACGAACGGCGGCACCAAAACGTTGTTTGATCACCTTAACCGGCACTTTACCCGGTCTAAATCCATTTATTCGCTGCGTTTTTGCGAGTTGCTGCAAACGCGATTTCACAGCTTGATCTACAGATTCAGCTGGCACTGTTATGGTTAGACGTCTCTCTAAGCCTTGAGTTGTCTCCACAGACACTTGCATTGTTCTACCTCGTGGCGCTTGTCTAGCGCATTTTCATCAATAAATTTGGGTTCGTGAGCCAATAAAACGCGACTTTTTATTAAGTCGAGCTCGCAAAAGGACGCCAGATTATACAGAGTGGGAATTAGAGAGTCGAGCAGTTTTTAGAGTGGTCGGTGAGATAGGATTTGAACCTACGACCCCTTGGACCCAAACCAAGTGCGCTACCAAGCTGCGCCACTCACCGCAAGTGTATGTATAAGACAAAAATAATGGTGCGGAAGGAGAGACTTGAACTCTCACGCCGTGAAGCACTGGAACCTAAATCCAGCGTGTCTACCAATTCCACCACTTCCGCATTTTTTGTCGATCGTCATTCTGAAGGTGGGGTGGACGATGGGATTTGAACCCACGACAACCGGGATCACAACCCGGGGCTCTACCAACTGAGCTACGCCCACCACCGATCAGAACGCGTAAAAAGGACAAATAACCGCATGCAAATGGCGCGTCCGGCAGGATTCGAACCTGCGACCCACGGCTTAGAAGGCCGTTGCTCTATCCAGCTGAGCTACGAACGCATGTCGAGCCTTCTGTGCATAAAAATGGTCGGTGAGATAGGATTTGAACCTACGACCCCTTGGACCCAAACCAAGTGCGCTACCAAGCTGCGCCACTCACCGAGAATCTGCTCTAATAGCCTTTGCTACGGGGGGCGCATATTACCGAGTTGGCCCATTTTCGTCAAACCTTTTTTAGTCAATTTTGCACACACTACTACATAGACTAAATGATCGTTGGCACTCATGTATTATTCGGCAACAAATTACTACCTAAATTCTAGCGCATAACATCAATGTCGAAACGACATTTAGTCAATCAATGACGCGTTAAATCAATGGAATTGCACTATTTGCGAGCGTCCCTGCTAATAATACGCGTCTTCATAACTAAGTCGCTAACACACATGTGCAACTTGCTGTTCTTTCGTTAAGTTTTTACACTGTCTACATATTTCGATATACCACAGGCATTTTCACTGTGGTCCCTTCTACTTTTGAGATGTAAGTGAATGAGTGCACAGTTAATTAATGGAAAACAAATCGCTAAACAGGTTCGTCAAACAATCAAACTGTCTGTTGACACTATTGTGGCGGCAGACAAACGCGTGCCTGGATTGGCGGTGATTTGTGTTGGCTCAGATCCGGCGTCTCAAGTTTACGTTGGCAACAAAACGAAAGCCTGTAAAGAAGTGGGGATTTTATCCAAAGAATTTAAATTGCCGGCAGACACATCACAGCTTGCGTTAGAGGAATTAGTAGACACGCTTAATGAAGACAATGATATTGATGGCATCTTGTTGCAACTACCCTTGCCTGCAGGATTGTTCGCAGAACCCATATTGGAGCGGATACATCCTCATAAAGATGTCGATGGTTTTCACCCATACAATATTGGTCGACTGGCGCAGCGGGTACCAGCATTAAGGCCTTGTACGCCGAAAGGCATAATGACAATGATCGAATCAACGATGAAACCCGTTAAAGGGCTTCATGCTGTCATTGTAGGTGCATCAAACATCGTTGGGCGACCGATGGGTTTAGAATTATTGTTGGCGGGTTGCACGGTGACAACCTGCCACAAATTTACGCATGACCTTGCTCTGCACGTCAAACAAGCTGATGTGCTAGTGGTAGCGGTTGGGAAACCAAAATTCATCCCCGGAGCCTGGGTTAAACCTGGCGCGATTGTCATTGATGTCGGTATCAATCGTGTCGAAGACGGGACACTCACAGGTGACGTTGATTTTGATGTTGCAAAGGAACGCGCAGGATGGATAACACCTGTACCGGGTGGCGTTGGCCCAATGACAGTCGCAAGTTTGATGGAGAACACGTTGGAAGCCTATGTCAAATACCATAGCCAATAGTTGGACATAAAAACGTGTGCAGACGCGATCAACTGCGCGACAGCAATGCAGCACAAATTGAACAGTCAATATGGCGTTGGCTTGATGACATAGTCATAGGTGAAAACTTCTGTCCGTTTGCATGGCAGCCAAGACACAACAATGCAATTCAATTGCGAGTTCTCGATGGAAAATCACAAGAAAACACTTTGGACAGTGTATTGTTTGAGATGCAGTGGCTGCTTGAGCATGAACAAATATCTACGAGTATCCTTGTATTGAACAGTGGATATGAAAATTTCTATGAATATCTCGACCTACTTGATTTAGTTGATGCGTTGATTGAAACAGAAGGGTTTTCTGGCGTGTTTCAGTGTGCAAGTTTTCATCCCAACTACATATTTGCTGATGAAGATATAAACGACGTAAGTCACTATACAAACCGCTCACCTTTTCCGCTTTTACACCTTTTAAGAGAGAAAGATATTACCAACGCGCTAACGTCATTCACACATCCCGAAAACATTCCCACTAGAAACAAGAAACACGCAAGAGCGCTAGGCGAGTCCTTTTTTAAACGTTATATATTGAATCCATAAATCATACGAAAAATCTAGAATGGAAATAGCTCTACGATGGCCGAAACTTAGAAATAATGACACCGAGGATATACGGTTTGCGATATGGCTAAACAAACAACTATAGAAAAAACGCTAAAACCAATCACAATTGTACCTGTTGGCATCATTAGTACGCCATTCAAGCAAAAGTTCGGTATCCCAAGGCAACCTAATCTCGCAAAAGATGCCGAGGGTCAGATTCGCTTTACAGACACCATTGATGTACAGGAGGCATGCAGAGGCATTGAAGAGTTCAGTCACCTATGGCTGGTCTTTCACTTTCATCAGCACCAAGATCGTTCAATCGCTATGAAAGTGCGCCCCCCAAGGCTAGGCGGAAAGCAACAGATGGGCGTTTTTGCCTCTAGAAGCAGTTTCAGACCGAGCCAATTGGGCATGTCAGTGGTCAAAAATCTCGGTATTGAAAATGGCGTGCTTAAAGTATCAGGTGTTGATTTACTTGATGGCTCACCGATTGTAGATATCAAACCCTACATTGCTTATGCCGATGTCATAAATGATGCGCAATGCGGCTATGCCCATTCCAAACCGACGTCTGAGATTGAAGTGCTATTTGACAACACAGTGTTGGACAAACTATCAATGTTTGATGTCACGCCTTCTTTGATTCAACAAGTCTTATCGCAAGACCCCCGATCAGCGCATGAGAAAAGTAAAAACAACAAGAAAGAATACAAAATGCGGCTTGGAAACGCTGATATTCATTGGGTATTCACCAATGCTTCACAAATCCGCGTATTTGATATAAAAATGGGATAGCATTTAGCGCCTTTTTACCCGTTACCATGGATAAATAGACATCGCTTATTCAGCTGCTTGCAATTGGTATCATTCACAGCGGCAGGCTGTTATCATTGCGCCACATTTAAGCTGCCAAAAACACACAACAAGAAATACATGCGTACATCAGATTATTTACTAGCGACTCAAAAGGAATCTCCAGCTGAAGCGGAAATCATCAGTCATCAATTGATGATTAGAGCTGGGCTTGTTCGAAAATTGGCTTCAGGTCTTTATACTTGGCTTCCAACCGGTTTGCGTGTTTTAAATAAGGTCGCTGCAATCGTCAGGGAAGAAATGAATAATGCCGGCGCAGTAGAAGTAAGCATGCCTGTCGTACAGCCCGCTGATCTTTGGCAAGAATCTGGTCGTTGGGACGATTATGGGCCAGAACTTTTGCGAATTAAAGACCGCCATGAGCGTGATTTTGTGTTGGGTCCCACGCATGAAGAAGTGATCACTTCGCTGATAAATAACGAAGTCAGCAGCTACAAGCAGCTACCACTCAATCTGTACCAAATTCAAACAAAGTTTCGAGATGAAGTCAGGCCTCGATTTGGCATTATGCGCAGTCGCGAATTTATCATGAAAGACGCGTATTCATTTCATTTAGATATGGCATCACTTGAAACAACGTATGCACGCATGCACAGCGCATACTGTAATATATTTGAGCGCATCGGTTTAGAATACCGACCCGTCGTTGCCGATTCGGGGTCGATTGGTGGTGCAGTAAGTCATGAATTCCATGTATTGGCAGATTCCGGTGAGGATGACATTGCGTTTTCCAATGCATCTGATTACGCAGCCAATATTGAATTGGCTGAAGCTATCTGTAGCGAAATACGACCGGAGCCATCCGGTGATCTCACATTGATAGACACTCCCGACGCAAAGACGATCGAAGACGTTGCATCGATGCTTAATATTGAATCCACTGCATGTGTCAAAACACTTTTTGTAAAAGCGTCCGAAGATACCAATGCAGATGTTATCGCCCTTGTATTAAGAGGCGATCATAACCTCAATGAAATAAAGGCAAGCAAACTGAGTTCCATAGCATCACCATTGGAGATGGCGGAAGAAGCAGTTGTGAAGCAATTGACAAATGCAGGCTTTGGATCATTAGGCCCCGTCAACCTCAACTGCCCTATTATTGTCGACAAGAGCGCTGCTGCATGTGCAGATTTTGTTTGTGGTGCGAATATCGATGAGAAGCATTATGTGAATGCAAATTGGGACAGAGACGTCAGTGATTATCAAGTCGAAGATGTTCGCAATATCCAAGCGGGCGATCCGTCGCCAGACGGCGTAGGTACCATCGAAATTCGCAAAGGTATTGAAGTCGGCCATATATTCCAATTAGGTGACAAGTATTCAAAAGTGATGAATTGTGGTGTGTTGACTGAATCAGGTAGGCACCAGGTGTTGCAGATGGGCTGTTACGGCATTGGCGTATCTCGAATTGTGGCAGCGGCAATTGAACAGAATCATGATAAATACGGTGTTATATGGCCAGATACTATTGCACCTTTTCAAGTCGCTATAATACCCATGAATATGCATAAATCGCCTCGCATTGCTGAGACAGCAAACAAGATATACGACGCATTGATCGCGCTTGGTATCGAGGTTTTGTTTGACGATAGGAAAGAACGACCGGGTGTCATGTTCAACGATATGGAACTTATTGGTATACCGCATAGCGTTATTATTGGTGAACGAAACATGGACAACCAATTAGTTGAGTACAAACACAGACAGACGGGCGATAAATCGACGGTTGCAATAAGTGAAATCGTCGATCTTGTAAGAAGTAAAATTGGAGTTTGATTGAATATAAAGTTTTACGGTGTTAGAGGTTCTATTCCGACACCGGGTCCATCGTTTGTAAAGTATGGCGGAAATACCGCTTGCGTTCATGTAGAACTAAGTGATGGTACTGACATAATACTGGATGCTGGCACAGGCATCCGCCTACTCGGCAAAAAACTGATATCAAAATCCACTCCTATCCACCTTCTGTTATCGCATAATCATTGGGACCACATACAAGGCTTCCCATTTTTCGCACCTGCTTATCAACCAGAAAGAAGCATACATATTACGCCAGGTTTAACTAAAGAATATCGACCTCAGGCAATACTAGAGCAAATGATGGGATCATTTTTCCCAGTGCCAAAAGAAGCGCTTGCATCAAACATTGTATTCGATGAGTACGCGGACACTGTTAACAAATGGTCAGTTGGCACAGCAAACATTTCACGAATGAGAATGAATCACCCAGGAGGTGGCAGCTGTTATTGCATCGAAGACAATGGAAAAAAACTCGCTTACATCACCGACAATGAGCTTTATCCTCCATATCAAAAAGATGGCGATTTTCAGAAGTTTGTCGCTTTTGCAAAAGGTGCAGACTTGCTTATTCACGATGCACAGTATCTTGTAGAAGATATGCCAGCCAAACACGGTTGGGGACATTCTGTCGCAGAAGAAGCCGTGAAATTAGCAATGGCTGCACAAACAAAAATTCTTGCACTCTATAGCCACGATCCTGAACGAACAGATGACGAAGTAGAATCTATTACGGCACATGCCGATGAAATACTCAAAATTGGTGGCGCCGAAGACGCCGTTTGCATCGCGGCATATGAAGGACTTAAGATCATTTTGTAGCCTTTAAACTAACGCTAATCGCTTCTCAGACTGACACAGTACTCCTTCAATTTTGGTGCGCTGGAGCATTTAACGGCATAAAAATATCCTGAATACAATATGTTAAACAATTGTGTTGCAATTAAGAGACAAACTGCACGAAATTTGACACAAACCCACCTAATTGGTAAGTTCGAAATCAATAGAGATATAGGGAAGAAAACGGATTTTCCTTGTTTGTATGCCGATATCGTTTAGGAAATTGCTATTAGTAGTGTTATTTGCCACATCTCAACGGCGCTTTACAAAGCGTTTGGATAACAAATACATGGCGAAAATGAACCGTATCTAGGTATAAAGACACTTACATACAACCTTGGGATTGACTGATTAACTTTCTTTGTAGAGCGAGATCGGTTTAGTGCTTTTTCTTATAGAATTTCTCCATTGGGTATGTAGTATATGATTAATGATTCATTCTCCACGTCTGGGTTCGCCGACCGACTTACGCAGAACGCTGATCTCTTTTCAGAGAACATCGCACTTTCTGGCAAGCATAAGCTTTCTTACGCTGATTTGTATCACGAAGTTTGTCTTATTTCTTCACATTTGTATCACAGCGGGGCGACCGGTAAAAAACCCATTGCATTGCTGTTAGACCACTCGGAAGATTTAATCAAAGCGATACTTGGTATCCATTTGACCGGCTGTTGCTATGCGCCATTAGATGTATCTTTTCCTCCGGCGCGACTGGAAAAGGCAATTTCTAACATAGCCCCTTCTATCCTTATTACAGAAAAAAAATATTACGACAACGCAGTATCAATGTCGCAAGATAATACATCGGTGTTATTGATCGATGAGCTTTTAGCGCCTACCGAAATACAGGGTGCTTATGACGCAACACGGCATACATTTAACGACACAGATAACGCATATCTGCTAAGTACCTCAGGGACAACTGGAGAGCCCAAAGGAATCGTTCACAATCACCGCAGTTTGGTAAGATCTGTTAACCACTATCTAAAAGATTTAAGTGTAAGCGCTGACGACAAAGTAGGATTGATTTTACCTTGCACGTACACGCCCTCCGTCTTTTGTATATTCGGGGCTATTGCTAGTGGTGCAACGCTTTGCCCGTTTGATTTAAAAAACCAATCGTTCAAAGAAATCATTGATTGGATAAGAGAACAACAAATTACATTGCTATACAGTTCACCGACACTGTTTCGATCGCTGATGAAAGAGTGTAGTGATCCGGCGCAGCTTTCGTCTATAAGAAGTATCCAGTTAGCAGGAGAGCCGCTTTTTCGCAGCGATGTTTTGGCCTACCAGGAGCGCTTTTCTAGCACCTTCAAATTATACAATGGCATGGGTTCGAGTGAAACAAGCTGCCTATCTCGATTTTTTATCGATGAAAATACAATCGTCAGTGGAGAACGGGTCCCAATTGGTTTGCCTTACGATGATGTTGACTTTCTCATTTGTGATGAAAATGGAAACGCTGTAGCGGATGGTGAAGAAGGCGATCTTATTGTTGAAGGCGCATTTTTTACAGAAGGGTATTGGCGACGCCCAGATTTAACAAGTGAGAAGTTCAGTGCGTGCTCTGAGACTAACAAGCGTCGGTTTATTACTGGAGACCGTGCCTTAAGGCAACACGATGGCAGTTTTGTTCACCTTGGACGCTCGGATGATCAGATAAAGCTGCGGGGTCAGCGAGTTGAATTGGCCGCGATAGAATCGACAATCTTGCTGAGCGAATTGGCATCGAACTCAGCAGCGGTTCTGATTGAACTGGATGACAAAGAACCTTTTATTGCTGCTTTTTTCTCCCCTGTCAGCGATATCGCGCCTATCAGAGAATATTTATCATCGCAGCTACCCCCTTTTATGATCCCTACAAGGATTGTAGCGATGGAATCCTTACCATTGAATACGTCGGGGAAAACAGACCGGCGAAGCTTGAAAAATTTCGACTTTTCATCGCAAGATAAAGCTGTCGATGGTTCGACGGCACTTCCTGTTAATGTCATCGAAAAACGGATATTAAAGTGCTTTCAAGAAGTTCTAAAAAATGAAGAGATTCACGTCAACAGCGATTTCTTTCATGAAGGCGGCGATTCTATAAGTGGTGTTCAGCTCGCTATTGCGATGGAGAATGCACTATCCATCCCTATTAACGTCTCAGCACTGATTGAAGCAACCACACCTCGAAAATTAAGCCACTTGGTCAAGGATTCACTTTATGTCGGTAAATCGGCAACGATGGTTAAATTTGAGATGTCGAGTGAACATGCTGAAAAACAAGAAACGCTTCCTCTGTTTTGTCTGCCTGGATTGCCAGGTAATGCGTTGGCATTTAGAGCCCTTGCGGCAGAAATGAATCTTACGCGCAATGTTTACGCATTTGTGTATCTGGGCCAAGATGGAAGTGGTATTAATTTTAAGACCATTGAAGACTTTGTAGCCACCTGCATGAAAGAAATCGATGCCGTTTATCCGAGCGGCCCAATTGCTCTTACAGCATACTCCATAGGTGGTTCAATAGGATACGAACTAGTCAAGAGGCTAAAAGAAGCTGGAAGGGAAATCGCACTCTTTACGTTAATCGATTGTTATGCACCTAACGTTGTAAAAAGGCGTCATCTAAAAACTTTATTAACATCTACCCTTAAACGGCTAGGAAACAAGCGAGAGAATGTAAATCAGCAACAACGCGAAACTTCAGATGCAGCTCTCATAAAGGCTGTATTTGACTATAAAGTCAAGCCGCAAAAAATCGAAAACATGTCTTTAATTGTTGCAAAAGACCACCCGATGCCATTTAGATTTGGCTTGTTTGACAAATACTGTCAATGGCAAAAGCTTGTAAAATCTGGTTACCAAACAGTATATATTAGTGGGATCCATAAGGACATGCTAAAAAAGCATAAGGTCCCTGAAATCGCCGATATCATCAACGCATTTTTATCTGACCAAGCAACGATCAATGGGGCAGAACCGGCCTTTTCCATGAAGTCTTTATCAGACATTTGGGCGTTCAAAGGAGCGAACTCACTCGCTTTCTCCGCAACTAACGAAAGCGACATGAACAAAGGTGTATTTTCATTGCTTAAACAACCAAAGCAATTGACTGAGCGATTACAAGAATATTTGAACGATGAAGTTCGCACAAAACTCATTACCAGCACTCAGAAAGGCCGGTACTACACGCGAAAGGTCGCACTGCAAACAAAAACAACAAACAAAACAGCTGTGGTAGCAGCCATACAAATTGCGATGGACATGTTTGATCGTAATTTCACCACTGAAATCCTTCAAACGGACAAACCTTTTGGCACTATTTTGAAAAGCTTCTCTATCGATTATTCGTGTGAAGTGGTGTCAATTTTTAAAGTTGATCCAGATACTTCTTTGTTTGAAGAATTTGATAAGTCGCAATTTAGTTGCGCCCTGCCTGGTCGATGCAGCCGTTTCACCAATTCTAAAGGGCAAACGCTGGCTAACGTAATTGAGATAATCGCGCCTTGGGTCTGAGTGAGGCAAAGTCCTAAACGCTAGTTCATGCAATAAACATGTGTAAAAAGTGTATTGCACTGATTAATGTGATACCCACAATTGATGCCAGGGTCGCGATTTAGGCACAACTATGGAAACTGCAAAGGATGCTCAAACCTTTTTTGTCATTAATGACCTTGTCTTACCCAATATATCAAAAAACCAGATTTCTCGTGATTTGGCTATACTCCTTCAAAGAAAATGTATGGCTTGATTCAGACGTTCTATGGGAAAAATGATGCACAAGATAGCAGCAAGAGCAGCAATAATTCCTGTAGCATTGATGCTGGTATTTTTGTTTGTAGGAAAGATTGACCATTTTGACAGTCGAGTCATAAGAGAAGCTTGGCAAACAGGCCACTTCTTCCTATTCGCTGGTTTAGCTTATATTCTCACGCAAACGCATTGGTTAAAAAAACGGCCTAAATGGCAAGTGTTTGCAATTATTGTTTCTGGCAGCATTTTAATCGGACTGATCACTGAAGTATTGCAATTTCTTGTTGGAAGGAGTTTTCAGCTTAGTGACCTAGCTATGGATACGATTGGTGGCTCAGCTGGTTTTTTTCTGGCGCAGATTAGCCCTCATAGATCACTTATTCAAAATACGCTTGCGTGTTTTGTATTCGTTGTATTAACAATATTTGGCCTAAACAAGTTTTTGGTTATCGTCTACGATGACACACAAATAAAGCTAAAAACACCTATACTTTCTGACTTTGAGACGCCGTTCGAATTAACTCGATGGAGGGAGTTGATGACGACGCATGAGGTATCAAAAGACGTTGTACGCAATGGTGCAAATGCATTGAAAGTAACCTTTGATGCAGGAAAACACCCCCATTCTGTACTACGGGACATGCACTTCGATTGGCGAGATTATAAAGCGCTAAACTTAAGTATTTACAATGCACAACCTCACAGTCAACAGATGCTGCTTTTAATTCATGACCATGAAAGCTGGAGAAGCATTGAAAACCACCAAGACCGATTTAATAAGAAGCTGAATTTGCGTCCTGGCTGGAATGACATTTCTGTCAATATCGACGATGTAAGACAAGGTCCAAAGAGTCGTCAGATAGAGCTGAACCGCATATATTCAATCAGCTTTATCTTGAACAAGATTGAAGATGCCAAGGTTCTTTACATTGATCATATTTACCTTTCAGATTAAAACGCTGAGTCAATAATAAGTTACAGTACTATCAAACACATACCGCACTTTTATTCTCTATAAATTAAGACGGGCGACAATAAAGTCGATATAATCGTACGGCAATCGGATTTAGACAGTTTAGGTTTTCAACTCAACTGATTTAAAACATAAGTGTCTTTTGCGACAAGAGTGAGTCACATGGTTTGGGTTAGAGCAAAATACAAGGTTTGAATTATGGAAATTGTCATTGTAGGAGGCGGTGCTGGAGGGGCTGAATTGGCCACTCGCTTGGGTCGCAAATACGGTAAACGAAAGCACCATAACATTACTTTAATTGACCGCAACAACACCCATCTGTGGAAGCCGCTTCTGCATGAAGTCGCTAGCGGTAGCTTAGACATGGGCGTGGATTCTCTCAGCTATCGTGCGCATGCCTACAACCACCACTTTAAGTTTAAGTTGGGTTCTTTGACTAACCTCGACAGGAAACAGAAAACGATAACACTGGCTGCTGTTGTTGATGACGATGACCAGCAAGTGCTACCTGAGAGAACGGTAAATTACGACATTCTTGTGTTAGCGATTGGCAGCGTCACCAATGATTTTGGCACGCCTGGCGTTAAAGAAAACGCAATATTCCTAGATGCATCAATAGAAGCTGAAAAGTTTCAACAAAAACTAATTAATGGATTACTAAAACTCAACAATAACGCCAAGACGGATGCTAGTACGTTCTATAGCATTGCTGTTGTAGGCGGCGGGGCAACAGGTGTAGAGCTGTGTGCAGAGTTGCACAACACGTTTCACACAATGAAAGCCTATGGACTTAGTAAGTTAGAATCAGAGCAACTTCGAATCAGTCTGATAGAAGCAGGCGCTCAGATTTTGCCAGCATTACCTGCAAGAATAGCAATGTCTGCCCATAAGGAACTTGTAGATCTGGGAGTTGAAGTAAAAACAAATACCCTTGTAGCAAAAGCAAACCCCAAGCAATTTGTGACCAAAGACGAAAAAACCATTGAAGCAGATCTACTCGTCTGGGCAGCGGGCGTGAAAGTACCGGATGCATTCAGCGGCATGGGTGGTTTAGAAACAAATAGAAATAATCAATGGGAAGTTAAAGGTACCTTACAAACAACCGTGGACGAAAATATTTACGCTATTGGTGATTGCGCAGCATGCACAATGGAAGACGGGAAACTGGTTCCCCCTCGCGCGCAGTCCGCACATCAAATGGCAAGTCATGCATATAAAAACATCTGCAAACAAATCAACGGTAGTGATGATCTTAAAGACTACAAATATGTGGATTATGGTTCGCTCGTAAATTTGAGTCGCTACTCTACAGTTGGCAGTTTGATGGGCAACTTAACTCGCGGAAGTATGATGATCGAAGGCTATATCGCTCGAACCATGTATGTGTCACTGTATCGAATGCACCAAATAGCATTGCACGGTTGGTTTAGAACAGGGCTTAGAATGCTCAATGATGGCATTAACAAGGTGATTCGTCCTCGGCTTAAGCTTCACTAGAAGTTTATCGTTAGGTCAGTCGGGAAACTCGATATTAAAGCCGGCAACCTCCTTGGTTGCTTGTTTCAAGTCGTCGCCATCAACCTCGATTATTTTCATCAATTTGTGCACCACATCATCCAGCGAATGCTTTCCTTTTGTTGCCGTTTGAATTTGTTCATCCAGTGTCGCAAAGTACATGGCCGCCTTCGCTGTAATGGCGCCCGCTGAGCGCTCTACGTTCAAGGATTTCGCTGATGAACCCCACTCTTCCAAACCATTCAATGTGCGTTCATATCGTTGCTGAAACGAGCCACCCGCTTTATGCAGTATTTTGACAGAATAGTATTCTGCTAATCCTTCAGCTATCCAATCTGAATTCGTTTTTCCTCTTATGCGCGAACACATATGAAACAACTCATGTAAAAACGTACTGGTACCATTTTCACTCACTAATGGACGGTCAGCATGAACATAGAATGAGTTTCCGGCGCTTAAGCCACCGCGCCACATGGGCGAATCGCCACCTACAACCAAGAGTTTTTCTGGGCTTTTTCCGCATACTTCGGTGAACTCTGGCCATACAAATTGCAGAAACGTGAGCACATCCATTTGTTTAAACCGTGATCCCACCGGCGCACTCACCGCAATTCGCGTGACATTAGGTGAATCAATTTTCACCCTTCGCGTCCCCAATTTTCCGGCGATAATCCAACCTGTGGGACGGTCAAAGATCCGCTCCGGGTTATCAATGTCAAAACCGGTAAGTCCATTGATCTTTCTTTCGTCTGAAACAGGTGGCCACCCAGTATTAACACCGTTCCAACCACTAGGTAGTTCAAACCAAAGACGAGCTTCCGTTGATGCGCCTTTCTTAAATCGTACAACGGCAGGTGGCACAATGTCGTCCCCTCTAAAAATTGTCCAGTCCCGTGTAATAAAAGCATCATATGCAACTGCATCATTTTTAGAACCGCGTTCATTGTTGATTGCGCACTGGTACGAGAGTTTCGCAGGGTGTGATTTAGGTGCCCAAATTAAACGTCCATTTTCTGAGGTGACTTCGTCTGTCCCTGTAAAGTCATAGCAAAGACTCTTTTCGATGTTGAAATTGATCGCATTGATTTCACTGACATCATCAATCTCTATTGATACCTCAGCGATTTTTCTTTCTGGGACAAAACTGACATGGTAGTCAACGCCGATGGTCTTTGCTTCAGATGCAAATGAGCATAATAGCAATCCTAGCGATAAGCATAACGACAAAAGAAGTGAAATTGATAGAGGAAAAGTAGTTTGCGTGTAAGGCATATTTAACGTCCTTTGTTATTGTTTCTGTCGCTATTTAATAGCGAAATGTATATGAAATGATGCCATCAATGAGTGATGCCTGTATCTTAAAGCATATTTTATTCTTGTGTTTCTTCTTCGTAGGTCTTTAAGGTGTTTTCGCGAACAACGTCGAGCATTTCATCTAGCTGTTCTCTGTTGTAACTCCTACCATTCGATATCACCCATGTAGGCGTTCTTAGCACGGCCACGTCTTCCAACGGGTTTCCTTCCACCAATATAATATTTGCTCTCAGCCCTTCGGCAATTCTACCGAAATCACCATCGGCTTTTAAGAATTCTGCAGCACCTCTGGTTGCGATCTTGAGCACTTCTTTAATTGGAATGCCCGCCTCGATAAAGTCTGCTATCTCATCGTGAATTGAAAATCCAGGAACGACAAAGGGATTAGGCGTGTCTGTCCCAATGAGCAAGGGCGCATTTGCGTCATACAGTGACTTCAAAAACAAAAGCTGCTTTTCTCTAGCCGATGAAACCAACTCATTATCCATGCGCTGTAGCGAGCGCCTAGCGCTATTGCGCCACCAATTCATAGTAGGTTTTTCAATGTACTTTGAGAATTTTGAATTTGACCACTGCTCCAATGCCAACTTGGTCTGGTATAGTCTAATTGTGACGGCAAGCGTTGCACAATTGCTCACACTGTTTTCAGCAAATAGGTTGGCCAATATTGGCATTTTAGCTGGGTCAGCAGATGCCCACAAAGATAGATAGTTCAATTTTTCAAACGACGGCTCAAAATCATCTGACGCTAAATATTCCTCTGCGTCATCAAAGTGCTCGAGACTATCGGGTTGAAGCTTCAACACTTCTGTGATCGACATATCCTGAGGCGTATGCGTGTAAATCTGCATATTTAGGCGTTTAGCTTCTGTAATGGAAGCTTGGAAGACTTCGGGGTTAAGTTTTTCATAGAGTTTTATCGATTCAAAACCAATGGCCTTTTGAGCCCTGATAGCCCCAATGGCTTGCTCAACATTTTCAACAATTAACGAAGCATCTCCCCAAACAGGTTCAAGACCATCGATGAGGGGGCCAGGGGAATATACTTTTGGACCAATAAAATCGCCTGCTTCTGCTCCATGATCAAGACGGATGGTTTGTCCCGCTCCCCACATATTTCTTACCGTGGTAACGCCATTGGCAATGTAAAGCGGCCCGTCTCTTTCGGCCCAATAATGCACATGCATATCGACTAAGCCAGGCAACGCGGTTAATCCTGACGCGTCAATGGTTCTCAAATCAGGTTCAACGATATTTTCCGCGGACACTTTGGTAATCACACCGTTTTCTATAATGATACTGCCATTTGGAATTACTTCGTCATCCATGGTTATGATTGCAACATTTGTTATTGCAAATGATGTAGTGTGCTTCTGAACATTGAGTGGATTATGGATGTGTTCTTGATATTCGCCTTGTTGGCACCCCTTTAGAAAAAGAAAACAAAAAAGCGAAAGAAAGACAGTGCATCTCATAAATGGTGAAGTAACCCGAGTATCCGTTAAAGATATGAGCTTAGTATAAGATTACCGGTAAGAGTTCATCCATTTGCTAAAAATGGGAATACGGAACATGCAAACTTAAGGTGTAATGTGACCCAATGACCCTTAATTTGCAGTTTAGGTGATGAGACAAACGCCTTGTCACAGCGCCAACTTCGTCTAGACTTCAATCCACACAACACCAATAAAACGTCAATGCCATGAAAAGAATACTCAGCATCGTTCTTCTTGCGATTGTGATCTCTTCATCTCAAGCAGCAACCATGGATGCAAAATCAAAAGTGATTGCAGATGCGTCTGTAGAGGCCATTGGCGGTCGGCAAAACTATGACAACACGCGCTATTTAAGTTGGCTATTTTTTGATCGTCGATTTCATG
>JBCDMA010000001.1:0-42509 GCA_038744645.1 Pseudomonadota bacterium | reverse complement strand
CAGCCGGTTCGGTAGGGCAGATCATTGGGCCACCCATTGCAGCTGGATTATTGGCCATAGTTTCTTGGCAAATGACCTTCATCGCATTTGCGGTTTTTATTCTTTTAACACTGTTCGTTGTGTCTTTTGTAAACGCACCAGACCTTACAGCACCGGATGGAAATGGTCACGATACAGCTACTTCTAACATATCCCGACAACATAATAATGAATCCATAGGTAACGTGGTAAAAACTGCAATTAAAGATCCCACGTTCATTTTCCTTTTTATTGGCTTCTTTTCATGTGGTTATCAATTGGCATTTATCACCGCGCATTTTCCTGCGTTAATCATTGAAATGTGCAGCGCTATTTCACCTAGCAGTCTGATACAAAGCTTAGGTGTTTCCAGTATGTCTGGCCTCGGCGCATTGGCCATTGCAGTAATCGGCGCATTTAATATCGGAGGTACGATACTGGCAGGGTGGTTGGGCAATCATTTCTCGCGAAAATACCTGCTTGCAATTATATACTTGCTGCGCACTGTTATTTCCGTCTTCTTTATAATGAATCCCATTACGCCAGAATCCGTGGTGCTGTTTTCGGCCATCATGGGTGCACTATGGCTCGCGACAGTGCCGCTGACTGCCGGCCTTGTTGGCCAGATTTACGGATTGAAATACATGGGTACCTTATATGGCATCGTCTTCTTTTCACATCAACTCGGCGGTTTTTTGGGTGTGTGGTTAGGCGGTGCGCTCTATGATTATTACGGCGATTACATTATTGTTTGGTGGGTGGGCATTGCCGTAGGTGCGTTATCGGCAGCGATTCATTTGCCCGTCAACGAGACACCCTATAACAAGAGACAAATAAGCCCAGCATAAGCAGCAAAGAAAGACGTTATTGATCTGAGATTAAGCATTGAAAAATGTATCATCAAGTCTTGTTCCCAACTCATTAACACTATTGCAAACTTAAATATACATTATTGAAATATAAATGAATATTTGATTAAACCACCAAGTGCAATAAGGAATTTCTGGTATCTTATGTTTTGGTTGAACACTAAAGCAGACCTTCATGAATATTGCAGCGTTGTATCAACAAAAACTGATGGATTCAGTCACCGCGTGTGACGTTTTACATGCCGCTGACAACCTTATCCTGGGTATGGGCGTTGCAATGCCACCGGCGCTCATCCAAGGTGTGGCTTCATTACTTAGGGATTCACCGAAAAAACACCTGAATCTTTATTATATGCATGGTTCTCAAGCACTTTCAGAGCACCTACTTATTCCGGAATTTGCCGAGCAACTCTGCCCAAGACCTGCGTTTATGAGCAGTCATGATAGGGCGGCGATAAAGCGCTTTAATCAACACAATATTGTGGAGTTTGTCCCAGCGACTTTTCATCAAGTAGGTCGACTGTTGACCGAACAAATTACACCTGATGTCTTTATGACCACCGTCTCACCGATGGATAAACACGGTTATTTTAGTCTGGGCACGAATGCCGACTATGGCGCTAGCGTCATTCGTAAAGCCAAACATGTCGTCGTAGAAGTCAATGAGTATATGCCAAGAACCTTTGGAGAATGCTCTGTACATATTTCAGAGATCGATAGCATTGTCGAAAACCATCAACCGCTGATGGAATTCATTGGTAAACCTGTCACGCCAATAGATGAAACCATTGCGTCTACCATTGTCGAATACATAGATGATGGAGATACCCTGCAGCTAGGTGTCGGGAATGTACCGTATTCTGTCCTGCACTCATTAAAGAATCATAAAAACCTTGGTCTGCATTCAGAGCTTTTTAGCAGCGCAATGGTGGACCTCATTCAGGACGGTGTAATAAATGGACGCCTCAAATCATGGATGCAACACAAACATGTGTTTACTTTGGCACTTGGTGACAAAGCAATGTACGAATTTATGGACGATAACCCTTCAATTGTGGGATATCCCGCATCCTGGGTAAATAATCCCAGTATCATCCGTAAAAATCGAAATATGGTTTCCGTTAACGCAGCGATTGAAATCGATTTAAGCGGACAAATAAATGCTGAAGAGATGGCAGGGCACCCATTTTCAGGTACAGGCGGCCAGCTCGATTTTGTCCGAGGAGCATATGCTTCTCAGGGAGGACGTTCTTTTATCGCATTGCATTCAACTGCCAAGAATGAACAATTAAGTAAAATCGTCCCTAGGCTCAACGGTGCTACTGTTACAGATACGCGCATGGACACACATTATGTAGTCACAGAATACGGTTGCGCGAATTTAAAAGGATTGTCTTTGCAACAGAGAGCAAACGCGCTGATTCATATTGCACATCCAAAATTTAGAGATGAGTTAATGCAGCAAGCACATTCGCAGGGTATCTTTTAAACTGCAAAACAATAGAAACAAATAGGTTTTAAACAATGAACGATTCACAGCATGCGATGGCATCGAATTCCAAGATTAGAATGACAGATCTTCAAGTCGGAGATCAACTCATATCGACCCATTGGATCGTTATATCTCAAAGTAATATTGAAGACTTTGCTAAGGCAACAGGGGACTTTCAATGGATCCACTTAGATAAACAAAAGTGCGCCACTAGCAGTCCGTTTAAAACAACGATTGCTCATGGTTTTCTGACCAGTTCACTCGTGCCAAGCCAGTTTGAAGAATTGGTGCACCTTGAGCCTGAAAAACAAACCCTTATCAATTACGGTGTAGATAAAATTAGATTCTTAGAGCCGGTGAGAAGCGGAGATAGTATTAAATTCAAATTTGAACTGACGAGAATTGACGATAAACCTGCCGGCGCACTCTATTCATTTGACGTTACCACCATGATTAAAAATAGAGAAAAGCCAGCGTTGGTGGGCACATTTTTATTGATGCTATTGAATAACTAGGTTATCCGCGTAAATCTTGTAACAAGGAAATCGTCCTTGCTTGCTGCCACAAATACATGTTGCAGCGATCTTTGTCAAAATAGTTTTTATTCACAAAATGCAGGTTCTGTTCAACGCAGTTCTCGAGCCGTACTTTTGATAACTCACTGTCTTTAACGTATTTCATTGACCAGGAAGAGAAATTGCGTCGCCCAACGTACTCAGGTTCGGTTTCATACAATATACGGTGTCTGGTATCTGCACGTATATTATCCATCAGAGTTATGACTTCATCGAAGCCTTCTATGTATTGAAGGAACGTATTGCCAAAAAAACACAAGAACCCGGTTATATCAAACTCTTCGTTTTTTGCTGCTGACTGAATGCATAGTTCCGTCAGAGCTTTTTCAGTAAACTCTGTGTTCGCTTTACTTATGTATAAGATACCCTTCATACAACGCGTACTATCGATTTAAAAGATTCAGTAGAATTCATGTTTTGTGTGATGATGCTGCGCGACCACTGCTCCAGTTTACTTTTGAGGTCTATACGAAATCTGCACACCTGTTGATTGTGCGGATTACAGAGACGAAACTTTACGACTCCCTTTCGTTGGAAGCATGCCACCAAGCAATGAAAAATAAAAGTCTTGATATGCTACGAAGCGCTAATAACATCATGTTTTGCGTAGCAAATGGTTGACAGACGACGTATTTCTCAGTCATTGGAAGAGGCAGGCGATAGAGAACAAGCATTTGACGCAGTATTCGTCTGTGACAGAGTCGTTTTATAAATCATGGATAAACGGCTCAATCTCATATACCTCAAATAGCAAAACAACATTGCGTTTTTATGCCTTGTAATCATATCCTATATATTGAGCAGAATCGTGACGCTACCTGTCAAAAGACAATGTTGGCGACAATGGGTTATGGATAGTTTTTTCAATGGCAATGAAAACCGAATCGATGAGCAAAGACTCAACGACGAAAACAATCACTGGCACAAAAGACGCAACTGAGCAAAATATCGAAGCCGCCGTTGAAGAAATTTTCAAGGCACAAGGCAAACAATTACTTGCGACCTTACTCAAATTGTTTGGCAGTAGTCATTTGCAATTGGCAGAAGACTGTCTGCAAGAGACCTTTACCAAAGCGTTATCACATTGGCGAATTCACGGCCTACCGGGAAACCCACCTGCGTGGTTGACGATGACCGCTAAACATCAAGCCATTGATACGCTAAGAAAACAATCAAAAACCACAGACTTGAAGCCCACACTGGGCAGCGAGTGGACGTTGCAAAGCGCTATACATGACACGTTTGAAAACACGCAAGATGATGAAATTACTCTGCTTTTGTGGATTGCCACTACTGAACTCGATGAATTGAATCAATTGGCTATTATGCTCAAATGGCTATGTGGCTTGTCTATCGAAGAAACCGCCAATGCTTTGTTTATTTCCTATGAAAACGCCAAGAAACGGTTGCAGCGAACGCGGCGTCAACTCAGTGAGGTACCTTTTGAAACATCGGCGTTGCAAGTAAGAGATACAGCATTGTCGAAAGTGCACAAGGCACTGTATCTGCTATTTTCAAGAACCATTGATCCGCAAACGGTACAAAACGACAGCAACAAAATGCTTTGCCTGCAAAGTATAGGGTTAGTCAACTTACTGTTGAAACGCGATAAAACCGCCACCAGCGAAACCTATGCTTTGTATGCACTAATGCATTTTCATCACGCACGTTTTCCTGCAAGATTGCGCGGAAATGTGCTAGATATGCCGCTGGATATGCAGGATCGCAAGAAATGGGGGCGTTCGCTGATAATCGACGGGACAAAACTGCTCGATCATGCCCTCAATAAGGTTGATGCCAGGCCCGGCCGTTTTTTACTTGAAGCGCTCATTACCTATGAACACTGTCGCGCGACTTGCTTTGAAAGCACCAATTGGTCACTCATCACTGATTACTATCAAAAGCTCTACCTCCTGACTGACTCACCCATGTACTTAATCAGCCTGGCTGCCGCGCAAGGATGTGCAGGTGTTCCAGAAGACGGGCTTAAGTCGCTTTCAGATTATCAAAGGAAAGATACGTCGTCGGTAAACAAACACTATTATGCCACCGCAGCGTTCTTACACGCACATTTGGGCGAACATCAAAACACAACTAACTGTATCAAATTAGCGATGAAACACGGTATGAATGACATAGAACAAGGCTTTCTACACGAGCGTATCAATAAAATAGCATCACAACGACCGTGAAAGCGCGTTGTGCTTTGCTTAAGAGCATGCGCTTCTATTTTTGAGCAAACACGCACAAAGCACAATTCATCCACTACATCTATAAACTAACAAAGACAGCCTATGAGTATTCTTGTATTGGCCGCACTTCAACTGTCGTATGAGGGTACTGCCAGATCGGGCACGTTCGCGCGATTTCTACCGCTTCATCAATCGACTCAGCAGATACCACAGAATAACCACTGACCAATTCTTTTAGTTCAGCGCTGGCGATATCCGTTACCACACCTTTTGCATTGAGCCGTTTGCCTGAATACTCAAGTGGGTCGCCACCGGAAACGAGTTGTCCCTTTGCGCTCAAGGCTTCCATCCATGTTTCCCATTCTTTCATACCCGCCATCAATTCTTCTTCATTTGCACTTGCATGCCATTCAGGGTCGCCGCCGTGATAAATAAACATAAATTTTTGCATAATTTTTTCCTAGTTTTGTATTACTAAATTTGATTTGAAATGCACCTTTTTGTTTTAGATGCACTCTATTAACGAACGACAATGCGAATAGGGGACAGGTTTTAGCCTTTTATTATAAAAAATTGGCGGAATGCAAGGCTGGATAACTATAAGAGGCTATTAGAGAGTTGTAAAAAAATGTAATCGCTGGTGATAGGGCTCTTTATGACGTTGTGATGAACCAGAAACGGAGAACTATAAACACAGGCTACTTAACTGCCACGTCTTTATCTAAAGATGTTGAAAACACCTTAAACAAATCTTCTAACGGCATAGGCTTATAGTAATAGAATCCTTGGATTGATACATCAATCGCCGTTTCTAGTTGGCGCAGAATTTCAACTTGTGTTTTTGTTTCAATCCCTTCAACAACAACATTTAACTTTAGTGACTCTGCTAATAGCAAAATGGTTTTAACAACGTCTTTATCAACCGTGTTGTGGTCCAACCCGTTCACAAATGACCTATCGATTTTTAACTCATCTACAGGGAAAGTTTTGAGATACGCTAAAGAAGAATAACCTGTGCCAAAATCGTCAATCGAAAGTTTGATCCCGAGTTCTCTAAGTTCTGAAAGCTTACTATTGTTTTCCGACGCATCTTCGATAATCAGGCTTTCAGTAATTTCAAAGGTAATTCTAGACGCATCTATTTGTGTTTCATTCAAGATATGCTTTACGTTCTCGATGAAGCTTCCATGTGACAGCTGTCGCGCAGAGACGTTAATCGAAAACGAACCGTTGTATTCTGGAAATTGTAGACTAAGCTCTTTTGCTTTTTGACATGCTTCTCTTAAGATCCAATCACCGAGTTCTATAATTAATCCGGTCTCTTCGGCTAACGGGATAAATTTAAAAGGCGGAATGATGCCCATCGTGGGGTGTTCCCAGCGTGTCAGGCACTCAACCCCGACAATCTTTCCATCTTTAAGGCCGACTTTGGGCTGAAACACCAAAAAGAAGTCATCATTGACAATACTTTCCCTGATGGCCGCTTCGTATTTCAACGAATCAATCGTGCTGTCGGGTGCAGTGTTGATATAAAAAACCGGGTTCTCTGGCCCTTTTCCTTTGGCGAGGTGCATCGCCGTTTCAGCGTTTTTCATTAACTCATCAACGGATTCTTTGCCATTTTCTGATATGGCAATGCCAATTTCAGGTTTGATCACTACTTGATACCCGCTGATATCAATTGGCTGATTGATCGTTTTTACTAGGCGATCACACACCAGTTTCGCATCATCTTTGTTGTTAATTTCTGGCAATAGAATGGCAAAATCATCGGCATCAATGCGTGCGGTATCGAGCTCTAAGTTATCTTCACCACCGTCGGATGATTCTACAAAAGGCGAGTGCAATAACTTATCGCAGTAACGAAGCGAATGCATCAGTCGACTTGCGATGGTTTTTATCGCGTTATCACCGTGCTGCCGTCCTGCAGAATCATTAATTCGTCTGAAATTATCCAAACCGATACAGATGATTGCCACCTGTGTATTCGACTGTCTAGATTTTTCTAGTGCAATACTTGTCGACTTTTTAAAAGCCTGCCTATTTGGCAAACCGGTCAACGCGTCATAATAGGCTATACGTTTGAGTTTTTCTTTTGCGGATTTTAATGCCAACAACGAGTGATGGTTTTTTAAGATATATTTGACACGATAGGTGATCATTGCCCAGTTTATGGGCTTAGATAAAAAGTCCGTCGCGCCACTTGCAAACGCTCGCTCAACAGATTCTTGATCATCACTGCCCGTGACCATGAGTATTGGAATATCAGCGTTGGTTTTATTTGAGCGGATGAATTCGCATACCTCGAAACCGCTCTTAAACGGCATTTTGACATCCAGTAGGATCATGTCAGGATTGTTTTGTTCGTATGCAACAACAGATTTGCGACCATCATTGGCCGTAATCACTGTGTAACCTTCATTACTCAGTGTTTTTTCCATTACTATAAGGTGCGTTATGTCATCATCACAAACGAGGATCTTGATGTTTTTGTTCTCATCCTGCATCCGCGAACACCTTCTTTGTAATTGTTTCAATTTCCTTTTTCGTCATTTCAAAGGTGTTTTCAATACGGGAGAGCAATTGTTCGCACTGTGCAGCCGCTTCAGATTTTGCGGCCTTTTCCAGTTGATGCAGCTCATTGTACAACACATTCGCACCAACGTTTCCGGACATTGATTTTAATGCATGAGCTTTTTCTGCAATGTAATCAAAAGACGCGTTCGCTAGTCGACCGCTGAACTCGGGGTAACACTGCGCCATTTCATCAAAAAATAACTGGCTAACTTTCTGATAGAGTGATTCACCATTGTCTTGAGTCAACGACAATATTGGCTCTACCGCGGTGAATTTGATGTACTTCAAATCATCTGTTTGTTGGTTTGTCGTTGCTAACTCGTCATTGGTAATCGCTGATGTCACACTCTTGACAGCTTGTTGAACTTCTTTCTCAACAACAAAATCACTCAAGTGTCTCTGTAGCGTATTTAGCAACTGATTAATTGTGTAAGGTTTTGTTAGCAAGTCATCCATGCCTGCGTGTTTGCATTTAACTTCGTAATCTTGACCAAAACCTGCGGTCATTGCAACAATAGTTTTATGTGGTGTTCCATCATTAACTTCTGCTTCGCGCAATCTTGTGGATGCAGTGAACCCATCCATAAGCGGCATATGGCAATCCATAAAGATCAAGTCATAATGCCGTTGACGACACTTCTCAATAGCTTGAACGCCAGTTTTCGCAACGTCAAACGTCACGCCCAAAATGTTAAACATGGCCGAGGCCATTTCAATATTTGCTTGCTGGTCTTCGACTAACATAACACTGGCATTAAATTGATACTGTTTGCCAAAGAGCAACGCGTCATCTTCAACGCTATCGTCATTGCTCTGTACCACTTCTTCAAAAATGTCAGTCAGGTTCTTTGTCGTAAATGGCGCTGGCAAGAAGTAAAAATCTGTCGATGACCGGAGGCTTTCCACAGAGTAGGCTGACTCATCACACAGTATCACCACTGAAGCACCGTATTTTTGTATCAGATTTTCAACAGTATCCGGCGTCGCTAAGTCAGGCTCAACGATAACAACCAATTGCTTGGTTTCGTTCGTAGAGGTTGGCATGCCTAGCGCAAATGTCAGCATTTGTCTTTCTAACAGAGAAGCAACTGCTTGTTGGCAAGGTGCTTCATCAATACAAAGATGGATGGCTAGGTCGTTAAAATGACGATTTTGAACGCGCTCTTCAACATTGGCCACGGTCCTAACGGGCAACTGGACTTCAAACCGACTGCCTTCGCCTTCGGTAGAGGCAACGGTGATTTTGCCGTTGAGTATTTCTACAAGTGATTTGGTGATGGACAATCCAAGCCCTGTGCCTCCATATTTTCGCGTTATTGAACTGTCGGCTTGTTCAAATGCTTTGAAAACAGATTCTAATTGTTCCTTTGACATGCCAATACCGGTGTCATCTACTGCTATCGTGAGTTTGTTTAGATCACAACTGACATAACACGTAACATGACCATAGAGGGTAAACTTGATAGCATTGCTGACTAGATTCATCAGAATTTGACGCAGTTTTGTTGGGTCAACTTGCACGTATTGTGTTGCTGCAGGATCAATTACCACATTCAAACTAACAAAGTTCGTTTGCGCTTTATCCTTAAATAGGAACACGGTGTCTTCAACTAACTCGAATACATCAGTATCAATGTATTCTGTTGTCATATTATTGGACTCCAGTTTTGAGAAGTCCAAAATATTATTCAAAAGGTCAAGCAGAAGACTGCCTGCATTATTGACATTACTTGCGTATGAACGCTGCTTCCTATCGAGATCAGTTGTTAACAGCAACTCGCTCATTCCTAAGATACTGTTCATGGGCGTCCTGATTTCATGTGACACCGTTGCTATGAATTCAGATTTTGCCTCAGTGGCTTTTTCCGCTTTTTGTTTAGCGTGCTCTTTCTCATCAATGGCCAAGAGGAGCATTTCATTGGATTGATTAAGTTCTTTTGTCCGTTCGTCTACGCGCTGTTTTAATTTGTTCTGAAAACGAATTTGCGCATTGATTTTTCGACGATAATAGCTATAAGCAAAAGCCAATAATAATAAAGCGGTGATAACGTATAACGTATATGCGGTCTTTGATAGCCATGGGGGAGGGTTGATTGATATAGGGATTTTCACAGGTTTAATCGCGGGTACACCATCGCTATTCTGTGCGTCAACAGAAATGACATAGTCTCCATGCGGCAAACTGGTAAATTGCAATACGCCATCATTTCCTTTATCTACTTGCCTGTCACCCAGCCCTTCTATGCGATACGCGTAACTATTTTTGTCGGGTTGAGTATAATCAAGGAGTGCAAATTCAAGGCGCAAAAATTTCTCATCGTAATCTAGTGTGATCGGCATGCCACGGGCTATGATTTCATTGCCTGAAACCACTGTCTCACCGTGCATCACCTCAAGCAATTTGAGCGGCGCTCGGTGCATGTTCATACCTAAATCTGCAGGTTTAAATACATTGAATCCGTTTGTTCCACCAAAAAACAAAGTACCTTCATGGTCCTTGAAAAAAGCACCTGCAGTAAAATCAGCTCCTTGCGTGCCATGGCTTGAGTTGAAGTTCACAACTGACCTATCGATTTTGTTAATGCTTGATAGTCCACGAGCATGTGAAATCCAAATTTTATCTTGGTGTGGAATGATGCCGTAAATTGCGTCACTCGGCAGGCCGTCTGCTATGCCATAGACACTTATATCAAGCTTGTGGGTAAAGAAAGATGCTTTTGCTAAACGAATGAGACCCTGCTCTTGCGTACCTAATAGTATTTGGTCACCCATGTCATAAAGTGTAAAGATATTTTTGCCAATCTGAAGTTGACTGGTTTCATGGAGTCTATCAAAGGAGAAAACCGTGTCGTTTTGTAGACTAATAACATTGAGACCACCTTCCAATGTTGCTACCCAAATGCGGCCATCGCTGTCTTCAATAAGATCGAGCACGACATCTGAAGCAATCGATGTTTCACTGCTTGGATCAGATTTAAAGACTCTAACATTACCATCATCATCGATAATATTGATTCCACCGCCGACGGTCGCTACGGCCATATCGTTATTTTTTAACTGAATGATTTTACTTATTGCATTTGAAGATATCGGGTTTTCACTGTCTTTCTCATGCCAATGTTTGATCAAATTCATGTCAGATGAGAACTGAAATATTCCCTGTTGGAAAGTACCTACCCAAATATCGCCCTCATTTGCAGCGCGCAGCGACATCACTCGATCGTCAAGCAGAGCGGGCTCCGTTATTTGATTGATAATATGCACTTCGCCCGAAACATTATCAATCTTGGTAAACCCACCGCTAAAAGTACCGACATAGTGAAAATTATTGATAGGATCATGTGCAAAGGAGGTCACCACTTTGCTATTTAACACATCTTCGTCATTGATGTGAGTGAAGTTTTTAATAGTATCATTCCACTTACTCACACCATTCATGGTACCGACCCAAATGACATTGCCCTTGTCTTGATAGATGGTATTGATTCGATTTTCGATTAAACTTTTGTAACGTTTGGGTTGATGTTGGTAAAGAAAGCTCTCACCCGATTCCACATCATAACCGCATAAACCTTGATTGGAACCAAACCAAAGCTTTCCATTGTTACCTGCGAGTAACTTGATAGCTTTCTTGCCACAAAACGTTGATGGAAGCGGGTCTATCGCATTCGTCTCCAGATTGACAATAACGGCACCGCCGTCTCTAAATATTACCATCAAATTCTCAGATGAAATTACGAACAGTGATCTTATACCCCTTTCTTTGCCTACTATTTTGTATAGAGCATCAAACGGCATAAATCGCTCTGCATCAGTTTCATAGATAAAGACACCATTACTTAGCGTGTTCACTATTAATTCATGTTTCGGATGAGGATTTACATGGCTCCGTGCTTGCCACGGTGCTTTATTAGTGCTTTTGTTTTCTAAACTAAAATGCGTTAACGCATTGTTCTGGCGTTTATAAAGATAGATATCATTAGAACTTGAGACAAACCAAAGACTGCCAGATGTACTTTCGACAATAGACACATATTCTTGATTTGGTAAACCTTCAACTTGCTCATTTAACGGACTAAACGATTGAGTAGAATAGTCATATAGATCTATTCCTCCACTTGTAGCAATATATAAATTGCCAACGGAATCAACAAAAGCGTGATTTATCCAGTTGCTACTTATGCGTCTATTGGAATCTTTGCTCATATAATAATGTACAAAGTTAACACCATCGAATCGCTCTAATCCGTCTTGAGTGCCCAGCCAGATGAAACCTTCTTTATCTTGAACGATCGTATTGACTGCAGGGTGGATCCCTGTTTGTTCTGGGTCAAGGTTTTGGAATTGAAGTTGTTGGAAGGTAGGGGACAGTATGTCCGCCTGCACTCCCAGGGGCTGGAAGGAGAGCACAAGAAGTACAATACAGAATGTTGTAAGGTAAGTTGGTTTCAATATTTACCACTCAAAAAAGCGCTCTCTAGAGCACTTTCTATATGTCTTATAAATGTATAGGCGATCGTATTAATTAATCGGCATTACATGTCGGATCTTAAGTAGGATTTATTTATGGTCAGTCCGTTCTTTCTGAATAGAATCGATATCCGTTCTACAAATGGACCCGCATTATTAATGCCTGTAGACACGTTGGTTTCTGAGCTCTTAGTTACGCGGCGCTCAGAAAACTTGCCCGTAATTAAAGAGAGCTGTTTTTTATTTAAAGATGCGCCAATTGCATTGATGAATTTGTATTCTTTGGTAACTGAACCGCCATTATCATTGATGATCGAAATCAATGTGTCTTTAGACAAACCATGCAACATCTCATGCTCTGCTCGATTATCAGACGCTTGATCACCCGTTACATTAAATGCCACGATAGCGGCAAACAGTATGACAGCTAAGACAGCTCTCATTTGACCTACTCCTCTTTTTATTAAAACCGCTTCTTCTTCCTGAGAAAGCACTACGTGTACTACATTAATAAATCCGCCGAGCAGCGAAAGAGTGTTTCAATTCGCATTTGTCAGATAAGCATTCTGACCAAACGGCGGTTAACATCGAATGATGTGTCCAGTCCATCTTGTTGTTCGCCACACAGTTTCTAGCGACCGATTTGATTGATACACCACTCAATTAAGTGGATTAAAACATCTGGTAGAAAACCTTGAATATTATAACCCATGTATAGGTATGAGAATGGATACGCATTTATATTGGTTGAGTTAAATACAATATCTTTTTGAATTTAAATAGCAAATGCCGTGGTATTTGCGTTGTGACAAATACGCCTAGTGAGCCAATCCACTCACAACGCGCGAAACACAATGATCGCAGTGGGAACCAAGGAGAAAAATAGAACGGGAGAATTGGGGCGCAAATCAAATTCTTGATGAGAGATACTTACCATCCAAACCGTCCATGCTTGAATCAAGCTTCGCTACTTTTTTTGGCCACGGATCGATAAAATCATTGCCTTGTTGCCATGTCATCAATTCTTCTTCGGTAAGAAAACACCTTTTTAACGCATCCTCAAAAGCACCGACATCATCTTGTTGACCTATTATTGTCAATCGGCATCGGCGATCTCCAAACCTGCTTTCGACCTTTTCAATTTTTTTGCGAAAAATCTCTCGGTGTTCATCAGTAAATTTTTCATCGGGATCATCAAAAATTGTCGCTCGCCAGAAACCGACAATTTCAAGTCCCATATTGCCTGTGGCTTGACTCCACAGCAGTGCAACATCGTCCCTCGTAGGCAACCAGAAAAAGCCTTTGCTTCGAAACACACCTTGCGTCAAATGATTGTGACAGACGTCCCACAAACGAAGAGGGTGAAACGGCCTATCATCTTGTATCACTCTGGCGACAAGTTGTTGATTGTTCCTTCCATATATTTGAAGGGGTTTATCAATTTCACCACTCAGTTCTTGAACTAGATTATCCACCAGGTGGTAATTGTATTCAGGCATGTCCTTTAGAGATTTTGAAGCGATTTTCCCCCACGCCACGGCGGAAATTGAGATGTATGGATTTATAGGGTGAAGCGACTCACCGATGATTTTTAGCTGATCTTGCTGCAATTTGTCGCTTTTTGTAAGCACCACAAGCGTGGAAAAGAGCATTTGCTCAGCCAGCAGATTTTCAATGCCCCTTATATTTGATTGCAAATTATTTTGCCATTTTGATAACAGCCGCCTACCGCTGTCATATTCTTGCATCATCCAAGTAGCATCAATCAAAGTGATTATGCCATTTAATAGGAAACGTTTCTGTTTTTTAAAGTATTGAGTAAGTGGAAGTGGGTGAGAGCTACCTGAAGTTTCTATAATTATCCAAGGAGGTCTACTTGTCTTTAACAACTGTTTCAATGCTGTGTCTAATCGTCGTAGCCCTTGACTACTGCTAATGCTAGCGCCACTGATGGTAATAAAGTTACCTAAATCAGCATCCATTACTGGTGTATTTCCGATGAGCACGCCATCAACATCGAGTTCGCTCATATCGTTAACAATCACAGAAGGGTGAGATGCATCATCTTTACATTGATATAGGAGGCTACGTAAAAGGGTAGTCTTGCCCGAACCAAGAAAGCCGTTAAGGATTGTTACCGGAATGCGTTTCATAGAATTCCTTGATGGGCATGATAGTGTTTTTAGAAGCTGCCGTCGGAATCAATCTAAAAAGAAGGATGCGCGTTTTTGGGGGCCTGACACCCCAAAAACACGCGCGCTTGGATTGAAGCCAAGCGAGATAAACCTATTTCTTCTTTTTCTTTCCTTGAACGGCTTTAAATCTAGGATTGGATTTGCATATGACATAAAGACGACCACGTCGCTTTACGATCTGACAATCAGGATGTCGACTTTTCGCACTTTTCAAAGAACTTAATACTTGCATTTTTTAAATGTCCTTAGTGAATGAAACGTGGATGATAGTTCGTTATTCGATTTAATGCAAATGATAATCAGTTGTATTTAATAACTTCATAATCTCATTGTAAGTCCAAAATACGTCAACGCGACATGCTATCTGCATGGATAGTTAAAATAAGGTACATTTTTGAATCGTTTAAGGGCATGCAACGATCAATAAGGAGTCGAAGATCACGCGTGTTTTTGATTTTCATCCCTGTTTCTTTAAGCATTAATGATGATGTTACACATTGTCCGATATTGAAAACGGAGGACACACATTCATTATTATAAATTGCGATATTTTACCTATAGAGCTACAAAGGCAAGCTGAACTATTTACTTTATCAATGAGAATAATTACTATTACGACCTTTTTAAGTTAAACGTTATTTGGTAACTCAATGAAACAAGGAATTCATCCTGAATATCGCACCGTCATATTCCACGACACCAGTGTTGACGAGTATTTTCTTATTGGCTCAACGCTTAAGACCAGTCGAACATTAGAATGGAAAGACGGTAAAACATACCCTTATTACACGGTCGAAACTTCATCAGCATCTCACCCATTTTATACTGGTAAACAACAGGTGATTCAGTCTGAAGGACGAATAGCAAACTTTAACCGACGATTTGGTAACGTTACAAAAAGCAAAAAATAGCTTTTTATTTAGATGTTTGTATTCGCACGCCGTTTATAGTCAATTTAACGATACCGTGTTAGCAATGACACGGTATTTGAAGTTTTTAGTCGATATACTCTCGAATGGGTCTTACATATTTCTAAGACGCCCAATACTGCCGCTTACTGACGCATTTCTGTGCGCTATTAATGTATACTTATCTCATGCGTGTGTTAAGACAACAAACGCACGGTCAATGTCATTTCAAAAAGTACTCAAAACTCTTTTACGAATTTCACGAAAAGGAATAAAAGGCTTACAGGTCGCACTTTATGGGAAAAAGAAAAAAAGACAAAGAAACTAAGGTGAAGTGCGCAGTTAAAATATCAAAGACAAATAAAGCATCAAAACTCAAAAAGAAATGCTGTAAAAAGTATAGGAAATCAGAATCTAAACGCTGTAAAAAGTGCCCTTGTTTTGACTTGCTAAAAAAGTAGGACAAGCGCATTACAACACATTGGCCTCGTCAAAAACCTCCCATTTCTATCAAATTATTAGATCCGTTAAGTATCGATACCGACTCCGATAGAACTACTCGTTATACTCTTCGATATTCTGTATTCCATACTCACCTTTACCATAAGAGATATGGGCTTTAGAAATAGTTCTTGTAACTTTTTTTGATTTCAGCGGACCAAATACGCTTACGCACGTATAAAAGAGTTTTAGGGAGCAATAACATGAAATCACTACGTACTGTCTTTCGGATGTTCGCCCTTGTTTCAATGCTAATTGGCATTTCGTTATCGTCGCTTGCAAACGTTAAGATCGGGGATGAAATAATACTGCCTGCACTTAAAGATCAATTTGAACAGACGCAGCAATTGCAAACGGACACAAAATGGCTGCTTTTTGCACATGATATGGATGGCACCAATATTGCGAGAGATGCACTGGATGGGCAAACTGCCGAATCAATGAATAATGCAGGTATACAGTTTTTTGCTGACATTAGTGGCATGCCCGGCTTGATTTCAAAATTCATTGCCATGCCACGATTACAAAAATTGCCATACTCCATTGCACTGGCAAGAGATAAAGAGCAATTGGTATCTATCCCGCGCGAAGATGACAAGACTACTGTAGTAAAATTAAACGAGGGTCGAATAGAAGCGATAACAATTGCCGACAGCGCGACAGAGATTAAAGGTATGTTAGCGCTGTAGCGTTTTATTTTTCGTTACGTTTCACGTGCACACATTGAGGAACGCACAACAAATCAAATAACAAGACCGTTAAATGCGTCTGTCGAGCCCCATTTACACAGCGCATTTTTATAACGATTTTCGGTAAATCAAACCGCAGAGATGATGGATTTCGTCCATCGTCTATCCTGCATTTTTAGCCATTCGTAAACCTCACTCATCAACGATAGCTCAGACTTTTGTATGAAAAAATAAAGTTTTTATCCAAATATTCGATACTTCTTCTAATACGCAGCAGTAAATCTCACAAAAAGTGTGTTTTTTACTTTTCATCTTTTTATCCGTTGGCCTACGAAAAATGGCTTAAATGAAACATCATTATAATTTAACTTTCAGTCTGCTAATTCGCACTGCAATCATTTGTTTGGGGTTTGCCATCGCAATGTCAGTGCTGAAGATGATCCTAGATGCGAAGCAGCAGAGTAAACTTGTATCTGAAAATGTCGAAAGCATTTTAGAGACCACGTTAGCTTCTGCATCCGAGGTTGCTTGGAGGGCGTCAACAAGTGATGCCGAATTGCTAATGAAAGGATTAGCGCACCATGATTTCTTAGCAAGTGCGTCAATTACGACTGAGTACGGTGCTGTATTGTCTGAGTACAATAATTCGCTGCGGCATCAAGGAGTACTTGAACGTGCCTTTCTTTCACTTTTCGTGGACCATGTTGAAGAGCGCAACCTACCTCTAACAAAAGAAATAAACGGCGAAACAAAAAATGTAGGGGTAATAACGGTTGCCATCAATAACCATGCTGCGCTCGCAGATCTTTACGATCGTACTGTGTTTAATTTTTTACTCAGTTTACTCAGTTTAGGTGCGCTGACCATAACACTGGGCACACTCTATCATTACACCCTTGCCAATCCGCTTAAAACGCTTGCCGATCATTTTTACAGTCTAAGCGCAAAGAACAATATCAAACATCAGCTTCCGCATATAAGTAATAACCCTGAAGATGAGTTTAGTCTCATCGTAGATGCAGCAAATAAAATGTTGACGACAATCGCTGATAGCCGATTGCTTTTGGATGAAAGGCATCAACACTTGCGCCTTATATTAGACACCACAGATGCCGTTGTTTTTGCGATTAATCATCAACAAAACATCGTCTTTGCCAATAACGCTACATCCATCTTCCTAAACCGCTCAATCAGCACCATAAAAGACAGTCATATATTTGATGTGGTTTCACCCATTGATAGCGATTTGTACTGCGCCATAACTAACTTCATTAGAAGTTGTGAGTTGAGGTATGAGCAGGTAATCAAGGTAAAAAACGCCAGTAGACAAGAGCAAACACTGAATCTTCTGCTCATAAAGTATATAAGTGGCCGTGATGAGAGCGTGCTTATAACAGCAACGGATGTTTCAGCGCGGATTGAGGCAGAAGAAAAGGTAGAGTATCTGGCGTTTTTTGACCCGCTCACTGGCTTGCCTAACCGAAACAAAGTCACAAAACTGTTTTCCGATGACAGTAAAAAAGGAACATCCAAAGGGATCGCGGTATTGGTGGATATTGATAACTTTAGACGTCTAAACGAGTCACTTGGCTATCAACTTGGTGATACTATCATCAGCACTATCGCGCAAAACTTATCGAAGACATTTTCACCGGAAAGCACAGTTGCTAGACTAAGCGGTGATGAATTCTTTTGTGTTTTCCCTGAAGCGCTTGTCGATGATTCAAACGCAAACGTGCGTTGTAAGCAACTCGCTGAATCCGTGCGTAAGTGCATTAATAAACCCATCACCGTACAAAACATCACCTATAGCTTATCGGCCAGTATCGGTGTCGTTTGCTACGAGCATCCATGTGATGCAAACCTCGTCATCCAGCAAGCAAAAACAGCAATGTGTGAAGCAAAACGCCAGGGCAAAAACAGGATAACTGTGTTTGAAGGCAACATGGCTGCCAGGGCGGCATCAATTCTGAAAATGGAACTCGGTGTCAAAGACGCTATTGCAAACAATGAATTTTACTTTGATTTGCAGCCGATCTTCTCCAGTGACGGAACACTGCTGAAATGCGCTGAAGTGTTGATGCGTTGGCGTCGTGACGATGAAGATGTACCGCCGCTCCAATTCATCCCATTTTTGGAAGAAAGTGGCTTGATTGTTGAAGTAGGGGAGGACCTCATCCGACAAACCATCGAGTTTCTGCGCAAACAACTCGATTTGGGAACGCTTCCGGATGGATTTGTCTTGGCGGTTAATTTAAGTGTTAAGCAGATTGCTCAACCAGATTTTGTAGATGCAATGGAGTTTATGCTTAGACACTATGGTGTATCAGGAAGACTGTTGGAATTTGAAATCACAGAAAGTGCCGCATTGGAAAACAAAGAAGACACCATTGAAAAGATTAAACAACTTGGTGAATTGGGCATTCGATTTGCGCTGGATGATTTTGGCACGGGGTATTCATCCTTAAGTTACTTGAAAGATCTACCCATTCAGAAACTCAAAATTGATAGGAGTTTTGTTTCGGATCTAGGAAAGAATGAACGCAGTAATAATCTCGTCAATGCAATCATCCAGCTGTCTCAGAACTTCTCCTTGACCATTGTGGCCGAGGGCGTCGAAACCGAAGAGCAATTGCAATGGGTGACGGGGAATGGTGTGGATTTGGTGCAAGGCTACTGTTTTGAAAAACCGATGTCAGTGAATAGCTTTGAAGATAAATACTGCACCCAGCAATCGCATATTATATCCAACACCCTTGCTAGCTCATGAGCGGACAATCAGGATGTATCGCTTTGTATAGAACAAATCTATAACAGACGTATTCACATAGTAGTTATGCTAACTTGTGACCATAATATGAAACGTCAACAACACGCTATCGGGCAGAACCAAAGAACGCTAGCACAGTAAGGTCTTCTGTGACCTCGAAAAACGTGTGGTCACAATCCGCTCTCACGTAAAGCAGAGTGCCACTTTGGACAATGTGTTCGTCACCTTCAATACGCAACATACCAGCTCCTTTGAGCACATAATAGAGCTCATCCTCAACATGCGCTCTTTGCATTTCTTTTGAACCCGCGGGTACGTGATAAACAGAACAGCTAAGTGATGGGGTGTGCAGAAATTCGTCAAACATCACTTCACCTGGCTTGACCTGATCTAGCAGTTGAGAAAGTTGAAAAACTTGCCAGTTATCTTTTGACATCCAAACGCTCCTAATCTTAATGTCGTTTTGTGCTATTTCATTTCGCGTTAGTTCGTTTCATGTGAATAACCTTTTAATGCTGCAACTGACAACGCCGTAAGAATGAAAATGAGAAAATGATACGCCTTAAATCGATACTAGTCTGATGCATCTGTCATTGCAAGGGACTAGCAAAGTGCCTGAAGCCTCCCAGCGAATAGGGTGTTACACGCATGTAAATTGTTATTTGCAAAATTCTATAAAGTAACACACTCTTGTATCGGCTTTGGGGATTTTTTATCGATTCGATATTATGTATCTCTTCTCATTGTCGATACATATGTACACGCCCTTAAACAGAATATTAAGCAATGTTTGTAAGTAAAAAACGGTTAGTAGAATCAGATAAAACGATAAAGCACTCTGCCGAAGAAAATCAAAACCTTAAGGATAGGATTGCATTCCTTGAGAGCGAAAACGCCAGTTTAACCGACAGAATTAGAGGCTACGAATCATCGAAGCCTAATGCCAATACATTGATGGACCCAATAGTTCAATCCTTCAAACAGCTAGATGATATCCGCGAGGCTGTCGCGACAGCTTATCAATCTATTCATGACGACAGTGCTGAATTGAGTAGCATGGATACTGTGTTTACAGAATCAAATGATTCATTGTCAAAAATCACGACTGAGATGAGTATAGTAAGCACAAAGATGTCTGAAATGAGTGATAATATTTCAGGCTTGTCTGCGACAGCAGACAGCATCAATAAATTCGTAACGACCATCACAAGCATTTCAGACCAGACCAATTTACTGGCATTAAACGCAGCAATAGAAGCTGCAAGAGCAGGGGATGCGGGTCGCGGTTTTAGTGTGGTCGCAGACGAGGTTCGCGCACTTGCAAATGAAACAAATAAATCTGCAAATGAAGTGTCAGATCTTGTAAAAAGCATCATACATTCAACCAAACAATCTGTTAGTTCAGCATCGGATCTAAAACTCAACAACGATAGTTTGAGTGAAGGTTTTCAACAATTAAGTCAAAGTTATGGAAAGATTGTAGAGTCATGCCAAAAGATGAAGATGACTATCTCGATGGCTTCTGTCGCTTCTTTCGTCCAAACAATTAAGCTTGATCACGTTGTATGGAAATCAGATGTATATGCAGCAGTAAGCGGCCATAAATCGCTATCCGTAAGTGAATTATCTGGCCATACAACTGCGCGTCTTGAGCAATGGTACAAAAGCCAAAAAGACGCAAATTTAAACAAATCGGATGTGTTCAAACGCGTTGGTCAACAGCAACAAATGGTACAAAGCGCAGCAAAAGATGCCCTGCAAGCACATCAAGAAAACAATGCTGACAAGGTATCAGCTGCACTAAACAAAATGGAAGAACACAGTAACAACTTAATGTCTACTTTGAATCAACTCGCAAATTAGACCTAATCCACAATTGAACCCAAGCCACGATTTCGTGGCTTTTTTATTGGTTGGACTCGAGGTTTCAGCAACCAACTGCGGTTCTGTAATGGAGAAGTTCGAGCCAAACTTATCTTCAAGAACAAATAGATGTTTTGCCAAATCACTAAATACAGACAGTAGCAGTGTAATTAACTGTGTTGTTAATAATCCTTTGAATACTTTGAGCAATTAACCTTATAAGCAGTTGAATTAATTGATTATTAACTTTATTAACAGTTTTATTTATTACTTATAATGTATATTATGTTAAATAGGGTATTATTCACAAGTTATCCACATGTGCACAATTCGCACTTAATATTTAGTATTGATAAGTCCCCTGTCATCGTCAGCTCGCAGCTGTTTTAGAGCGAAAGTTTTTGCAACAGGATTATGTAGACAAATGGATTTGACGTTGGTATCCGCCCTGTTCATCGTTTCATTAAGCTTTACAAGGCGGCGTTGTTGCTATGCGGCGTTTTAAGATGTTAAAGCGACATATAACTTGTTCATGTCACGTCTCGATTTAACAAGTGTAACTCTTCAGAATGCTGTCGAGTTGTTCAGTATTTGTCGAAAGTTCGTGAGTCAACTGTTCAAGCCTTTTTGCAGTGACGGCGTTATCCTCGCCTGAAGTTTTTATTGATTCAGTACGAGTCGCAATTGAGTTAGATACCGATGCTTGTTCCTGCGCAGATGCAGTATTATTTGTATTCAAATCTGATATGTCTCTTACTTGGTCCACAACCTTTTGAACGGCAGCGCCAACAGAGGCCGTTTTTTCTGCATTGGATTCTGCTTCTGTTTTGTTGCGCTCTATCATTTCACACGCCTTTGCGCTGCCTTGTTGAAGTTTTTCAATCATATTCTGAATATCAGTCGTAGACTCTTGTGTCCTGCTTGCTAAGGAACGCACCTCGTCAGCCACTACTGCAAATCCTCGACCTTGCTCACCGGCTCTTGCAGCTTCGATGGCCGCATTTAGTGCTAGCAAGTTAGTTTGCTCTGCGATGTTACTAATAACGTCCATAACGCCGCCAATATCTTCACTTGCACTTGCGAGTTCCGTTATCACAGTCATTGATTCTGTTAATTCAGACGCCTGGAGTCTTATTGCTGAGATGCTTTCTTGTAACACTTCGTAACTACTATTCGCTTCAGTAATCGCTTTTCGCGCTGCTTCATCCGCGCGTGAGGCATTCTCTTGAACGGAGTCTGCCGTTGTGCTCATTTGTTGGATAGCAACAGCGACTTGAATGGATTCATCGCTCAGTCTTGTCGCAGATATAGAAGAATTAGATGCCGTGTTAGATAACTCAGAAACAACATCTTTCAGTTTTAATGATGATGAATTGATATCCTTCATTGATTTTTGCAATCTAGCTAGCAACTTATTAAATCCCTTTGCCATCTGTCCAAATTCATTATTTTTCGAGTCGTCAAATCTAACCGTTAAATCCGCATTGCCGTCGGCAATTTCATTTACAGAAGCAATGTAGTAATTCAATGGCTTACCGACAATGTGTAACATCAAAAAGTATGAAAGTAGAATCAAAACAGACGCACCCGCAATAATAACAGCGATATTTTTAACTACCTCAGACGTGATCAATGATGAAACATCAGATTGTGGATATGCAATATATATATTATAACCCCACTGTGGGAACACTTCTTTTTTAACCACCCAACCTGTTTCAGTACTTTTGATGATGCGTTGAATTTCGTCCTTTCCCTTATTGTTAGAATGTAATCTAACGTTGTCTCCATTGTCAGCGAGCGCGACAAAACCATTTGTAAGAACGCGATCATTTGATATTGAATCGGATACGGCCCGCAAATCAGCAGAATAACCCACGTAATAAATACCGATAACGCTACCAGTAGTATTTCTTATCGGCTCGTATGCGGTTAAAAACGGCATACCCAGAATGTCTACTTTTCCATAATAGGCCTTGTCTTGACGGATCTGTTGAATTGCCTTGCCTGTTGGAGACAATTTAGTACCAATAGCGCGTTGACCGTTCTTGATGACGTTCGTTGAGATCCGTATGTAGTCTTCGCCTTTTCGACTAAAAATTGTCGCTGTTCCGTCCATAATATCGGTCAAACCATCGACGACAGAGAAGTTGTTTCCCTGTGCTTCCGCACCAAACAACAAATTTGGAGCCTTTTCACCGTTGACGGAAACATTTTCACCTAGCGATGGTGTCCCAAGCGCTTGTGTTCGCTGTTTTAGTAAACGCATGCTGTTTACCACACGCTCCTTCATAATGTTATCCGTCACTTGCAATGTACTTTGTATTCGCGATGAGATGTTTACGGTGCTCTCAGTCACGTTCGCTTGTATACTCGATGATGTTTTAAATGCAGTAATGGCGCCTACGACTATCGTAAGTGCAATTATTGCGCCTCCCATAATGGTCAAAAATTTTGTTTGTAGCTTCATTTTGAGGTGGCCTTCACTTGTAAATTTACAGTCGACTGTAAAACACCGATAGTCGTGTTTTACATTTCCTAACATTTCTTTATCGACAAGTTAACATGCGACTTCAGTATTAATCGTTGATGTTTTCATACTATGGTACTTATTAAGAATCGCAATAAAACGATTTCTATGTTCCATGCAATTGAGGGCTTTGCACTCTATTTAGAAAAAGTATTAAAGCACGTAATGACTATCTAAGCAGATTCGGTTTTGCTATTTATCAATCCAAGGATTAAATGCTCACAACATAATTACGCGTAACGAATATAAAACACATAAATACTGAAATATCTTATAAAATCTCTCTTTAAAGAGAATTTGTATAACCATCGGCCCTGTACTACGTTCAATCATATCCAAACAATATATAACAAGGGATGGAACATGACCGCCCTTCTCGTTATCTTCGGCATCACCCTTTTGTTGGTCACGCTGTTCTATTTGCCGTTTCCAATCATTGGCAAGCACTTGTATTCCCTTTCAATTGCTATCGAATCAAAGATAGCAGGCTTGACCACGTATACCTGTATCTTAGGTGACGACCAGATAACGTATTATGACAATCGAAACATGGGTAAGCCCACCCTCCTCCTACTTCATTGCTTCAGTGCTGACAGGCATATATGGCTTCGTTTTGCCAAGCACTTTACCCAATCGCACCGACTTTTCATTCCTGATTTATTGGGACACGGCGACAATACATACTCTGCACAAAACAATTACTCATCATATACGCAAGCCAACATGCTCGTTGCATTCATTAAGCAGCAAAAACTGACTGAAGTGGTTGTAATTGGTAGCTCAATGGGAGGAATGGTTGCTGCTATTTTGTTTAGTCAACATACATCACTTTTCAAACGTTGCATTTTAATCGACCCTGCAGGCGCGAAATCTGACTTCGCCCTAGAAGAAAGCAAGAAGGGACAGATCCCCTTTTTAATTAATGACCTCGATGAGTTTGATACTTTTTATAAACGCTCAATGGTAAAACCACCCATCCTCCCCAGGTCAGTCATCAATTTTCTTGCAAAAAAAAACTATATTGAAAAATACGAACAACTCCGTCATCAATTTTTAGACTTTTTTAATGTAGACGAATTTTTCACTGACCCTTTTGAAATTGCGCCAGACCGGTGGCTTGTGATTTGGGGTGAATGTGATGGGCTCTTGCCTGTCACTGATGCAGATTATTGGCGAATGTTGACGGGCAGTAACCCTCGCGTTTTTTCATCAATTGGTCATATGTCAATGGTAGAGTGCCCTACTGAAACGGCTCAAGCAGTAAAGCAATTCCTTTCACAGTAAATGAACTGATTAAACACCATCACTTTTCATACCTATGTATGTGTTAAAATAACTTTACTAATGTTAATTATTTGTTATATTAACGTTCGCAATATTTGGAGGTAGTTATGACAGGACGCGCATTTATGCGATTTATTCGACACAGAGGCATTCCTCTTAGTTGCTTCGCTGAAAAACTCAACTGTAAATTGTCTACGCTGCGGGATCTTACGAGGCAAGAGCAAGTACCGCATTACTACATCATCCAATTCATCATAGCATTTCACACAATGTTAAGTGATGAAGAGGTAAGAATGCTAACCGAGTAATATACGGGGTTGGTTGATCCACCGCATATCAATTCGATTAAAATTTGCTAAATAGGACACAACACGCTTAAATACGCAGTTATGTAAAATATATCTGTGATTCAATGGATTACCTGTTAGTTTTACTTCTTGCTATCGCATTCGTCTGCGGCTTTTTATGTAAATTGATCTATCAACCACCGTTAATCGGATTTCTTATTGCCGGTTTCTTCGGTAATGCCATTGGTATAGAGCTCAACCCAACAATTGAAGCTATAGCCAATCTGGGTATCACCGTTATGCTTTTCACGATTGGGCTTAAACTGAATATCAAAGACTTGCTCAAAGCTGAGATTTGGGCCGGTGCCATGATCCACACCAGTATTTGGATTTTGGTGTTCACGCCGATAATTGTATTGCTTGCCAGTTTATCCGTACCCTACTTTTCTGGGCTTGCACTGTCTCAGGCAGTCATTATCGCATTTGCATTTTCATTCAGTTCAACTGTCTGTGTTATCAAAATCCTCGAAGAAAGCGGAGAAGTAAGGACTCGGCACGGCAAAGTGGCCATTGGTCTCTTGATCATGCAAGATATTTTTGCAGTACTCTTTATGGTTTTTGCAACGGGCAAAGTACCTACATTTTATGCTTTTGGCTTATTGCTACTTGTCCCACTGGCGCCACTTCTCAAACGCTTACTCCAAGAAGCAGGTCACGGAGAGTTGCTGCCCTTATGCGGTTTTGTACTCGCGCTTTGTGCATACCAATTGTTTGAATTAGTCGGTATCAAAGGCGACCTTGGTGCATTGGTGATGGGCATTCTGTTGGCAGGTAACGATAAAGCGAGTGAACTGGCAAAAGCATTGCTCAGTTTTAAAGATATTTTTCTCATTGGCTTTTTTCTGTCAATTGGCTTAACAGCATTGCCCAATACCGAGATCACGATGATCGCTTTGGGCTTATCGCTTTTGATACCGGTAAAATTCGCCCTATTCTTCAAAATATTTTCAGCGTTAAAACTGCGCGCGAGAACGTCATTTCTCACCGGAAGCGTCATGAGCAACTACAGTGAGTTTGGGCTAATTGTCGCATCCCTTGCCGTGTCAATGAATATCATCAATAGCGAGTGGCTTGTTATAATTGCGCTCGCAGTGTCATTTTCGTTCATTTTTACGAGTGTGTTTTATAAAAAATCCCATGATATTTATCGTCATAGCAGTCAACAGTTGCGTCAATTTGAACGCAAAAAACCGCTTGCAGAAGATGTCTATCCTTGTCTGAGCAATGTGCAAGTCATGGTCATCGGCATGGGTCGTGTTGGTAAAGGGGCGTTTGAAGCACTTTCACAACAACTCAATACGGACGTCTGTGGAATGGATGCTGATGAACAAAAAATAGAACTGCTCAAAAACGAAGGTAAAAATGCGATCGTTGGGGACGGTGAGAATATCGATCTTTGGGACAACATTAACATAAGTGGTCTCAAGTTGGTGCTATTAGCCCTACCCTCCATTGAAGACTCATCCAATGTCACCAATCAATTACGGAATCGCGGATACACTGGCAAAATCGCTGCGATAGCACGATACGAAGACGAGGTCGAGTCTTTGCGTGAAAAAGGTGTTGATGAAGTATTCAATTTCTTCACTGATGCGGGTCTAGGTTTTGCAGAAGAAAGCATCGCTATATTAAATCAACAAAGTAAGAAGGAAAAAATACAACTCGAAATATAATTCTAAATACGAATGATTATCCTTAGTAACTTCTTGATATTTAAGAGAAAATTTGATTTTTTTGTATAAAATAGTATTATTCTCCTAACTTTAAAAAAGGAGGCTAATACGTTATGAAAGGCAATCCTGAAATCATTACCGCATTAAACGAAATCCTTACTGTTGAATTGACATCAATCAACCAGTATTTCTTGCATGCCAGAATGCACAAAAACTGGGGACTGGAAGGTCTCAATAAAGCTGCATATAAAAAGTCTATTAAAGACATGAAGCAAGCTGACTGCTTGATTGAGCGCATTTTGTTCTTGGAAGGATTACCCAATTTACAAGCACTAGGCAAATTGTTAATCGGCGAAAATACCGAAGAAACGTTGCAGTGCGACATGACCTTTGAACAAGAACAACTACCCAAGCTGAGGGGTGCTATCGCTCTTTGTGAAACCAAGCAGGACTATATCAGTCGTGATCTGTTAGAAGATATTTTGGAGTATGAAGAAGAATATCTCGATTGGCTTGAAACGCAGCGACACCTAATAGCTGAGTTGGGCATTCAGAATTATCTACAATCTCAAGTGGAGGGCGAATAATGCAAGGCAGTGAAAATGTAATCAACGGCTTAAATGCCCTATTGGCATATGAATTGGCCGCAATGGACCAATACTTCATCCACTCACAGATGTACCACGATTGGGGTCTAACAAAACTCTATGATCGCATTGCGCATGAATTTGAAGATGAAAAAGGACATGCTACTAAACTTATTGAACGCATGCTCTTTTTGGGTGGTACTCCTGATATGCGCACGCGCTCGGAGATAGTGATTGGAAAAGATGTTGAAGAGATGTTGAAAAGCGATCTGCGCGTAGAATACGATGTAGGGGCCAAGCTAAAGGAGGTTATCGCAATATGCGAAAAAGAGAGCGATTATGTGAGTCGGGATATGTTGACTGTACTTCTCGATGATACAGAAAGTGATCACGCACACTGGCTCGAGCAACAGATCGGATTAATCGAACGACTTGGTCTTAAGAACTATCAGCAATCACAGCAATAATTGTCTGCTAATTTCAGCGAAGGTACTCGTCGAAATCTGTGGCTCAGAAAAGTTAAGTGCCCCTAAAACCACTACACTAAATGCAAAGGCTGGTATCACCAGCCTTTTTGCTATTGGTAAGTAGAGAAGAATACTTGCACACTATCTCGAATACCATCAACATCATATTCAATTGTCAGCACCCATTGCATTTCAACCAGATTACAACTGCCTAGAAAGGTAACAGCGGTGTTTTCCGGTAGACCGTCTTCAAACAGAACGGGGATGCGTCCCATGTACATATTGATGCCTTGAATATGCGCATGGTGGACAGTCAAACCATCAGGTATGTTAAACGCAATTTTTAGTTCTTCTTCTGCAATGGGCGTCTGTTCAAATTTTAATCGAAATTCGCCTTTTTGCGTCGAAAAAAAGCACTCATTCTTTAGTAGTGCACACTGATTTGAGGTATTTAACCTGTCGTTAACATTACCCCAATACACACCAAAAATGACGACTAAAATCAGGGTGGTATACGCCATTAGTCGTATGTTTTTACTGTACTTTTTCACAAGTTATTAACTGTAAACTTTCCTTTATTGACGAAGATCAAAATGTATCTCACATTCATTTTATTTTTGCATTTGTAATCATTAATATGCAAGCTCGAACACGGCTTAGTTTACGTCTCTCGTAAATCACTCTCAACTAGGACAAACGATTGATATTAGTTAAGACCGCTGTTTTGGGAGATTCGAATTTACTCTTTATACGGAAACTTTAAGTTATGAGCGAAACAAGCCAAGTAAGACCAGACTATAACTACAAGGTAGTTAGGCAGTTTACTATCATGACGATTGTATGGGGAATTGTTGGCATGTCAGTGGGTGTTCTTTTAGCAGCGCAGCTATTTGCACCCGCACTAAATTTTGACGTGCCATGGCTCACTTACTCTCGTTTGAGACCTTTACATACGAATGCGGTCATTTTTGCATTCGGTGGCTGTGCACTTTTTGCCACGAGCTATTACATAGTTCAACGCACGTGTCAGGTACGACTATTCAGTGACAAACTGGCGCAGTTCACTTTTTGGGGATGGCAAGCAGTCATCGTACTAGCCGCAATAACACTGCCGTTAGGTATTACTTCAAGTAAAGAATACGCAGAATTAGAGTGGCCAATCGATATTCTTATCGCGTTAGTTTGGATTGCCTACATTATTAATTTCTTTGGCACTATGATAATTCGACGCACGTCGCACATTTACGTTGCCAACTGGTTCCTTGGCGCATTTATGCTTACGGTTGCCGTACTGCACATCGGAAATAGCATGGCGGTACCCGTCAGTTTCACTAAATCATATTCGTTGTACGCGGGTGCAGTCGATGCAATGATGCAGTGGTGGTATGGTCATAACGCGGTTGGATTTTTCTTAACGGCGGGTTTCTTAGGCATGATGTATTACTTCGTGCCGAAACAAGCAGGTCGACCCGTATATTCTTACAGATTGTCTATTGTTCACTTTTGGGCGCTTATATCGCTATATATTTGGGCGGGTCCTCACCACCTACACTACACTGCACTTCCAGACTGGACGCAGTCACTCGGTATGGTGATGTCAGTCATTCTATTCGTACCCTCTTGGGGAGGCATGATTAACGGTATCATGACGCTATCCGGCGCGTGGCATAAATTGAGAACCGACCCCGTGTTGCGTTTCCTCATTGTTTCCCTGTCATTTTATGGTATGTCAACATTTGAAGGCCCGATGATGGCAATCAAAACAGTTAATGCGCTATCTCACTACACCGACTGGACAATAGGGCATGTGCACTCCGGCGCATTGGGTTGGGTTGCCATGGTATCCATCGGTAGTGTGTATCATCTTATCCCTATTTTGTTTGGTCAGCCTAAAATGTTCAGCACCAAACTGATCAATGTGCATTTTTGGCTAACTACAATTGGTGTTGTCCTTTACATCGTCGCTATGTGGATGTCTGGCGTACTTCAAGGGCTAATGTGGCGAGCAATCGAATCGGATGGCACACTTACTTATTCGTTCGTTGAATCACTCGAAGCTTCCAAACCGTTCTATGTTGTAAGGTTCATTGGTGGCGTATTCGTTGTCGCGGGCATGTTAATCATGGCGTACAACGCTTATCGCACAATTACAGCGCCAAAACCCGTTGATTCTATTGACACTGATACGGCGACGCTAGGAGTTGCAAAATGAAAAACCCACATGAGTTAGTTGAAAAAAACGTTGGACTATTAACGATACTTGTTTTGGTGGCAATCAGCTTTGGAGCAATGGCACAAATCCTGCCGTTGATGTTTCAACAACAGGCACTTGAGCCAGTCAAAGGCCTTGTGCCCTACACTGCTCTTCAACTAGAGGGAAGAGATATATACATCCGTGAAGGTTGTGTTGGTTGTCATAGCCAGATGATCCGTCCTTTTAGGGCAGAAACAGAACGTTACGGCCATTATTCGGTTGCGGGTGAAAGCGTATGGGAAAGACCATTTTTATGGGGCTCCAAACGCACGGGGCCTGACTTAGGAAGAGTTGGCGGACGTTACAGTGATGAATGGCATCGTGTACATTTAATTAATCCGCGAGCGGTAGTACCTGAGTCAAACATGCCTGGTTACCCATGGCTTGCCGAACGGATCCTTTCTGGGAAAGACACAGCGTCAAAGATGGAAGTCTTCAAGATGCTGGGCGTTCCCTACACTGAAGAAGATATTGCGGGTGCTAAAGATGCAGTTAAAGGCAAAACTGAAATGGAAGCAATCATTGCTTATCTTCAAGTTTTAGGAACGCATTTGTAATGGCAGAACAAGGCATAATTGGCAGTGTGTTCACTGTCATCGTTTTCCTAGCTTTCGTCGGCATCGTTTGGTGGGCGTTTAGTAAACGCAATGCAAAACGGTTTGAAGAAGATGCTTATCTCGTATTCGACGACGATGAAAAGGAAGAAGTTAAAAAGACTAGGGGTCAAAAATCATGACTACTTTTTGGACTATTTGGATCAGTGTAATTAGTTTGGGTACCATTGTTGGTTGTTGGTGGTTGCTACGTTGGACGCTAGCCAACAAAACAGGCGTGCCTGAAGGCGAAAATATGGGTCACGAATTCGACGGAATAAGTGAAATTAATAATCAGCTTCCACGTTGGTGGACCATCTTATTTTGGATAACGCTTGTATGGGGTTTACTGTACCTTGCGCTATATCCTGGCTTGGGCGGTTTTAAAGGCATTCTTGGCTGGGAAAGCTCTAATCAGCACGTCCTATCCTTAGAACAATCACAAGCAGAGCTATTGGCAGATATTGAGTCTGGCGCATTGAATGAATATGCCGTTCAAGTTAAACAAGTTGAAGATCGCGTTGCGCCTATCTTTGCCGCGTTTAAAGAAACATCGGTTGAAGACTTGATAAATAACCCTGAAGCGATGGAGATTGGTAAGCGATTGTTTTTACAAAACTGCGCACAATGCCACGGGTCTGATGCCAGAGGTCAACGCGGTGGATTTCCTAATCTCACAGATAGCGATTGGCTATACGGTGGCACCGGGACTGCAATTCAAACAACACTATTAAACGGTCGTTCTGGAGCAATGCCAGGCTGGATAGATGCATTCGGTGAACAAGGTGTAGCGGAAGTTGTGGCCTACACAATGAGTTTGTCTAATCATCCAGACACCGATACCGCATTGGTTGACGCAGGTAAAGCGCGCTTTGCCGCTTGCGCAGCGTGCCATGGTATGGACGGTAAAGGAAATCAGATGGTAGGAGCACCAAACTTAACGGATAATATTTGGTTGTATGGTTCATCTAAACGCGCCATCACAGAAACGCTAACGCACGGAAGAAATGGCGTCATGCCGTCGTTTAACAACACGCTAGGCGAAGAGAAAATACATGTAGTTGCTTCTTACGTGTACGGTCTTTCAAAATAAATCCACCCGTTGAAGCATTGTAGCCCTTGAATGTGTGGAAAAAGCCTCGTTTTTCGGGGCTTTTTTTTATAAATTAGCAGTAGTTATATCGAACTAACTGAGGTGAAAAGTGGACAATTCAACGATGAAACCATGGTACAAACACTTTTGGCCGTGGTTTCTCATTGCGATCCCCTGCTCTTCTGTGATCGTTGGAAGTATTGTCTTGTCATTTGCAATGGATGGCACTAATTCAATGGTTGTTGATGATTACTATAAAGAAGGTAAAAGTATTAACGTCAGGCTCGATAAAATTGAAACCGCCAAAGAGCTCAATATTAAAACCAGAGTCGACGTATCTTCAGACAGTATTGCGGTAGAGTTTTTATCTGGAAAACCTGAAGTGGGCACAGCGCTCAAACTCGACTTTTTCCATGTGACATTGGAAAACCGCGATACAGAAATTTTGCTGACGAGAGATGCATATGGTATCTATCGAGCAAATATAGATTTTGACATCAAAGGCAAATGGCAATTACGTCTTATGCCGATAGATGAAGAATGGAAACTTCAACAACGCATAAACCTGCCTCAAAACGCTCCCTTTGATCTTATCCCCGAGTAGTCGTCATGAGCATTGCGACGGCAGAAGGTCATTGTTATCATTGTGGATTACCCAATTTAGAAGGCGATCGATACTCGGTTGTCATCGCCGGTATTACCCGCCATATGTGCTGTCCCGGCTGCCATGCTGTCTCAAGCGCAATCGTCGCAAATGGATTAGAGAACTACTACGAATTTCGCACTGAGCATGCAGCTCGCGGTGATGCAGCACTTGATAATACAATGGCAAAACTTGCTGTCTATGACGAGCCAGAGTTACAAGAAGAATTCGTCATACTCGACGGTAAAGAGAAGCAAATTCAACTTACGGTAGAAGGAATAACCTGTGCAGCATGCGGGTGGTTGATTGAGAAACAGTTAGCGAAGCTTGAAGGTGTCAGACAAATCTCGGTAAATGTCTCAGCGAGGCGCGCTATGTTGACCTGGGACGAATCAAAAATCAATCTATCGTCTATTTTGCAACGCTTAAAACATGTGGGATATGAAAGCCTTCCTTTTCAGCCTGATGAGCATGAGGCCTCTTACCGAAGAGAAGATAAAACCTATATCAAAAAACTGGGGCTAGCCGGGTTGATGACAATGCAGGTCATGATGCTTGCAATGGGACAGTACTTTGACGTTTTCGGCAACATAGATGCAGAAACAGCAGGCTATTTTAATGCGATCAGTTTATTACTAACGACACCTGTAGTGCTGTTTTCAGGCAGTACGTTCTATGTATCGGCACTGAAAGCAGTGCAGGCAGGCACCGTCAATATGGACGTTCCAGTGACCATTGCTATTTTTGCCACCTATATCGCAGGCGTGCTAGCGGTAAATAAAGGCGGTGGCGAGGTCTATTTTGAATCAATATGCATGTTTATTTTCTTCCTTTTAATAGGTCGCTATTTGGAACATCGCTCTCGTCACAAAGCCACTGAGATATCATCAAATATGCTCAAACTTATTCCAGCTACCGCGCTAAAATGGCAGGACAATGAATGGGTATCCGTGTTAGCTAAACAGCTAAAAGTCAACGATAGAGTGCTAGTAAAAGCCGGCGAGTCAGTTCCCATTGATGGCACCGTACTAACTGGTAACAGTGCAATCAATGAATCGATGTTAACGGGAGAATTCGAACCTGTCGTTAAATCCATAAATGACCCAGTCTATGCAGGTACATTAAACAAACAATCAAGCATTGAAGTAGAAGTTACCAACTCGCTTAAGTTCGCGATGATGAACCAAATTCTTCGTTTGCAAGAGATAGCTATTAGCCACAAGCCAAAGGCTGCCATTATGGCGGATAATTTTTCACGCTATTTTGTTTCCGCTGTATTACTGATCAGTGCAATGACTTATGGATTTTGGTCTCTGCAAGGAAATGAGGAAGCGTTTTGGATCACAATATCAGTGCTTGTAGCAACCTGCCCGTGCGCATTGGGATTAGCGACGCCTTCTGCACTTACATGTGCAATGGCAAAACTGAATCAATTAGGCATTCTGCTTAAGAGAGCAGACGCATTAGAACAGATTAATAACGCAACAGATATTGTCTTTGATAAAACTGGGACATTGACGAAAGGTGAATTCTCTATTCAAAACGTTGATTACTATTTGTCGGATGCATCGGACAATAAATTGAGTAAGAACGATATAGATGCGCTGGCACACGCACTTGAACAGCGTTCTGAACACCCTATAGCTAAAGCATTTAAACCGCCTTCTCAACCTCAAGAGATCAATGTTGAAGCCTTTGAAATCATTATTGGAAAAGGCATAGTTGCAACGGCCAATCTACACCAATGTGTGATTGGCTCCAAAAAATTTGTTTGTAGTCATCTACACATCGACCCCGATTCAACAACCACGAACAACGGCAATGTATTGTTTGCTATCGACGGTAAAATCGTATGTGAATACTGGATCACAGATACAGTACAACCGGATGCACCTGCGCTTATCAAACAACTCAATCAATATAGATTATCGATACTCAGTGGTGACGATGAAAGAAACGTAAAAAAAGTTGCCGATGCTTTATCGATTGAAAATTACTATCCGAACAAAACACCCGACGGCAAACTAACCCATGTTCAAAAACAGCAGGAAGATGGTCGTTCTCTTATCATGTTGGGCGATGGCATCAATGATGCGCCGGTCCTTGCTGCATCTGACATTTCAATTGCGGTAGGTAATGCATCTGATCTGGCAAAAAACGCAGCCGATGTTGTACTGCTCAATCCCAAGATTGACGCTGTCATTGAACTCATTTCTGTTGCAATAAAAACGAAATCAAAAATTCGGCAAAACATTGGCTGGGCATTGACTTACAACTTGCTGGTCCTCCCTTTTGCGGTGATTGGCTGGCTTACGCCCTGGCAAGCCGCTTTGGGAATGTCGCTTAGTTCTGTTATCGTTGTGTATAATTCAACACGTCTGATGCGTTAGGAGAAATTATGAGCATTATTTTTGTGCTGATCCCATTGGCTGTCATTATTGTTGCTTTGGCCATAGGTATTTTCTTCTGGGCAGTAAAGAACAATCAATTTGAGGATTTAGATCGCCAAGGTTATTCGATATTGTACGATGACGATGTCGATGAAGAACACAAGCACAAGCCTATCGACGACGACAAGTAGTCATGGCTGATGTAACATTTGCTGCTGCGTTTTTAGTCGGCCTGGCGGGCAGTGTGCATTGTATTGGCATGTGTGGCGGTGTTGTAAGTGCCTTCTCTTTTGCCACTCCGCAACATGCAAATAAAGAAGTGTATACGTTGGCATATAACGCCGGGCGTATTCTTACATATGTGATATTGGGCGCACTTACCGGCTTCATAGGATCGATTATCAGTTCGGCCAATGTAACTGATCTCCCTATTTTAGATTTCATTAGCATTGGTTTTCTGTTTTTACTCGCTTTTTACATCAGTGATATTTGGAAAGGCCTTTCTCATCTAGAGAGATTGGGCAGCATTATCTGGCGACGCGTGCAGCCATTATCAAAAAAATTTATCCCAATTAAAACGCCTTTCCACGCGATGATATACGGTGCCATATGGGGTTTTCTACCTTGCGGATTGATATATTCTTCATTAACGTGGAGCCTATCAAGCCAAAGCGCAATCCAGGGTGCAGGAATGATGTTGGCATTTGGTTTAGGGACAATGCCAGCGTTAATTCTCATCAGTTTGGGATTTCAATCTATTCTTCCAATTATGCAAAAAAGAGCGACTCGCTTATTTGTTGCTTTTTTGTTAGCGTTAAGTGCAATTGTTTTGCTTTATCGGCAATTTCAGGGTACAGTGATCTAAATTTCTCATCGGATCGTAAGTCCATGCCTACAATTCCTGAGTTGTCGATACACTGTCAAAGCTGCAGTTTTAGCCACCTTTGCCTTCCTGTAGCACTCAATAAAAATGAACTAGAATCACTTGATGATATTATTGAGCGAAAGAAACCGCTGCACAAACACGACAAGCTTGCGAGTGCTGGAGATAAGTTTCACAGTTTGTTTGCTGTGCGCTCCGGTTCTTTTAAATCGTACGTTAGTGACAAAGACGGTGTTGAGCAAATCATCGGTTTTCACTTTCCAGGCGATATTATTGGGTTTGATGCGCTCAAAGACAATGCGCATCAAAGCTATGTACAAGCGTTAGAAACTGCCATGGTGTGTGAACTACCTTACGATACTCTTGATCAGGTTTCTAATCGATATCCAAAACTCAGACAACAAATCATGAAATTTATGAGCGCGGAAATCAAAAATGATCATGATATGATGATGTTATTGAGTAAAAGAAGCGCTGAAGAACGACTTCTGCACTTTATTAGTCACCTATCACATCGCTTTGATGAAAGAGGTTTTTCAGCAAGACAATTTAATCTGACCATGACGCGAAACGAAATTGGCAATTATCTCGGTTTAACAGTCGAAACTGTGAGTCGATTGTTGACGCGTTTCCAAAAAGAAAACCTCATCAAAGTTGAAGGCAAACTCATCAGCATTGTCGATTTTGACGGGTTGCGCCAGCGCTTACCGGAATCTGATATCCCCTATACTGCCGCCAGTTAAATTTTAGCGTTTCGTTGATCTGCACCAATGAGGTTGTGATGCATTTACAACCTCATTAATTATAATGTGAGTATATCAATTTGTAGGAGATACTCATGTTCGAATGCAATAAGATACTCGCCGTGTTTAATCCCACCACTGACGAACAACCTGCACTTGAACGCGCTGTTTTTCTGGCCCGCTCTCTTGACTGTCAATTATATCTCGTGAGCTGTATTTACGATGATGCTTACGACAGTTTTGATATGTTGACAACTAACGAACGCGAATCATTGAAGCTTTCTTTGTTAGAGAAACAAACGGGGTTACTCAAACAAGCCGCGACCAAGATAGATGATATTGACGTAAAGATTTTCCCTGTGTGGGAGCGAAAGCTGCACATCGGTATTATCGAATCAGCCACAGCGGTTGGTGCTGATTTAATTGTAAAATCTTGCAAAGCGCATGACAAATTTGGACACAAGCTTTTCACGCCAAGCGACTGGCATCTATTACGAGAAAGTCCCATCAATGTGCTAATGGTAAAAACACACTATTGGCCAGACCACGGGAAAATCGTTTCTGCCCTAAGTGTCGATGCAAATGACAATGAACATCAACGGTTGAACATGTACATTACCAAATCAAGTCAATCTATCGCAAACGCACTGAACGCTGAGCTCCATTTTGCTAATACCTATGTGGGTGCGCCTGTTCATATCGCGGTTGAGGTCCCCAGTTTTTCAGCGGATGAATACAATAAGGATATAAAAGAAAAGCACTTCAACGTATTGAAAGAAACAGCGACGTCATTAAATTTAACTGAGGATAGGCTTCACGTTGATGAAGGGCTGCCAGAAGATGTAATTCCCGAATTATGTGAGAAGTTGGACGCTGAGTTATTAGTAGTTGGCTCCGTCGGCAGAACCGGACTTAGTGCTGCATTTTTGGGTAATACGGCTGAGCATATCATCGACAAAATCGACTGCGATACCCTTGTTATTAAAGCTGACGCGTAGAGGCAGTTATGTCACATTCGGCTGCCCCGATATACGCCACTGTAAACGTTGGCTATGATAAATACTATTGGAGCCGTGTCACTTTAACAGGTATATGATATATAATTCTTTTCGTCGCCATATCGAAGTAAATACCTGTGCTTGCTAAAACCTCCAATTCATTTAAAAAACTTCAAAAGCGCATTCGACGTAATGCGGGAAAAGCCGCCACTGACTTTAACATGATTGAAGAAGGCGACCGCATTATGGTGTGCCTATCGGGAGGCAAAGACAGCTACACATTGCTAGACTCCCTACTTTATTTACAGCGCGTTGCGCCGATTTCATTTTCTGTAGTTGCGGTAAATCTAGACCAAAAACAACCAGGGTTTCCCGAACATATTTTGCCAAACTATTTGGAATCGCTTTCGATTGAATACGTTATAGTTGAAGAAGACACCTACTCCATCGTCAAGGACAAAATCCCTGAAGGGAAAACCACATGTTCGCTGTGTTCACGGTTGCGCAGAGGAATACTGTATCGCACCGCTACACAACTAAAAGCAACAAAAATCGCGCTGGGTCATCATCGAGATGATATGTTAGAAACTTTATTTTTGAACATGTTTTATGGCGGAAAACTCAAATCAATGCCTGCTAAACTCGTGAGCGACGACGGCCTTAATACTGTAATTCGGCCACTGGCATATTGCGCTGAAAAAGACATAGAAAAGTACGCGCAAACCATGGAATTTCCAATCATTCCCTGTAATTTGTGTGGTTCACAGGAGAATCTCCAACGCAAAGTGATCAAACAAATGTTGAATGATTGGGATGCACACTTTCCAGGCAGAATAGAGTCAATGTTCAGTGCTATACAAAATGTCACACCTTCGCATTTACTGGATAGATCTCTTTTTAATTTCGAACATCTCAACGCCGTTTTTGATTTTGAAAGCAATGGGGATACAGCATTTGATACAGAGATGCCTGATCAGCGAGAAGAAACACTTGACAGTGAAGAAAGTGTTCAAATAATTAACATTCAATAGAAAGGATTGCGATGAAAATCGGCTTAGCATTAGGTGCCGGCGCTGCTAGAGGTTGGGCACACATTGGTATCATCAAAGCGTTGGAGCAACTGGGTGTAAAAATAGATGTCGTATCTGGCTGTTCCATCGGCGCATACGTTGGTGGAGCCTTTATCAGTGACAAGCTTAATGAGCTTGAAGAGTGGGCATTTTCGCTGACAGAATGGCAAGTGTTCACATTACTAGGTATTGGCTTTCGGCGCGGTGGCTTGGCAAATGGACAAAAGGTGTTCGAAAAGCACCGTGAAGAGTTTTGTGTGCCGAGTTTTGAAGACGCAGAAAAACAATTCACGGTTGTCGCTACCGATCTGTATTCTGGAAAAGAAGTTATCTTTAACAAAGGGATGATAAATCAAGCCATAAAAGCGTCTTGTGCTATTCCGGCATTGTTTAGGCCGATAGAGCACGATGGACGATGGTTGATAGACGGCGCGGTCGTGAACCCTGTACCCGTCAATCAATGCAGAAACATGGGCGCAGATTTCGTGATTGCAGTAAACCTATCTGGTGATTTCAGACCACAAATGATAGATAGGTTTGAAAGCGAACTTGAAAATAATCAACATAAGACGGACGAGTTTTTAGAGAAAAATACCACAGGTTTTATGAAGCAATGGTTTTCAGACAATACCAAAAGCGGCAAGTTAGAAGCCCCGGGTATTGTCAGTGTGATGAGTTCTGCGTTAGAAATACTTCAAGCAAGAGTAAGTCGATCACGTTTAGCGGGCGATCCACCTGATATTTTGATAGAGCCGCTGTTGTTGGATGTTGGTTTATTGGAGTTTCACCGCGCGGAAGAATTGTCCCAAAAAGGATTTGAAGCGGTTGAACGACTCGCCGAACAAATTGAGTTCCAACTCAGCAACCCTTATAAAGACTGAGTTAACGCGGTTATGCGTAACGGTTTTTCATTCAGCACAAGTGATTCGACGCTCATTAATTGTTGTTCGTTCATCTCTAATCGTCCATTTGAAACCTCAAATCCATCATTCAACGTGCGATAATCGCCTTCTTCAAAATGAAAAACTAACCCTTCTACAGAAGGCATCATAAACGACAGAAAACCACCCATATCTTCAAAAAAAGTGGCGTATTGCGTGAACAAAGCTGTGAGCTCTTGTTGCGTATACGTGCTTTTTAGTACCTCATTTTTTGTTTCGAGCTGAACTGACATGTCACACTTGTTAGTCGCTTCAACCAACTCGAGAATAACTTTTGCATCGGCTAGCTTTAGCACACGTTCTTTTGGTAGATTGAACCTGTTCTCACTTGAAATAGTAATCGGGATCTGTTGTTTTTGGGTGCTGATCCTCGCAGTTTTTATTTCGCACAGTTTGCCTGTTTCGATATGTTGAAACCCAAACGAAAACTGGAGCAAATTCATCTGATCATTGTCTAGTTTTCTGACATGGCTATAAAAACTTTTATATTCAAGCTCAAGTTCTTTTGCTGTTGCACTATGGCATGCAATCAACACGAGAAACGAAAGCCCTATACAAATATACTTCACAGTGGCATCAGCTCCTGATTAGTTCTTAACATGTGCTGTAACTCCTCAATGTAAGCTAAGCCTCGCTCTGAATATGGCGTTAGTCCTTCGACCAGTTGGCTCGCCATTATCTGCTGCTGGTGTTGTCGCAAATCATATCTAATTTGACGCAACTCATCATAAGCTTGGTGACGGTTAAGATTTCTCATGTATGTATAGACAGCATCTTCTAAATTAGTAAATTTGGCAACTTCGTGACTGGCACCGTCATTGCGACGAATTGGCACAAATCCGCAATTTTCTACGAAACACCACAAGCCAAAAAAGTTAAAACCTTGCTGGGCAAATCGCGATGTCCCCCACCCTGATTCGTTGGCGCTTTGTATCAATACTAACTCAATCGGAATAATATCAATTTTGAACAGCATTTCATCTATGACTGATACGATTGGTTGTTCAATATCAACTTTATACTCATGAGCGAGAAATTCCAGCTGCTGAAGTTGAGACGACGTCAAAGAAGTGTTTACTTGTGATACAGCCTTTAATCTGGATAAATACGAACGAACCTGCAGCAAATAAGCATTATGTTTTTCAACTGTCGGTGCTAAATACGCAAAATACGCAGTTTTTTTCTCGTTGATGTCCTCAATCGTTGCAAAGTCCGGGATCGCACTGGTGACATTCTGCTCAGAAGGCAGATGTCTAACATCATATGGCGGGCTTTTGTTCAGCCAAGCAATTAGCATTACTGAAGTTAAGCCAAACACAACAATCAAGAAAAAAGGGAATTTACGCATTAAAAATGTCTGTCGGTTCTTCTTGCTCTGACGAAATAGTCGATTCAACGCAAAACAGGTCATGATAGAGTATCGCTTTTACGTTATAGATAAAGGGGATGATCCAAATAAAACCAATAAATAAGCTGAGAAATCCTGCAATCATTAGCGCTAAGAAAATCAAGTACACCAAGGCCATAGGGAACAGATATGCATTCGTCATTTTTACCGATAAGACGATTGCCTTAAATGGATGAATCTTCTTATCAATGATCAACGGAACGATGAAGGTCGATGCCATATACACATAAAATGCCGGTACGAAGAACATCTGCAATCCCAACTGAGCTAAGGTGTCTACAAGCACGGATACGAGTCCAAGTTGCGGCAAAAAAGAGAAGAAGGAAAATACCATTAGCGTATTCGCTTTTTGTCCTCGAGCGCTAAACAGCGCCATCATCGCGATACCTCCCCACATCGGTGCTAAAGCAATGTTGTAAACCAAAAAGCTAATTGCAAGTCCGCTGTCTTCCGATGTGACAAGCTGCTCTATCGATTCAATGCCATAAACACTAAAAAGAACGAAACAGAACAGTATGGTTAGGGATATCATTAATGCAAGCGATGTAAATATTGCAAATGTGTTTTCACGGCTTAGTTGGCTTGCACGCGATGTCAATTCCTTAATATCGAATTTGTATTTACCATTGAAATGGTTGTCTAGTTGGGAATCCTGCATTCAATCTTTCGTTAGTTGCTAAACACTAAAACCACTGCCATTAATATAATGACACCGCCCATGATCCGGTCAAACCAATACCCTTTGCGCTGATACGCCGCTCTTATTATTGCGTGGCTTGCGAGGAAGCTGACAAGTATAAACCAAGTTGCAGTAGCAAGCGCTAAATAAACACCATAAATTAGTTGTACTGATAGTGCAGTTTGTGAAGGTATCGCCAAAGAAAACAGCGCGAGAAAAAACATGGTTGCTTTGGGGTTCAAGCCGTTTGTTACAAACCCAATAGTGAAGGCTTTGTATGCTGACATAGGTTGCACATTATTTGGCGAGATAGCGTCACTATTCGCTGGACTCGCACTCTTTAACGCATTTATACCAATGAAAACAAGATAACCAGCAGCAAGATACAACAGCATATCAAATAACCAAGGTGTGGCTTTAATTACCAAACCAATGCCCAAGATTGAATATGCAACGTGCACGAGGATACCCGCCCCTACACCAATGCTAGTGTAAATGGCAAGCCTGCGGCCTTGTTGTAATGCTTGTTTCAATACAATAGCGAAATCTGGACCAGGGCTAGCGACTGCCACAGCGTGCATCAGCGCTATTGTAGCTAAAACTGAAAACTCAAAACCCATTTATGTTGATTTGTGTCCTTTTGAAATTGGCAGGTCTTCGCGTGATCCCCATTCTGACCAGGAACCATCATAAACATACAAAGGAGAAATGCCTACCATATATGCTGCTTGAGCAAGTATACAAGCCGTAACACCGCTGCCGCAGGAAAAGATCAATCCGTTTGCACTGTAAGGTATAAGTTTGCTT